>JBJMXC010000232.1:0-19822 GCA_045809825.1 Chthoniobacterales bacterium | reverse complement strand
TAAACCTCGCGCCTCAGTGGGCGCGTCCCATCGTCCTGTGAGAGGCGAAGGCCGGTCGCCGCGTCGACTAGGACTTCCCGGTGCACATCGCAGTCACCGATTGGCGAAATTCCCGGAACGAACCAGCTCTCGGTCCGGTGAGGACAGGCGGAGGTCGGGAGTTGGCCCGAAACCGAACAAAATTCGACGCGTTTCAGGTTCAATCCCGGATCCGGCTCATGAGCTTTCGCGGGCGAGGGATGGAGCCAGCGCACTCCGTCGATCATCTGGAAAAGAAGCGGCGCGGCGGCAGTGCGCCCGATAAAGGCCGGGTTGCGCTTGCCGTCGAAATTTCCGATCCAAACGGCCAGGACGTAATGATCGAAGACGGCGACCGACCAGGCATCGCGAAACCCGTGTGACGTTCCCGTTTTCCAGAAGACGGGCGCCGAGCGAGCGAGATCCGCTTGGTTTGCTCCGGGGCGCGGGATTTGGCTGAGCATGTCCAAGGTGAGAAAGGCAGCCTCCGGACTGAGGAGACGAGTCGGGCTCTTCGATGGCGGCTCGTTAAGGAGGCGTCGAAGCGGCTGGAGGCGGCCACCGTTCGCAAGGGCCGCATACAGGCGCACCAGGTCCTCCATCGTTACTTCCGCTCCACCCAGAGGCAGCGAAAGCCCGTAAAATGACGCCGGCTTGGGCAGCGATACATCGGCCTGGCGAAGAAACTCGTAGAACGTCGGATGCGACAGCTCCGAGGCGAGTGTCACCGCGGGAACGTTTCGGCTTCGAGCCAGCGCGTCCGAGGCACGGATCGGTCCGAGAAAATCGCGATCGAAGTTCTCCGGATTGTAATCCCCGAAGGTGTGTGGCGCGTCTTTCAAAAGGGAGAGGGGATGAATCCGGCCCTGGTCGAGCGCGAGAGCGTAAACAAACGGCTTCAGGGTCGAACCCGGCGAGCGCGGGCGGCGGGTGCCGTCGACCTGTCCTCGGATTTCAGCGTTGGTGAAATCGGATGAACCGATCTTCGCCAGGACTTCCATCGTGCCTGAATCAATCAGGACGGCGGCGGCGTTCGCGATCCCGCGATCACGATTTTGCGCGACATAATCGGTAACGCGTTTCTCGAGCATTTGTTGCAGGGCGAGGTCGAGGGTCGTGGTCACTTCCGGTTCCGAATTCCGTGATTCGAGAACCTGCTGGACGAAGTGCGGGGCAAGAAGCTGCCGGCGCACGCGAGCTTCGGCGCGGAAGGTTAGCCCGGGTAATTCTTGTTCTTTCGCGCGCGAATACCACCGTTCCTGGGCGCGGGTCACGCGCTCGTTCTCGGCGCCGGGCGCGAGCGCGCGTCGGGCGGGGCTTTGTGGAATTACGCTGAGCGCGACTGCCTCCGCGCTTGTGATTCGCGCTGCGCTTTTGCAAAAATAAAGCTCACTCGCGGCGCCGACGCCTTCGATGTTTCGTCCGTAGGGCGCAAGGTTGAGATACGCTTCGAGAATTTGCGATTTCTTGTAGTGCCGCTCCAACTCAAGGGCGTAAACGATCTGCCGGAGTTTGCCGGCCACCGTGCGAGTTCGCAGGTGATAACGTAATCGCGCGACCTGCATGGTAATCGTCGACGCACCGACGCGCGCGCCGCGCGTGGAAACGAGATTCCATGCCGCTCGGGCCAGCGAGATCGGGTTAACCCCGGGATGCTTCCCGTAATATTTGTCTTCGAACTGAACGGTCGCGTTGATCAACGCGGGAGAAATTTCCTTGAGGGGCGTCCAGATACGGTACTTTTGATCGGCGGTCAGGGTGACGCGAAGGACGTTTGCGTTCCGATCCCGTACGCGAGTGGAAAAATCGACGCCATCGAGCAACGGCGGCTTTGGCAGCGCCAGCCAGATCGCGGCGACGGCCATGGCTGAAAAGAGCGCGCCACGCAGCCAGCGCTTGCGGCTCTTGCCAAGGCGCGGCGCTTTGTTAACCGCCCTCTTTTCTTCGGCGGTCTGGAGACCGGGGCTCCTTTGGTTTCGCTTCCTCGTCATTTCGTTACAGTGATTTTCCCGCCGAGGCCTCGCCCTTTCACGGTGCGTTCGTACATCGACTCGGCGAAAACCGGTGGAACGACGAAGGTCCCGCGGTTGCACGATTTGATCTGGTAAGTGATCTCAAGAGCCTCCGGCGGCACAGCGGCGTAGAAGACGGCACGGTCTTCGCGAACTTCGACGTAATCGACGCCTTTGACCGATGAGATCCCGGCGGCAAGGGAAGAGCTCACGACTTCAAAGCCGCCTGGGAGCAAATCCACGAGAGCCACATTGGTGATCCAGTCAGGACGAAGACTGCGAATGTGAAGCCGCACCTTAATCACTTCACCCAATCGGGTTGTAGTGACCGGCTTGTTCGAGGCGTCGAGCAGCTCGCGATAGACCTCGATCCCTTCGGTGATCGGCTTGTCGGTCAGTTTGCGATCGAAACCGGCTTCGATCACCTGGTAATACGCGCCCGAGGTATTGGGGGCGCGGAATCGAAGCGCGGCGGCCTCACTCGAGAAATTCGCGCGTAGCAAAAGCCTGGCGCCGGTCGCGAGCACGTTTTCTTTTTTAGCTTTATCAATCTCCGCGATGGTGAGCTCGGGCGGGTGTTGGGCGATCACGCGCGCGTACGATTTCAAGGCGAGGACAGCATAAGCGGCCGAAAGGGTGTTAAACGTCCCGTCACCGATCGGTTTCAGGATTTTTTCAAATTCCGCCTGCGGCAGTTTCTTCAGTCGCTCCGGGAATTCACGGGCGAGGATGGCGACGTACTGCGAGTCAGCCCCGAGGGGCTGATAGAAATCATTGATCTGCTTTTTGTCGATCTGGCCGATCCGATATCCGGAGATCAACTTTACCGCTTCATCCTCCTTCTTCAGGAGATGGAGTGCTCCCGCGAGGTAAACGGCGGTGAGATCTGATTTCCATTCTTTTGCCTGATGTTTATCGAGATATTCGCGCAGGTTGATGATGTAATTCGTCGTGACGACGCCTTCGCGGCTGAGCAGATAAATCGCGTAGGCCACGCGCCGCGCGTCGTCCAGATCGCCCGGCTCTTTCACAACCATCGCCTGCAAATTGCGCTGGCCGCTCGCAAACATCTCCGTCGGTGGCGCGAACCCCGCGGCTTTCGCTTCGATCAGGAAATGCATTGCGTAAGGCGACATAAAGCTGATCCCTGCGGTGTCCTCCGGCCCCCAATAACCGAAAGCGCCCGCGTCATTTTGGCGGCGGCGCAGAACTGCGAAAACGTTCTCGAGCTGGGCGGCGACCTCTTGCTTTGATAAACCGAAGTCAGCCTCGTCCGCGAGGACGAGCCGGCAGAAGGCGCCGCTTGTGATCTGTTCGCTGCAACCGTGCGGGAAATCCTTCAGGTAAGCATCGAGTCCGTGGGCGAGACCGAGCGGCAAAGCCGAAAATGCGGTGCTGAGTTTCCGGAATTCCGGATACATGTCCCGCGTGACCGCCACTTCGACGCTGGGCTTGGTGACCCGGCTGCTGCGAACCTGCGTCATGTAGGTAGCCGGGGGACGAACGCTGACTGTCGAACGTAGCCGAGTTTCCTTGCCGCTATTGCTGGCGATGAAAGTCACCGTTCCGGAACCGAGCTTGTCTTTGGCGCGAATCGAGAATGTGGTCGTTTGTTCGCGGCCTTCTGCGATTCGCATCGTCTGCGACGCCGACTTCAAGATCTCCAGGTGCTCCGAGCTTTCGGCGCGGATCTGGACCTCGGCATTCTCGCCCGAGCCTTCGACATTGTTCGCGACGGTCACGCCAACCTCGAATTCGTCGCCGGGCGCCGCCAGGACTGGCACGCTTGGCGTAATGACGAACGGACCGCGCACGAGCGGTTGCTTCTCCGCGGCGCCAGTCGCGTCGTCAGCGACGGCCACTGCCATTACGGTCAGGGTTCCACTGAAATAATCGGGCACGTCATACACGACTTCCCGCTGGGTAGTGTCGGCATCGATAATCCCCGACCAAAATACGACGGGCTTTTCTGTGACCCGCTTGAAGGGGTTCAACTGCTTGGCATTCTCGCCGTCTCCACCGAAGGCCGAGAGCGAGCGCAGGACCGAGAACTCCGGCATGATCAAGTCAACGATCTGGGCGGTCTCGACGCCGAGCGCGCATTTCCGGAAGAAAAAGCCGAGCGGATCAGGCAGCTTGTAATCGCTGACCTGAAGGATGCCTTCGTCGACGGCAAAGACCGCGATCTTCGAGGCCCGATCGCTCCTGTATTTTATGTGCAATTGCTCGCCAGGCTTCGTGATCGCCGGGGTATCGAGCTCGAGCTTGAGCCGGCGACGTTCGATATTCGCGGTGAATGGCGCGACGCCGTAACTCAACGGACTGGTGAAGATTTCCTTCGAATCAAGGGTGCGAATAAGCGCGACGTTAATGTAGCCGCTGCCCTCGAAACCCTCCGGTACCTTGATCCGCTGGACGGAACTGGCGGCATCGGTATTAAACCAAACCTGCGCGTAGACCTTGTCGCGCTCGATCGTGATCAACCCGCTCCCTGCGTAGGGCGCCGAGATGCTGATCTCCACCTCTTCCCCGGTGTTGTATTGCGGCCTGGAAAGCTTCACCTGAAGCTCGGAATTCTTGTCGAGCGCACGCTTGACGATGCCCCGGCCCACGACCGAGAAGCGAACCCGGCTAATTTTGCGATTATCTTTGTCGAAAAGTTCGGCGACGTAATCGCCGGGTTCTTCTGTCGGCAACTGGTAACGGAACCCGTCGGCGCTTATCGCCAGTTTCTCGGATTTCGCGAGACGCTCTTTAAGGACCGACTCGTATCCGTAGCTCCCGTTTTCCTTTTTTGTGACCACCGAGACGTACTCCTGCGCGATGATGTTCAGGGTCACGTTGTCGAGCGCGATCTTGTTCAGGTGCGAATCGACCGCGATGAGGTCGACCGCGCGCGGCGTGCTCGCATTGATGTATTTCAGGTCGCCGTCGCTTTTGTATCCAACTACATAGGGCAGCGAAGAGACGAGCGTGGACGCCTGGCCGGTGATGCTCCTCCCGCCTTCAGCTTCGAAAGCTTCGGCAAAGAACCGCATTGAGTAGGTCGCGTCCGCAAATCGATCGAGTTGCAGATCCAGATCAGTCTTGCCGTCGGCGTCGGTATTTTTTTCCCCGAGATCAACGGTCTCAAATTGCCGAACTTTGTTCTCGTCGAGGAGCGCGTCGTAAAAACTGTAATCCTTGAACGCGTCGAACGAGAACGCGGCTGGAGAGAGCTCGACGCGGCTCTTGACGCGACGGTCGCTCGCGGGCATGCCATAAAGGTTGGCCAGCGTGATCGCGGCTTTCATGTCACGCGGATCGACCCAGCCGTGGGGAGATGACTTCGAGAGCCGCGTCTCGATCTTCATCCGGTCGGGAAGGAATTCCTTGACGTTGACGGTGGTGGAACCGAGCAGCGTCGACCGCTTGTCGTTCCTAACCAGGTAAACATTGATGGTGTATTCGCCGCTCGGGGATTCGTAGGCGGTCTTATAGCTGACTTCGGCGAACCCGCTCGGCGGCAGTGCGATTTTCTTGCTCTGGACTTTCAACGCACGCGCGTCGATCACCTCTGTTTCAATCGGCAGCCCCGCGAGTTTGCCCTGCCAATTACGCTGTTTGATGACGAACGCGATGTGCATCTCGTCGCCGGGCCGGTAAACGCCGCGCTCCGTGAAGACGAAGGAGTCGAGATCTTCGGCCAGCACCTTGTTCACGCCGTCGATGTCGAACCGCGAGAAATTCAGCATCCGATCGTCGCGCGCGTAGGGGATGAAACTGATGTCCTCTCCGAGCCGCGCCACGTAGACGACGGCCTTGCGTTCGTGCTCGTTCTTCTCGACCGGCGTGAAAGTCACGCGGCCATCCGGGGAAGTTTTTGCGCTTTGCACCGCGAGGCCGTTGCGCCCGAGAATATCCACGGTAACGCCGGCCAGGGGCTGCCCGGTCTTGATCGAGACCACGAAGACGTCGCTTGTTTGGTCAGCGTTTTTCTTCAGGAGCAATCCAAGATCGCTGACCAGGATGAAGCGCGTTGTCGTCACGCCCTTGATGAATTTCTTCGCGACCGGATCCCAGCCACGCGCGGTTACGAAGAACAAGCCGCGCTCGCTGCCGCCGTCGGCCGGCTTCTGGAGGTAGCGCGAGAAATCGAAGCCGGAATAATTAGCCTTCCATTTGTTTTGGAGCGCGATGGTCTGTTCTTCGCGCGCGATCCTCGAGATGTTGTCCTGGTCGAAGGCCCCGTTCCTGAATTCCGGTGCCTGGAATTCGCCCTCGGTTTGGCTGACGAGATGATTAATCTGGGTCGAGAGGACGCGGTCGATCTCGAATTTGATTACGGGCACGCCGCGCGACCGGATCGATAGTTTGCGCTCGCCACCGAGCGCCAGCAAACCACCGTCGCCCTGGATCTCGATTTCCTGTGGCAGCTCGGCTGGCGCGACGATGTTTTCCTGGTTTTCGGCGAGCTCGTATCCGCTCCGCGCCTTCACGCCCTTATCGACGCGCACATAAAGCTGGCCGTCGCTCTCGATCCGGAACTTGAAATGATGATCGCGCGCGAACTCCTTCTCGGTCGGGATCGGCGTGAGCTTAATGACCGTGGCCCGCTCGAGGATCTCTTCGGTGACTTCCTCTGCGTTTGCCCACTTTGTATCCGGCGATTTGCTGTCCGTCGTTTCTTCGTCGCCGTCGCTGCTGGTTTCCTCGTCCGATTTCGCGGTCTCGCTCGACGAGGTCGCCTCAGTCGATTCGCTCACCTCTTCGGAGCTCGAGTCCTCATCCGGTTCTTCCGTTTTTTCGCCCTCCTTTTTCGGAAGAAGATAAACATGGACCGCTTTCGCCAGGTCCGGAGTGGCGATATCGCTGCTCGTCTCGATGTTGAGGATCTGTTCCGGTTCGCCTTCCTTGTTCCGGACAATGCTGCTGTCGACCGACTTGATTTTGAAAGCGGTCGCTTTGGATGGGATCTGGGTTTTCTGTTCGACCGGTTCCTTGAGCTCCGCGCCGCCTTGCACCGTCCGAAGGCCGTCGCGCAGGATCAATTTCATCCAATCCTCTTCCGCTGGGAGGGTAATTGGCGAGGTTCGGACGTAGGCCTGCCTGTTATGCAACCCGTAGGTGATCGTGAAATGCGGCGCAGGGTCGTTCGGCGCGAAGACATTCGAGCCGCCAGTCATCGCGAGGTTGAGAAACTTTTCCAGCTCTCCCGGCTCCACAGAGTGCGACAACTCGAGCGTCGCCAGCACGCGCTGCACCCCCGGTTCCTTCGCGTCTTCCGAAAGCGTTACGTCCTTCAGATTGGCGCGGAACCCCGGCGTGCTCGCTTCATACTGAAGCTTCTCCATGCGCACATGCGGCGGGAAAAGTTCGCGGTCGAAAATGACCTGGAACTTTCGATCCGCCGGCCAGTCCTGCGTCGGCACAAAGGCAAGCGTATGATCATTGATCCATTTCCACGCGCCGGCTACCGGCGGATCCAATCGGACCCGCTGGAGTGCTGGGTTTTTCAAGTCGTCGAGGCGAGCCGCGGATTCGCTGAACTCGACAGTCAACGCCGGAAACTTAAGCTCTTTTTCGAGGGGAGTAACCGGAATTGCAGCGACTTGGGCGGAGACGGTGTGTGGTTTGGGCTGGCGCTTGTACCATTTCCACGTCCAGATCGAACCGGTAGTCAGGACAAAGGCGATCAGCACGAGCATCGCAACAAGCACCGGGTGGCCGCGCCGGAACATCGCCACCCGCGTAAAGCCGCGCTGGAACCATTGGGGCGGGCGATAGGAAAACTGGCCGAAGGCTGTCCGGAAAATCTTTCGCAACCATCGCGCGAGCCACGCGAAGGGGCGGATCAACGGCCACAGAAAATTGAGCATATAAGTAGCGTCCTTTTCAACGCTGACTGACAGACGATCAGCCGCATTGCCCTTGCACGGGTGGGCCGACGGTATTCAGATCGCGGGAAGGAGGGAACAACCAAATGGCGGCTAGGCCTCTATTTTGTCACCTGAACCGGCCTTCGCGCAGCCTACGGCGCGGGACGCAGGCTCAGGATGACAAAACAGCGCTCGGAAACTACGCTACCCGAAATGGAAGAAGCCGAAGTCCCGCTGGAACACCTGCACGAGCATATCCATCATGGTGCCGAGCACGGCGGTGCGAACTGGATCTCGTGGGTCGCGCTGAGTACCGCGATCCTTGCCGTGCTTGCGGCTATCGCTGGTTTGCTTTCCGGGAAACACGCCAACGAAGCGATGATGAGCCAGATCCAGGCTGCGGACCAATGGTCCTATTACCAGGCGAAAAGCATCAAGGCGTCTGTCTTGGAGGCAAAGATGACCCTGACTGCGACCGCGACGGATCAGGACAAGGAGAAGGCGGCGAAATACGAGGAGCAACAGGCGGAAATCAAACAGGAAGCCGAGGAACGGCAGGCCGAAGCGCGGAGTAATTTTCACAAGCACGAAGTCTTTGCTCGCGGCGTAACGATGTTCCAAATCGCGATTGCGATCGCAGCGATCTCGGCCCTGACAAAGCGCTGGCGTTTCTGGGTGGTTAGTCTCGGTTTCGGCGCGGTCGGCACCGTATTTCTTGTCCTGGGCTGGCTGGCGCACTGATATGCGCGTGCTCGCGATTGATGCTTCGTTGCGGAACAGCGGCGTCGCGATAGTTGAGGCGAACGGCTCCAAGCCCCGTGTCCTTTATTTTGGTGTGATTCACAATGCCAATCCGGTGAAGTCCTCGTCCTGCCTGGTGGCAATTCACGACCGCCTCGCGGAATTGATCCACCAACATGAGCCGGATTGTTGCGCGCTCGAATCGGTCATTTACGTCCAGAGCTATAAGACAGCGATCGTCCTCGGCGCGGCCCGCGGCGCCGCTATTCTCGCCGCGGCGGAGCGGGGTCTGCCGGTTTTCGAATATCCACCAACGCGGATCAAACAGGCAACAGTAGGCCGCGGTAACGCCGACAAGAACCAGGTCGCATTCATGATTCGGGCGATACTTGGCCTGACAGAAACGCCGGGACCGGATGAGGCTGACGCCCTCGCGATTGGATTAACGCACATCCGGGCCCAGGAAGCGGTTCGGATGGGAGTTCCGGGTGGGGCCCAAATATGAATGTCCGATGGCTGGGCCGGATGCCATTTGGGGACGCGCTTGAGCTGCAGGAAAAGCTGGTTGCGGAGAAGCGCGTTAACGACTCGTTAGGTGACCAGCTTCTGCTTCTGGAGCATGATCCGGTTTACACCATCGGCCGGACGCCGGACCAGTCGAGCCTTCGCGGAGCGCAACATTTGCCGCATCCGTTGTTTCCAATTAACCGGGGCGGACAGGCGACGTATCACGGACCCGGTCAGTTGGTCGGCTATCCGATTATCGACTTGAGAAGATGCGGGCAGGATTTGCATCGTTATTTGCGGTGGCTGGAAGCACTTCTTATCGAAGCGCTCGGTAGGGTGGGCCTTCAGGCAAGCATCCGTCCCGGGCTGACGGGAGTGTGGATTGAGGACCGCAAAATCGCATCAATCGGTGTCGGCGTTCGGCACTGGATAACGATGCACGGATTCGCCTTGAACGTTTGTGACGACCTGGAGCCGTTCAAACAGATAGTGCCCTGCGGAATTACCAACGTCACGATGACGTCGATCGAAAAGGAAACCGGCCGTTGCTATTCCCTGGGTGAGATCGCCGAGCAGGTGGAGAAAATTGCGTTGCGAGGAATTGGCGACCTTCGCAATGTCGAGGCAGTCGCGTAGACAGTTTTATGACTATCCCACTCGAGGACACCGTTTCGGACATCATCGGCAAGGCCCAGCGTGGACTTGGCATTTCGGACAGCCAACTCGCGGAACGGGCGGGCGTGGACGTTACCGACGTGCGCAGCGTCCGGGAAGGCGATGGGGATAAGGACGCGTTGAAGAAAATTGCCCCGATTTTGCAGTTAAACGCGACTGCTCTGCAAAAGCTGGCAACCGGGCAATGGCAACCCGCTCAGGTCCCGACGATGGACGGCCTCGCGCAATTCAACACGACTTACGGCGACATGACGGTGAACGCGTACCTCGCATGGGATCCAGCGACGCGTCACGCGGCCGCGTTCGATACCGGGGCGGATTGCAGTGGGATGTTGGCGCGGGTCGAGCGAGAGAACTTGAACGTGAAATTGATTCTTCTGACGCACGCCCATCCCGATCACGTCGCCGATTTGCGGCGGCTGCGGAAAGCGACCAACGCGCCGGTTTACATTTCAGAGCTGGAACCAGAGGAGGGAGCAGAGCCAATTGCCGAAGGGAGAAAGTTCGAAGTCGGATCGCTCAAGATCGAAGCGCGATTGACTTCGGGACATTCTCCGGGCGGGATCACTTACGTTATCCATGGATTGGCGCGACCGATTGCCATTGTCGGCGATTCGCTTTTTGCCGCGTCGATGGGCGGCGGGAACGTTTCGTATCAAAACGCGCTCCGGAACAACCGCGAGAAAATCCTCACGCTGCCCGATGAGACGCTCGTTTGCCCCGGGCACGGACCGCTGACAACGGTGGGAAAAGAGAAGCGCGACAATCCATTTTTCGCGGAACGGTAGGGCGAGACTCTGTCGAGCTGCAACGATCTCGGCTCCGCAGCGCGTCGCCCTACCAATAAGAGGAAAACAAAATGAACATCGGATTCGTTGGAGTTGGCCGGATGGGGGCGAACATGGCGCGGCGATTGAAGGATCGGGGTTACCATGTGACTACGGTTTACGACGCAAATCGTGCGACGGCCACGGGGCTCGCGACCGAACTGGGATGCGCGGCGAGCCCGACGCTCGGTGACGTTACCGCGGGCGCGGACGTCATCTTCACGATCGTTACCGACGACGCGGCGATGCGTGAAATTTTTACCGGTGCCGACAATCTCCTCGTGAACAGTCGCGGCAAACTTTTCATCAACTGCGCGACGCTCTCGCCGGAGGTCCATCTCGAGGTAGAAAAAATGGCGGAGGCAGCCGGCGCTTCTTCGCTGGAAGCGTGCATGGCGTCGAGTATCACGCAGGCGCGGGAAGGAACGCTCTACCTCATGTGTGGGGGGCGCGAGGAAGTTTTTCGCCGGGCCGAACCAATCCTGAAAGACCTGAGCGTATCCCTTCGCTTCATCGGCAAGAGCGGCGAGGCCGCGAAGGTCAAAGCGCTGGTGAATATGGTGATGAACATTAACACCGCCGGGCTCGCCGAAGGGCTTGGGCTGGGGGACGCCCTCGGGCTCGATCTGACGATGCTGCGCGAAGTCTTTTCACAAACCGGCGCCGCTTCACGTGTCCTGCAAACCGATGGGGAAGACATGCAAAATCGCGAGCATTCCTGTTTCTTTTCGGCATCGCACGCGGCCAAGGACAGTGGAATCGCGCTGGCTCTTGCCGAGGAGTTGGGTCTTGACCTGCCTCTGGCGCGGGAAACGAAAGCCCAGTACGACAAGATGGTCGCCTTCGGCTTGGGCGAGCTCGACAAGTCGGGGATCGCCGAATTGATTTTCAACGGCCGCCTGACCGAGCAGACCGGGCCCTAAGTTTCCAGCAATCGCGGAGCGGCGAGAAGAAGTCGGGCGTCACCGACGGCGATGACGCCGTCGCTGAGGATCTGCGCCCGCAGGCCGCCATTTCCCTGGAGAAAATCTTCTGTCCCGGGTGCGACTGCCTGGTCGAGCCAGTAACACGGGCGGCAATGCGCCGTCCCGCGAAGCTGAACGCCCTGGATCGAAAATTCTTCGCCGATGAGGTCGTTCAGATCGATCCCGGAGGTGATGACGTTACGGCGAAGCGCGCCCGGCGATTTGTCGGTGAGGCCAAAGTGATCGCGCAGCTTTTCAAAAATATCGAAAGAGAAAAACGTGATCTGGCCTTTGTAATCGTCCTTGTAGTCGTAGAAACGGTCGCCCTTGATTCCATGGCCGGCGACGCACTCAATTTCGCGGACTTCACTGAGTGGAAAATTATCGGCAGGCCGGCCGTGATGGCCAAAGTAATTGTGGCCGGCCGAAATGAAGATCTGCCTGATCTGCATCGAGGGACGAAAGCTAGCCGATGCGAAACCGGATTTCGCGAATGATCTTTGTTCCGAAGCGCTGCTTCAATTTTCGCAGGATTTCCGCTTTCGAGATTTGCTCGAACTGGTAATGGAGCGCGGGTTGGAGAACGCGAACAAACAAAACACCGGCTCGCAGGTTCATTGGTGCGGAATGGGCCGCGATAAATTCACCTACGATTTGTTTCCAGGCATCGATCACTTCAGTCTCGCGCAGACGTTCACTCAAGCCCAGCTGTTGCATCAGCTTCGGGAGCAAATCTCCGGGCGCCTGCCAGCGGTCGGGCCGGGTTTTGTTAGCCGGCAGACCGCGCCATTCTGCGATGACAGCAGCCCTGAGGGACGCGTTCATGATGATGAACGGGTCAATACTTCCGCCGCATGTTGCTCGGCAGAATGTTCAGCTCGGTCCGGTATTTGGCCACGGTGCGGCGGGCGATCGGAATCCCACGCTCGCTCAAGATCTCGACGATCTCCTTGTCGCTCAAGGGCGAGGCGCCGTCCTCGTTTTTCACCAGGTCCATGATCGCTTCCTTCACGCTGGTATTGCTCATGGACTCGCCCGTCGCGGTCTGGTAGCCGGGCGTGAAAAAGTATTTCATCTCGAATACGCCTTGGGGCGTCGCCATGTATTTGCCGGAGATGGCGCGGCTGACCGTCGTCTCATGGACTCCTACGACGTCCGCGATCTGGACCATCGTCATGGGCTTCAGATGGGCGGTGCCCTGATCGAGGAATTCACGCTGCCGTTTGACGATCTCGTGCGCGATGTTCGAAATGGTTTGCTGCCTCTGGTGGATTGACTTGATCAGGAACTTTCCACTCCGGATCTTGTCGCGAATATAATCCTTCACTTCGCTGCCGTTCCCGTCCTGTGACATGATGTCCTTGTAGGTGTTGCTGATCCGGAGGTGCGGAATCTGTTCCCCGTTCAGGATCACCTGATACTGACCGTCAATCTTTTCCACGGTGACGTCCGGCAGGACGTAGTTCTGGGGCGCCGCCGCGAAAATCTGGCCGGGTCGCGGATCGAGCTGAGCTATGTTGTTCGCGCACTTCTGGACCTGCTCTACGCCGATTCCCATCCGGCGCGCGATTTCTGGGAACCGCCGTTTCCCGAGGTCCGCCATGTGGTCCTGGATGATCTTATATTCGAGGCTGTTCCCTTTTCCTTCGCGCTTGAGCTGGATCAAAAGACATTCGCGCAGATCGCGAGCGCCAACCCCGGGCGGATAAAAGCTCTGGATCAACAGGAGCATCGTCTCGAAATCGTCCTGGGGGATGCCGGTATTGAGCGCCATCTCTTCCGGGGTGGTCTGAAGAAATCCGTTGTCGTCGACGTTGCCGATAATCAACTCAGCCGTCTTGCGATCGTCCGCGCTGAGCGGGGTCTGGTTGAGCTGACCCATCAGATGTTGCTGAAGCGTTTCCTGGGTCGCGATCGAATCGAAAAAGAACTGCCGCTTTTCTTCCTCTTCCTGGGACCGCGCGCTGTAGCTGCCGGACTGCGCCATGTAATCGCGCCATTCGTCATCGAGCTTGGCGAGCTGTTCGAACTCCGCCTTGAAATCGTCATCCGCCTTGGTGGTCGTAGTGGCGGGCGGTTCTTCAGTGCCGTCGGCATTGGGCTCGGTTGCGAGCTCTTCCAGGACCGGATTCGTTTCCATCTCCTGCTGGACGAGGTTGCGAAGCTCGAGGAGCGGCGCCTGGAGGATGAGGAGGCTCTGCTGAAGCTGCGGGGCGAGAACCTGCTGAAGCGACAGATTCTGCGATTGGTGCATCCCCGGGCCAGCCATGGTTCCGATGGTATGCTCCGGCAGGGGCGAAAAGCAAGCAATTTTCACGCCGCGCTCCCTCGTGAAACGATGCTCGGACGAGGGGGGAATACGACTTGCTTTTAGAAAGGCGATCCTTGCCCGACTATGAAAACGTTTTTTGCCCTATCCAGCGCCCTGCTTCTAGCTACGGCAATTCCCGGCTCCGCGGCCGAGCCTTCAAAAGAAAACGATCGCGACCAGCAACAGGCGGCAACCTTGGCGAAGGAAGTTCAGGGACAACTAGCCGCCATGGCGGATAACCAGGCTAAAATCGATGCGAAGACTGCAGCGATCGCCGAAGCGCTGCGCCTCGCCCGGATTTACGCAAGCCGATCAGGGAAATAACATCATGCGCACCACGATTCTTTCCGTCCTCATCGCAGTGGTCTCGTTTTCCATCAGCGGCGCGCAAACGCCGGCCCCGATCGTTGTCCAGGCAATGACGCCGGGCCCGACGACCAAAAGCGTCGCAGCCGCCGGAGTCACGACCACTTCGAACCAAACGACTTTGAAAGCGCTCGAGGCGATCAAAGCCGCCAACGACGAAATCCTGAAGCAGCAGGAGGCGACGCTCCAAAAACTCGACGAGATGGAGAAGGCCGCTAACGAGATTCGGATCTACACGAAGCGCGGTTAGCGCGTTCGTTTCAGAGTCCCGCCAGGTCCCATTTCCGGATTGTTTCCTGGACTAATTTGGTGAGCTTGTCGTTCACCTTGGTGAAATAGGTCTTCGCCTTAGCCAGATCAAACTTCGGATAACCTTGGCCGTCCTTGTAAAGGGTGATGCTCGAAGGATTCGGATAGGCGCTCCAGGTTCCGGGCGACGGATTCGCTGTCACCATGTCCTGGTTGTAACGCTCGCGATGGACCAGCGTCGGATCGATCGCAAGGATAAACGCATTTTCGTTCTCGGCCGCGTGTCCCCCATCTTCGCCAAACACTTCCAGGGTAACGTCGGTGCAGTACGACCACCAGTTGACCGCCAGAATCCGCGTGCCGGTCTCGCGCCCAACTTCCTGCGCAAGAGCCGTCAGGATCGCCGTCTGCCCGCCGCCGTGCCCATTAATCAGGATGATGTTCTTGAATTTGTTCTTCGCCAGCCCGACCAGGACTGAACGCACATACGCGCGGTAAACGTCTTCGGGAACCGTGAACGCTCCGGGATAAGCGTCCATGACCCCGGTGAATCCGTAAGGGATGACCGGCGCGATCATGGCGTTCACCCGCGGCGCGATGTCCTTTGCAATCGCGACGGGCGCAAGAATGTCGGCCCCATTCGCAGTTACGCCGTGGGGCTCGATTGTCCCGAGTGGCAGGAGTACGGTGTTGATTTTGCCGGGCACCCATTCGCGGAACTCCATCCAGTTGATCCGCTCCATTTCCCGCGTGCTCGGGCCGGCAGGTTCGGCGGCAAAGGCCGCAGATTGGATGAGAAAGGCGAGCAGGCAGCAGGCGAAACAGATCGGTCTGCCTGCGGCGCGCACCTTACTTTTTGCTCTTCGGCTCAACCTTGCGATACATCGTCGCCATGCTGATCCCGAGGACGCTGGCGGCTTTCTCGCGCGAGCCTCCGCAATGGTTCAGCGTCGCTTCAATATAGCCGCGTTCCTGTTGCTGGATGAATTCGTCGAGAGACTGGCCGACCGGCATCGAGGCCACGGCTTGTTCCGCCTTTTCACCCTGCGCCGCGGCAACGATCTGCGGCGGCAAATCGCTCGGCAGGATCATTTCCTCCTCGCACAAAGCGCAAGCACGCTCGATCGCGTTTTCGAGCTCACGGACGTTGCCGGGATAATCGTAGTGGCAAAGAATATCGACCGCCTGCGGATCGATCTTCTTCGGCTCACCGCCGGTAACCGAAGCCTGCTTTTGCAGGAAATGATTTACGAGCAGTGGAACGTCTTCGAGACGTTCGCGGAGCGGCGGAATTTCGACCGGGATAACAGCCAGGCGGTAATAAAGGTCCTCACGAAAAGTGCCGTCCTTCAGTTTCTGCTGGAGAACTTCGTTGGTTGCGCCGACGACTCGGACATTCACCGGCACACTCTTGTTGTCGCCGACGCGCCTGACTTCGCGTTCCTGAAGAACACGCAGCAATTTCGTCTGCAGTTGCGGCGCCATCGAGTTGACTTCGTCGAGAAAAATTGTGCCGAGGTTAGCTTCTTCGAACAACCCTCGCTTGTCGGCGACGGCCCCCGTGAAGGCGCCCTTCTTGTGCCCGAATAGCTCCGACTCGAGCAGATTTTCCGGCAACGCGCTGCAGTTGATCGCGACGAAAGGATGATGCTGCCGGTTGCTGTTGAAATGCAGTCCGCGCGCAACCAGTTCCTTACCGGTGCCGCTTTCGCCCTGGATCAGGACCGTGCTGTCGGTGTCGGCCACCTTGTTAATCAGGTTGTAGACCTGCTGCATTTTGCGGCTGGTGCCGATGATGTTCTCGAACCGGTACCGGTTCTTGAGCTCCTTGCGAAGGTAGGTGTTTTCGCGCAGGGCCGCCTGGTAATCGAGCGCCCGCTGCACCGTCATCTGGAGCTCGTCGATTTTGAACGGCTTGGTCACGTAATCGTACGCGCCCATTTTCATCGCGTCGACCGCTGTCTCGACCGACGCGTAGGCGGTGATCAAAATGACGGCCGTCTGCCGATGATGCTCGCGCACATGCTGGAGAACATCGAAGCCGGTCATCGTCTCCATCTTGATATCGGCGATGACGACCTGCGGCCCGATGGCGTCCAATTGCTCGATCGCTTTGGGCGCAGAATTGAAGGGAAACACTTGATGCCCTTTTTCCCGGCAAAGCGTCACAATGACCTCCACCATCGCGGGCTCGTCATCGATAATTATGATTTTCGCCATACTCGCAGTGCGGAGAATATTTCAGAAGTGAGAAAAGGAAAGCGAAATTGAGAAACTTCTCAATGGGCCCTATTGTCCGCATTTTCACCGATTTGCCCGTTTTGCATCGTCCACGGGACCTCTCCTTCGAACGCGACAATGCTTTGGCACACGTCGGGACCTGAAACCGGCAAAGCGATCATGTCCGCGTACGCGCCCGCCCGGATGCAGCCGAGGCGATTGCGTTGTCCGAGGGCCGCCGCGCCATTGATTGTCGCCATTTCCAGAACGTCGCCCGGCGTTAAGTGATCGTGCTTGCCCAAGAGCGCGCGCATTTCGGCGAAAAGGCTGAGGTCGGCGTTGCTGGCCAAACTGTCAGTCCCAAGGCAGATGTTAAAGCCGAGGGCCCGCAGCCGTTCGATCGCGAAGGGCCTATGGCCAAAAAAAGCGTGGCTGCGCGGGCAATGCGCGATGTGAAATTTGGGCCTCGCGGCGAGCAAGTCGAAATCTGAGGAGTTAAGCTCGTTCAAGTGCGCAACGATCCACGGCAGGTCCATTGCCCGGGTGCGCAGGAAGAGCGACACGGGCGTTTCCTGGCCGCAATCATCCACCGGCCGGCCGATGCTTTTAAGAAATTCGAACATTGGCCCGCTCTTCCTGCCGAACATAGCCGCCTCTTCCTCCGACTCGGCGAGGTGTGTGGTCAGCAACCGGTTCTTGCGGCGCGCGATCTCTTCACAACGCGCGTACAATCGCTCCGAAGCGGTATAAGGCGCATGCGGGGCAAGTCCCCATTCACTAGCGGAGCGGAGGGAACGAGCCGCATCGTCCGCGATCGTCTCCGCCTCCTCGGGATTACGAACGTCAATCAGTTCACCGAACCACCACGTTCGGACGGGCGCCTTGATCGTCGCAACCAGCTTCGGCAGCGCCGTCAGGTTAGCAATCGCGGTTGTCCCAAATCGGCGCGCTTCGGCGAATCCCTCCTTGATCGAGTTGGTATAGTCTCGTTCGGTGAGCGGTGTTTTCTCGGCATTAATCGCGCGAATCCAATCGGCGAATGATTTTTGCGGCGGAATTTTTCCCCGCAGGACGGTGTAGTCGAGATGGCAATGCGCGTTAATCAATCCTGGAAGCAGAGCCTGCTCTCCGAGGTCGAGGACTGGCGCCGCGGTTCCCCGCCGTAGATCTGCGAACCGACCGACGCCGGTTATCGTGTTGCCCTCAACGGCGACCGCGCCGTCGTCGATCGGGACGCCGCTCATCGGCACCACGATGCGGGCCCGGATGATCATCGCGATGATTGGACGACATTGCGCGCTTCCGCCACGAGTAAGCTGCACGCTTCCTGGCAAAGCAACGGAATCACCGCTTCCCGCCGTCCGGTCTGGTCATATGCAGCGTCAAATTTTTCAGGCCGGAGTTTGCTCGATGGTATCGTACCGGCAACGTCACGACGCCAAAGGATGGTGCGGAGACATCCGCCATCGGAGCGGCAAAAATTTCCGACCAGCTCGTTCGCCTGCGCATCGGTGATCTGCGCCGCAATGCGATACATGCCGGTCTGGCGTTCCAACGTTGCGCGAAGCGGCGTTGTTTTCAGCTGTTCCTGTTCGGCAACAAAATGCGCAGCCAGGCGGCCCGGGTAGAAGTGGTCGAGCGCGACACGCAATTCCTCGAGGGTTTCCACGGTGAGTTTCCACCCGTGCCGCAGCGTCGGCGCGGTTTTTAGGGGCCGGTAATTGCCGGCGTCGTCAAAGCGGGCCAGCTCGGCCGCGGCTTCAGGTTCGGTGTACGCGGCGTGATCGGAGCGGTCCGCGTCGTCGCGATGAGTCAGCGTGTAAGCGTGGTTCGCTGCGGTGATTGCCAGCTCGCCCATTCGGCGCAAGCCCCGCGCCAGCCAGTTTCCCAGGGCCTGTTCCTGGGCGGAGGCGGTCACTTCAAGGCGCGCGCGATTAGAAACGCGGCGTGCTCAAGGAAATCGCGGTCGTTCTCGGTAAATGCGTTGAGCTTCTCGCTCTCAACATCAATCAGCCCGACGATCTTCTCTGATTCCGTGATCACGGGGACCACGATCTCGGATTGCGTGCTGCCAAATGTCGGCAAATACCGCGGGTCCTTGTGAACGTCGGCGACCATGATCGCTTGCTTCGATTCCACGGCCGCACCGGCGAGACCCTGGGTGATCGGAAAACGCGGATACGCCGGCGGGCAGTCGCCGGTCTTTGCGACGATTACGAACTCGCCGCGAACAATTTTATAGATTCCGACAAAGCGATAATCGCACGCGGCCCGAATCATTTCCGCCATCGTGCAAAGCTGGTCGGGCTTCTTCGCCCCAGCGAGGACGAACGCGCCCAATTCCTGAAGTTTTTTCCCAATTTTCCCGGTGGCGTCCATTTTGAACCGTAAATTTGCCTGCTGATTTTACGAGGCTGATTGAAGCACCTGCTTTCTGGCAAACGCCATGGCCTGTTCGATGATCACGTCTGCGAATCTGGAGTCGGTTCCTATTGCTGTCGAATAGAAGAGTGAGCGCCCGTGAAGGTTGTGTGCGGACGGACCTGCTTCTGCCGATTCCGGGGCTGCAGCAGCACGGCCCTGCGGCTCAATCCCGAGCAGGACGGGGATGTCTTCATAACTGTGCAGGCCATCCGATATAAAGAACGGAACCACCACAACATTCGGCGTCGTGGTCAGGCTTAGCCAGTCCGACACCAGCGGCGGTTCTTCCATGTAAACGTTGAGGACGGCGGCATAGCGATCGCGCTGTCGAATCTTTTCGGCCTGCTCCTTGGCCGCCACGCCGCTGTTGTCATTTAAGCTCGTTCCGTGGCCAACGATGAGGAGGCTGGTTTCCTTTTCCGGGATTGCCGGCGCTATTTCACGCGCCCGCTCCAGCAAATGCGTGGTCATCGTTTCGTGGTTGCCTACCGGGTCGCAATATTTCCAAACCTGCCCGTCGGGTCGCACGGTTTCCGATCCAGCTAGCTCCAGCTCCCGCGGGATTATCGTGCGGGTGAAATAACCTTCGCTGATGAAATTTGGCACCACGTAAACCTCGCGAATCGCCGGGTCGCGAAAGAAGAAGAAC
>JBJMXC010000231.1:0-4576 GCA_045809825.1 Chthoniobacterales bacterium | reverse complement strand
TACGAGATCACAACAATTTGAGCTTCGTCAGGTCCTGCGAATCGACGATCCCAACCGGTACCTGCTGATCGTCCACCACAACGAGATCGTCGATCCGGTGCCGCTCAAGCAGGTTTAGCACTTCAACCGCGAGCTTGTCCTGGTGAACCGTCACCGGGTTCAATGTCATCAGGTCGCCGACTAGCCGCTCGGCAATCTTCGGGTCGGATTGGAAATGACGAACGAAATCGCCGTGGGTGAAGATGCCGAGAAGCTGGCCTTCCTCGTCCGCGACGACAGCGGCGCCGGCGCGCACGTCAGTCATGGTTTTCAGGACCGAGCGGACCGGCGAATCAGGAGCGACCATGGCGAGGGCATGGCGCGGCCGCATAATCTGGTGGACGCGCAGGAGCAGGCTGCGGCCGATCATTCCGGCAGGATGAAACCGGGCGAAATCTTCCTTTTGAAAACCGCGGGCCTCGAGCAGGACCATGGCAAGGGCGTCGCCCAGGGCGAGCATGACGGTGGTGCTCGAAGTGGGTGCGAGATTCAGCGGACACGCTTCCTGTTCGATGTTGACGTCGAGGACAACGTCGGCGTTTTGCGCCAGGCTCGAACTCATATCTCCGCAGACGGCGACGATCTGGACCTGGAAGCGCGCGATAGCCGGCAGAACCCGGAGCAGTTCCTCGGTTTCCCCGCTGGCGCTGAAAGCAAGGACAACGTCGCCGTCCGCCACCATCCCGAGGTCGCCGTGCAGCGCGTCGAGCGAATCGAGAACAACGGAGGGTGAGCCGGTGCTGGTCAGAGTTGACGCGATTTTCCGTCCGATGTGGCCGGATTTTCCGACCCCTAGAACGACGACTTTGCCGCGGGCTTCAACGCAATCCTTGATCAGGCTAACGGCCCGGGAAAAATTGGCGTCCAGCCGTTCCCGCAAACGCTGGAGCTCCAAGATCTCGATATCGAGAACGCGACGCGCCTTTTCCAGGTAATCCATTGCGCCCTGATTGTGCGCCGACCATCCGAGACGGGCAAGGATTCATGAAAGTGTTGTCCCCTGTCCGAGCGCCGCTCGGACCTTGCCGCGCTGGAGCCAGCGCCAACCCACAACCAACGCTTGCTTTTCCCGCCGCGACCTGATTCAACTGACCCTCCATCGTCTGCCTTATTCTATGAAAACGCGCCTGCTCGTTGTTTGTCTGCTCCTGACCGCTGCCTCGTCGACCTTTGCGCAAACCTACCAGGCGCCGGTCAAGCGCCCGAAGCAACAGCCCGAAAAGAAAGCGCCGGCGATCACGACACGGGACGTGGACGGCGTCATCCCGCGCGGGATTCGGGGCGGCAATTTTCTGCAAATGTTTAACCCGAAAGCGCCCGCCAAATACGGGACCTCGCAGGAAGCGATCTCTTACGACCCCTCGGAAATGAACCGCGACCCACGCCACAACGAGGCCGGGAAATGGAGAGGCATTAAGCTTTTCGCCTTTCGGTTTTGACGGAGATCGTTGCCGCGGCTTCGCGATCCACGCCGCCGGTGGTCGCATGTTACTGCGCGACGTTCCTGAAGCCGGAGATGCTCCACATCTATCGGCAGATCATCGCGCTGCGGCGAGTCGAGCCGGTCGTCATCGCGCAGAAACGCGAAGAAGCGGATCGGTATCCATTCGAAAAAGTCATCGTTACCGGCAAGCCGGCGACGCATTTCCTCCGCCGCTTTTGGTTCAAGCAACTGCGTGACGCCCCGTGGCAAATTTCGCGGGGGGAGGTTGATCAACTCCGCGAAATTCTCACGAACGCGCAGGCGCAGCTGCTCCACATCTACTTTGGACATATCGCGGTCCACCTCCTGCCGCTCATTCGGGCCTGGGAGAAACCGTCAGTGGTTTCGTTTCACGGTGCCGACGTCATGGTCGACCTCGATAAGCGTGCCTACCGCGCGGCCGCCCAGGAAATGCTCGATGCGGTCCGGCTGGTCCTGGTGCGATCGGAGTCGTTAGGCCGAGCCCTGATGAATATCGGGTGTCCGGCTGGGAAGATTCGGCTCCAGCACACGGGTATTCCGATTGGCGAAATCCCATTCCGTCCGCGGGCGTGGCCGGAGAATGGAGGGTGGAAATTCGTCCAGGCTTGCAGATTGATCGAGAAGAAAGGGCTGCGCGTCAGCTTGCGTGCGTTCGCCAGGTTCGCCGCGCGTTATCCGGCGGCCAAGTTCACGATTGCTGGCGAAGGGCCACTCCGACCGGAGCTCGGGACGCTCGCTGCGGACCTCGGGATTTCGGACAAGGTTTTCTTTCCTGGCTTCATTTCCCAGACCCAGCTGCGCGAGTTGTTTTATCAGTCACATATTTTTCTCCATCCGAGCGAAGTCGCAGGCGACGGCAACCAGGAAGGCGTCCCGAATTCGATGCTGGAAGCGATGGCCAGCGGGCTGCCGGTTTTCGCGACGGAACACGGCGGAATTCCGGAAGCGATCGAGAACGGGCGAAGCGGGATATTGGTAAAGGAGCGAGATGCTGAAGCGCTCGCGGCCGCTCTCCTAAAGAGCGCCACAGACCCGGAAAATCTCAACGCAATCGCCCAAGCCGGAGCCGAAACAGTGCGGAAACATTTCGAACAAGCCGGACAAGTTCGGCAGCTCGAAGATTATTATTTTGAGGCGATGAAGTAATAAGCCGGCGCTGGAGGGATTAATTAACGGAAAAATTCGGCGAGCTGGATGGCGACGGTTTGAAATCCGAGAGTTTTCGTCGCGCCAGGAACCAGGTTCGCAACCATCCCCTGATAAAACTCCCGATTGCGTAGCGCCCGTAATGCGATCTCCCCAAGCTCGCCAATCGAACGCGCGAAACCGGACGTCTCCGGAAATGCGAGGCGATCGATCGCGCCATTTCCGCCTAGGCACGGAACGCGGCAAAGCAAGGCGTCACCGGCCACCTGGCCGGGAACGAAACTGGTATCGAGCTGGAACACAATCCGGTGCCTTGCGATTTCGCGAAGATAATCCGGATAGGAGAGCGGCTTCTGCAAGACGCGGAGCTTTTCGGATTTGAAACCGATCTCGGAGAGAAAACGCCCGCCTCTGCGTCCGTCGAAATCAAATACGGTGACGTGCTGGCCCGTTTCGTCACTTAACTGGCGCGCGAGGAGCAGCGCGGCGAGATGGTTGCGGGAGGGAACGTCCCATTCGCGGGTGCCGATAAAAATGCCGGCTCGCGACTCGACGGGGCGGGAAAAATCCCAGCGCGGATCCTCGATCGGGTAAGGCGTCGGAATAAAGGCAACGCGCTCCGGCCCTCGAACCGATCGATACAGGTCTGCCGCTTCCGGGGTTGGCGCGAGACACGCGTTCGCTCTTCGGACAACCCGAAGAAAACGGGCGAGCCGCGTCGAATTCTGCAACTGATTCGCGATCTGGTGAAGCCCAGTCTCTTTGAGCGAAACCGCGACGAAGCGGCCTGCTTTTTGAAGGGTTTCAACCGCTCTTTCGGAAGCGCTGAAATCTCCTCGGAGCAAGACCAGGACAGGAGTTGCCTTCAGCGACGCGTCTTTGGTTTCTCGCTCGAAACTGCCGTGCGTGCACGCCGCGTAGGCGTGGAAATTCGTGGGCGGGTGTGGCAGCGCAGTCTCGCCGGCGCCGTCAGGAAAACCCTGGGCGTAATCGCGCCCATTGGGATTGAGCACGGTGAGGCGAAAGGATGACGGGGCAGCCATTCCCTCGTTACTGTTCGTCCGGACGGGACGCCGGCGGCGGAGTCGGTTTCAAGATCGACTCTTCAGGGATTTCGTCCCGTGGGCGAACCGGCTCGGCCCGCCGAATTTCTTTCGGCGATTGTGTTGGAGTCACTGGCACAGCACGCAAGATTGGTTTGTTTTCATCAGGTGTGACCGGCTCCGCTTTCAGCACGGGCTTGTCTGTCCGCGTTTCGACGGACTCCGTTCTCGGGGTCGTTCTGGTCGTCGTCTCGGGCTGGACCGGCTCGGCTTTCAGAACCGGCTTCGTCGGGTCCGGCAGAGTATTTGGATCGGCTGTCACCGGCGGTTTGTCGGCGTCTGGCTTCTCGACCGGCTTCGGTTTTACCGTGGAATGAACGGCGTTATACGGGTCGTTCTCAGCGAGGAGCACAGGGCCTTGCGCCGGCACTGGGCGCACCTGTTTCGGGTCGACCGCGAGCGATGCCCGCGGGAAACCGGAAGCCGGCAGGTCGCGAACGAGCCGGGTCCGGGCCTCGCCGTGAACGTTGCAAGGTTCGGTTGGCATTTGGGCCGAAGTAGCGAGCTCGACATAGGTGGTGCGTTTCCGAACCGTCTCACCGTTGGCGGATTTAACCTGGTCGTAACACTTGTCGGTCGCGAGCAATCCGGACCGGAGACAAATCTCGGCTTTCTGGATTCCCTTGGGCTCCGGGATTGGTTTTGCCGGGTAGCGCTCATTCGCAGCGTTCATCACGTCGACCCAAATCGGAAGCGCTATCTCACTTCCAAACGCGCCTCGGTAAATCTTTTGCGGTTTATCGAACCCGGCCCAGACCGCGCAGGTGATCGAATGATCGTACCCGGCAAAGAGAGCATCGGTGAAGTCGTAGGCGGTGCCGGT
>JBJMXC010000230.1:0-8242 GCA_045809825.1 Chthoniobacterales bacterium | reverse complement strand
CCTCGTAGCTTAACAAAGTGCTTGTTATGGCGACCGAGCGGCGTCGCTACAACAAAAGACGAAGACGACGGTCATAGACCGCCGCTACAAGTTCACTTCGGAGTCGCGACGATGAGTGACGAGCTGCTGGGTTGCCAATGGTAACCGAAGCTAAACGGTAACGGCTGGCGCGGGACGGCGCGATTGTCTTTGGCAAGGTCGAGCTGGCCATACTTCAGGAACCGCGGAATCGGTTCGATATAGCGGCCGTGGAAGTGAATGTCCCATTTGTCTTTTGCGAGGTAGTGATAAGGGATTCCGGAATCGTCCTCGAGAATGACTTTGCTGTGGGAGAGCAGAAAGGTGCGGACCTGGGCGAAATTATCTGAATGCATCAAATAGGAAGCGGCTTTCAACAGGGTCACTCCCATTCCTTGTTGCTCGCAAAAATTCATGAAGTTCGGGTTAACCTTGACCGCCCAGTTAGCGAGGTCGGTCATAAAGTAATAGAGCGTTTGGGGACGGCCGGTGGGTCCGGTGAACCCAATCTTCACTCCCGGCGTAGTTCCTTTTCCTTCCGGAACAAAGGCCCCCGATTTATCGAGTGCGACCGATTCTACCGAATCGATCGTGCAACCCGCGCGGGCCAGGAAAACGTAAAGAATCGGGAGAGTTCCATTGAGCTGGTTTGCTCGCAGGTCGACCTTCATGTTTTTGGTAATGAAAAAGCTCCAGCTCAGGACGGAGTCGAGGGATTTGCGCAGGTTCGCGAGCGATGAGCCGAGTATTGGTCTCGGAATATTCGCGATGTTTGGGACCGGGCCGACCGGCTCGACTCCGCACAGGATATAGGTGCTGGCATTGGGGAAGAACGCGTTCGCATACAAAAAATCCGGTCCGCTAAACATGTAGTACATCGGTCCGGTATCTTCATAAGCCGGCCCGAGGGCCTGGGGAGCCCACCCACGAATCTTTGAGAGCTGACGTTGTTCGAGCTGGGTCCAGGCACGATCCAAAACTGTCGCGTGGGTGATCCAGTCCGGGACGTTCACATAAGCTTCCAGCGGCGTGTTCCTGACTGGCAGTCCGGCGAGAAACTTGGCGGTCGCGTCTGCTACCGCATCAACAGCATAGGCAGACCGGGAGAGTAACAGTCCGGTTACAATTAGGAGTAGTTTCAGTCGCACAGCGAAGAGAAGAACGTTGGTGACCGACTTGGGAAAGCCAAGCTTATTTGCGCGTCGCCAGCATCAGCAGTCCGCGGTCTTTCTGCCAATGGTAACCGAAGGCGAAACCAAGATCGGGTGGCGGCGGCTGGCGATTGTAAATCGCGGCCAGATCAGGTTGCTGGTATTTCAGGAATTCCTCGTGCGGGACATAGTGTCCGTAAAAATCGACCTTCCAGTTTTTGGGAAACGCGCGCAGGGGGATACCGGAATCGTCCTGGATAATGACCCGGCTGTTGTTGAGCAGGAAATTGCGAACACCGGCGAAACCCTCGGTATGCATGAGGTAGGAAGCAGCCTTGAGCAGGCTGTTTCCGGGGCCCTGGCCGGCGCACCATTTCAAAAACGGACTGGGCCCGCCGGAAAGGTCGGTCTTGAAATAATACAAGGTCTGGTTTGGCCCCCCACGTGTCGTGAAAGTGATCCGGACACCGTCAGCCGGGGTCTTGATGTAAGTCGTGTCGACGACCGTGCAACCCAAGCGGGCGAGGAAAACATAGAGAATGGGGAGAGTGCCGCCGAGATTCGGGCGGGTAAGCTCGGCTCGCATGTCCTTGGTAATAAAATAATGGGTCTGGAGAACCGTGTGCATGGAGGCGCGCAACGCGTTGAGGTCGGTGCGGAGCGCATTGATATCCATCTTTGAAAGATCGGGAACGGTGCCGACCGGTTCGAGGCCGGCGAGGATGTAGGTTTTGGCCTGCGGATAAAACAGGTTCGCGTAGAGAAAGTCCGGGCCGCCAAACATGTAGAAGACGGGGCTGGGGTTTGTGTAAATTTCCGGCGCGTTTTCGAGCATCCAGGCACGGATCGGTCGGACCTGGTGATAATCCTTTTTAACCCAGGCGCTATCCAAGGCGCGGGCATGATCGAGCCACGCGGGATCCCGCGTCAGCGGCTCCAAGTACGAGCCTGGGACATGGATGCCCGCGAGAAAGCGGGCCGTTTCATCGAGAGCGCCAGCGCGCGCGAAAACCACGGTCAAAAAGAGGACCAGGACAGGCAAAAATCGTTTCATGAACTCGTTAAGACGCACGTGCCGCTTTGGTTTTCGGAGAAAGAAAATAAACGGTTAACCCGAGAGCCATTGTCGCGAGTCCCCAAATGGAGGGACCGCGGGTGGAAGCGTCGGCGAGGAGATGTTCGAGCATCCAGAGGCTGATGGCGAGAAAGATGATCGGCGTAACCGGATAGCCCCACGTCCGGTAGGGGCGTGGCAGATCGGGTTGCCGCCAGCGCAGGACGAAAACCCCCAGGACCGTCAGGGTAGAGCAAAGGGTAAGACTAAACTGGACGTAACTGACGGCGGTTTCGAACGTCGCGCTCAAAAGCAGGACGATCACGATCGCGAACTGTCCGAGGATCGCATTGACCGGGACGGCATGGGCATTGCGCCGCCCGAGCCAACTCAAGGCGCGCAGATCTTCACCCATCGCGGCTGTAATTCGGGGCCCAATCCACATCATTCCGCTGACGCTCGAAATGAGCCCGAGACAAATGAAGAGACCGGTGATCTTGCCGCCCGCCGCACCGAAAATGTGGGACCCGGCGATGATGGCGACCTGCTGTTTGCCCGCCATTTCGGGCATGGGAGTCGTGCGAAGGAAAGCGGCGTTGGTGGCCAAATAAAGGAGCGCCACGATCACGGTTCCCAGTCCGACGGACAGTGGGACGGTGCGGGCCGGGTTCCGCAATTCTCCGACGATGTAGGTCGACGCGTTCCACCCGGAGTACGCAAACATCACCCAGTAAAGGCTCACCGCAAAAGGCGCGCTCACGATTAATGCGCCGTCGCCTTTCGCTGGCAAAAACGAGATCGGCTGCGACGACTTCACGCAAAAACCCGCAACGACGATGATGAGGATGAGGGAGATCTTCAAAATCGTGGAACCGTTCTGGAAGGCGCTCCCGAGCTGCAGGTCACGCAACAGAACGACCGTGCATATCGTGACGATGCCGACCGAGAGAACGAGGGGGTTCAGTCCGGGAACAAGATCGGCAAAGTAAGTTCCGAATGCGATCGCGGCGATAGCGACCGGCGCTGCGAACCCGATCGTCGCGGAAATCCATCCGGCGAGGAAACCGAGGGACGGATGATAAATTTCGCGGAGGAAATTATATTCGCCGCCCGATCGAGGCAGAGCGGCGCCGAGCTCAGCGTAGGAGAGCGCGCCGCAGAGGGCACAGATCCCGCCGGCCAACCAAAGCGCCAGGATTGCGAATCCGGTTGGCAGTCCGGTCACTTGGAATCCGAGGCTGGTGAAAATGCCGGTGCCAACCATGTTGGCGACGACGATGCACGTCGCCGTGAGAGGCGAAATAGTATGCTTACCTTCAGCGACGGGCGGCATTGCGGCGACTCATGTAGTTGGTACGAGCAATTCCGTCAATGCCGCTACATTCTGGCCCGCCAACGCGAATTCCACGCAGGCCAAGGAACTACGGCCCTCTTTTTGCTAGGGAGCAGGCCCATGAAAAAATCATTGTTCCCCCTGACCTTCGCGATGTTCTCTGCCTTGCTGCTCAGTTTAACCGCCTGCCAGCGTTCAACCGACACGGCGGGACAGCCAGCCCCAACCGCCGAAGATCTGCGGATCGGGCGCCAGGCAATCTCGATCAACGAAGTCTCCCTGCTCGCCCGGGCCGGATACCATAAGGACGCTCTTGACGCCGTGAATCGGCGCCATATTCCAGAGCACCTCAGTGCGGAGGAAGAGCTACAGTTCAAGAGCTTTGCCAAGCCCGAGTTGCTCGCGGCAATGAAGGATCCGGCGAATATTCTGACGCCAGTCCAGAAGGACGTCTACGACGACGCGAATATCCGGAAAACCGCTGGGAAAGAGCAGCTAGCGAGCGCACAGGCAAACCGGCAACAGCAGCTGGCATCGGCTGCGATGAACAACGCTTCGGCTGCGTCGTTTGCGGAACAACAGGAGATCGCTCGGCGGGAACACCTGAACCGGCAGGCCGCCTATGAGGCAGAGCGCTCCCGCGCGGAGCGGGAAGCCCGTGAGCACGAGCAACTTCGCAGCACCGAAGAAAAATGGCGTCGGATGGACGCGCAGAATTCCTATCACCGGCCCTACAGCACGCCGGTCCAATATCGCCGCTATTATTCGCAGCCGGACAACCGGGACCGGTGACCGCCGGTTATTCCAGATCGTAGACCTCAACCAAACCTACGCCCGGAGCGCCCTTCGTGCTCACAACGGCGGTGTAATTGCCGGGTGTGAGCGAGATGACGATCGCGGCTTCGAGATCGTTCGTCGGCGCGAGATGGGTATCGGTTATTTCCTGTTCCTGGCTGGTGCGCCAATTGTCATTTTGCGCGATCTGACTTCCGCTCGCGTCGAACAGGGTCAGCACCGGATCAGCGACGGTTCCCGGGACACCGTGCGGGATTAGGGAAGGACCGAGAGCGCGGACAATCACACGTTTAGTCGTGTCCCCCTGGACGATAAGACCGCCGATGAGGGTCTCGTCCGCATTCGCGACTCGTCCACGCGTGGAGATATTGGCGAGCCGGCTCGAACTCGGAAGCGTGCCGCCGGTGAAAACGGAAAAATTATCGAGCAAATCCGCGCCACCGGACTTGAAAGAACGGAAGGCGGGAAACAACGCGGTCGGGGTGTTGCCGGAAAAAACGGGGACCTCCTTCGAAAAAGCAGGAAAATAAATTTCCGGCTGCTGGCCGGAAGTACCGTAGTCCACCAGCGACATTGAAAGCAGCGCTCTGCCGGTGCCGCTCAGAGGCTCGAGATTCACCTGGAGACGGTACCAATGCGTGGAAATCAAGGTGGCGGTTGGTCCGGCGTGGGTTTCCGCCTGCGCGCCGAAAATCACGGGCAGCATTCTATTGGTCGTGTCGTTGTAGGTTTGCAGGTAAACGCCCGCTTCAACTCCATTGATGGCGGTGCGCGAAAATCCCAGAATCAGCGGAAATCCGTAGGTTGTCGGATCCCTCAGCGTTGCGTCATAGCGGAAGAACAAGGCGGTCCCGATCGTCGACTCACCCGGTGAAGGCGTGGACGTCTTAAAAACGACGGTGTCCGTGATATCGCTGATCGCGAAGACGTCGACAGCGCCACCCGTAATTCCGCCGGTGGAAACCTGCGAATAAAACGTCCCGTTCGTTCCCGGTTGAATATCGAAATTACTTTGGAGATCGCCGGGTGAATTGAAGTCGACGCTCTGTCCGCGGACATGCGTGACAACAAATATCGCGCAGACAACAAAAACCCGGACGAGAGATTCGCGGCGCACCCTAACAACTATAATTTCGCGATTCGTCCCGTCAAATGCGCCGCGCTCTAAAATTTGGCTCCAGAGGTAGGATTTGAACCTACGACCAATCGGTTAACAGCCGACCGCTCTACCACTGAGCTACTCTGGACCATGTTCCGTCGATCGACGGGCCGTATATTTTGCCTGCGAGCGGGTGAACGGCAAGCGACGTTTTCTCGAGACATCGACGGTCACAGACCGCGGCTACAGCGGGTGGAGAATTGGTTGCGGGGGCGGGATTTGAACCCGCGGCCTTCAGGTTATGAGCCTGACGAGCTACCAGGCTGCTCCACCCCGCGTCTTGAAGTCCGAATTATGCCGCATCGAACGGCGAACGCAACTGCAAACAAACGGTCGCAGTTTACTTTTTTCTCAAGAACGAATCGAATCGCCGGATGGCAAATTTCCTCAGCGGACGCTGATCCCAAAATGATCGTTCATCTCATCGACGGGACCTACGAGCTGTTTCGTCACTTCTACGGGTTGCGCCGTTTTAACAAGGGCGTGGATCGGCCTTATGGCGCTGTCGTTGGCGTCCTCCAAGGCGTGCTTCAGATGATCGAGACCGGCGATACCTATATCGGTGTCGCGACCGATCATGTGATTGAGTCTTTTCGTAATAAACTCTGGCCCGGTTACAAGACCGGCGCCGGCATTGAGCGCGCGCTCCTGGCGCAGTTTCACCCGCTCGAAGAGGCGCTCGCGGCGATGGGCGTTGTCGTCTGGCCGATGGTAGAGCTCGAAGCGGATGATGCGCTCGCTTCGGCTGCGCATCTCGCGTCCCGAGACCGAAAAGTGGAGAAGGTCGCCATCTGGACGCCCGACAAGGACCTTGCCCAGTGCGTTCGAGATACGCGCGTCGTGCAGATCGATGGCCGCAGAAAAATCATTCGCGACGCCGCCGGGATCCGGGAGAAATTCGGCGTCGAGCCGCTGCTCATTCCAGATTTGCTCGCACTGGTCGGCGATGCCGCCGATGGCTATCCCGGCGTTGCTGGGATCGGCGCTAAGACGGCGGTCACGCTGTTGAACCTGTACGGTCCAATCGAAAATTTTCCGCCAGACGTTCTCCGCGAACACCGCGACCTGGCGCTTTTGTTCAAGAAGCTCGCCACCTTGCGGACCGATGCGCGGCTTTTCAAGAAGGTTGAAACCTTGCGATGGCGTGGCGCGACGTCCGGATTCGCGGCGTGGGCACAGCGAATGGAAGCGCCGCGCCTGCTCGAACGCTGTGAAAAAGCGTTGATCGGATGACGACGGCGATTTCAAGCCGCGGCACGAGCGGATTTACTTTTACTCGGAAAACGAATCGAATCGGGCCGGTGGCGAAGGGAAAATCCAAATCAAAGATCCTCGTGGGCACGGCGAGCTGGTCGGATCCGGGATTCGTCGAGCATTGGTATCCCAAGAAGATGCCGGCAGGCGACAGACTGGCCTGGTATGCGCAGCACTTCGATTTGGTTGAGGTGAACTCGACGTTCTATTCGGTGCCGGATCCACGGCTCACCGACCGCTGGTGCCACACCACCCCGGACGGTTTCATTTTCGACGTGAAGTTGCATCAGTTGCTTTCGCGGCACTCCACAAAGGCGAAGATGCTGCCGCCGGCGTTGCAGAAGAAGGCGGAGACCGATGAAAAGGGCCGGGTAACCCTAACGCCTAAATTAGAGGCGGCGATGATCGAAGAATTTCGGAGGCCGCTCGAGATCCTGCGCCGGAATGGGAAACTGGGCGCGTTGTTGCTCCAACTTTCGCCCGGGTTTTCTCCGAGGAGACATTCGCTGGACGAACTCGACGACTTGTTAGGCGCGCTCGGGGAGTACCGGCTCGCGCTTGAGTTGCGAAATCGCAACTGGGTGGAGGGCGATAACCGCGAGAGAACACTGGATTTTTTTCGTAGGCACTCTGCTGCCCTCGTAGCGGTTGACGCCCCGGCGGAAAAGCATTTCACGATCATGCCGCCGGACTTGAATGCGATTACAAATCCGGAGCTCGCTTACCTGCGGCTGCACGGGCGCGACGCGCACGCTTACACGACCGGGAAAACTGTAGCGGCGCGGTTCAATTACGATTACAGCGACGCCGAAATCGAAGAAGTCGCCGAACGGGCGCGCGATTTGGCGACGGACGCGAAGGAAGTGCACGTCGTTTTCAATAACAACGCGTTCGATTACGCGCCGCATGCAGCCTTGCGAATGCGGAAGGCGCTCGGCCAAATGATCCCCGCTACGCCGCGACAAACGGAGCTATTTTAGACCATGGAGAAACCGCCAGGGGAGGAGAGCGCGGCGTTGCCGGTCAACGGCAGGCGGCTCGGCCCATGGGGACGGCTGGTGCGGTGGATGCGCGCTCACCACATGACGTTGATGACCTTGCCGGACATACCTCACAGTATCGCGCTTGGCTCGGCGATCGGGATGTTTTTCGGATTTAGCCCGTTGCTCGGTCTCAAAACGCTCCTCGCTTTTCTCATCACCTGGGCTCTTAAGGCGAACAAGACCGCAGCTGTCATCACCGTCCAGCTCCATGATCTGCTGCTTCCGCTCGTCCCGGCGATGTTTGTCTGGCAATACCGTCTCGGCATGTGGGCCCTGTATCATCGGGTTCCACAACGGGCCGGCTTCCGGCGCGTCGCCCTCTCCGACTTCATGGAATGGACGACGTTTTTGACCGTCGGCCGGCCAATCCTGGTGGGCTCGCTTTTCTTTGCGGTTCCATCCGCGCTAATCGTCTATTTCGGGTTGCGAGTGGTG
>JBJMXC010000229.1:0-8255 GCA_045809825.1 Chthoniobacterales bacterium | reverse complement strand
GCCGCTCGGGTAGGGAAACATGTCGAGGACGTAGTACTTTGGCTTGCCGGGATCGAACCCGGGTTCGTCCGGGTTGGGCGCATGGAACGCGCCGGTCTCGTCCCAGACCTCCTGCCACTTCGTCTCGAGTTGATCGAATGGATAAGGTTTGCGGCGCTCGTTCATTAGGAAAGAATCAGGAACACAGGAACGGGCGAAGAAAAACTAAAACTTTCTGCCTCCCTCCTTTTCCCTAATTCATTTTGCCTGATGCGCCACCTTCTCGTCGCTACTCGCAATCGCCACAAGTCCGGGGAATTTTTCGAGATGCTGGGCCGAGATTTCGAGGTTCACGATTTGTCGGACCAACCGCTTGTGCCCTCAATTGAAGAAACCGGCTCGACTTTTGAAGAGAATGCGATCCTGAAAGCCGTCGAAATTGCGCGGAATTTTCCCGGTCTTGTTATCGCCGATGATTCCGGGCTTGAAGTGGACGCGTTGAACGGAGCGCCGGGTGTTTTTTCCGCGCGATATGCCGGGGCGAAGGCGACCGATCAGGCCAATGTGGCGAAACTCCTGCGAGAATTGGGCGCGCGCCCTGGGCAGCCACCTTTCACGGCGCGATTTCGTTGTGTCCTCGCGCTCGCGAAAGGCGACGCGCTTTTGGCGACGTTCGAAGGCACAGTCAATGGGACGATCATCGACGCGCCGCGCGGTTCGAACGGGTTTGGTTACGATCCGGTATTTCAGCCGAACGGCTGGAACAAAACATTCGCCGAATGTTCCTCAGCCGAGAAAAATCAAATCAGCCACCGGGCCGCGGCGATTCGATTGCTGCGTGAAGCATTGACGCGCTGACGCTGGAGGGAGGACGCCCCGCGCGTGCGAACTCGGAATTACTTCGGCGGCGGAGCGGGAGGAGCGCCGGGCGCTGGAACTGTCCCGGGAGCGCCCGTAGCAGATGCCGTTTTGATCTGGTAACCGACCTTGGTGATCTCAGCCTGGCGGATCTTATCCAGGACGGCAATTACGTCGCCGTGCGTGGCAAGGGTTTCAGCGCTCAAGGAGACTTTCACATCTTTATTAGCGTCATGAAGCTTCTGTAGCCTACCCTGCACGTCGTCGCTCATGACGGGAACGTTATCGAAATAAATCAGGTTCCCTTCGGTGACCCGGATAGCCACATAATCCTTGGCCTGGTTGGGCGGTGGCGGCGGCGAATTCGCGCTGGGCAGGTTGACCGCGATGCCCTTCATGTGGGTCTGGCTGAGGCTGACCATCATGAAGCTGGCGAGGAGAAAGAACATGATGTCGATCAACGGAATGATCTCGATGCGGGCGTGCTTCTTCGGGATGGGCGATCGCATTCTCATGGTGGTGCTCCGTTAGTATTGCGCCCCGCTCATCGTGAAGGTGATCGGCGTTCGCACCTTGGAAACCGTGCCGGGTTTGAAACGCCACCTCCGGAATGCGCTCGTAGCCGCGTTATCGAGAATGGGGTTCCCGGTGCTTGTTGCCATGTCTGCGCTGGTAACGGCTCCACTGCCGGTATCGACCGTCATGACGCAAACGCCACTACCGGTGATCTTCGAACGGCGTGCCTCGTACGGATATTCCGGGCGTGGCGCACTAACAGCGACAGCCTTTGCTGACGACATCGACATTGGTCCAGCCACGCCGGCGGGCTTCGGTTTGGCAATGGGCTGCACCGGTGCCGTGCTGGGCGGCCGTTTCGGCGGCGGGGTCGGTTTTTCTTCAACGAACTCCGGCTTCTCTTCCGGAATTGCTTCCGGCGGCGGAGGCGGTGGTGGTTCTTCCTCCGGCGGCGGCGTCGGTTGTGGCGGCTCCGGTTGCTGATCGAGCGATACCTCGATCGTCGCTTCCGGAATGTCGGTCAGATCAACGACCTTCTCAGCGGGCTTAATCGCAGCAATTGCGATAGCTGCGAAATGAATCGCAAGGGCGCCCCCAAAAGCGGCCCAGGTTTGCCATCTCGGGGGCGGACGATATAAAAGTGGGCCGGCCATTTGTTATTTCGGTGCGCCAGGCACCCCGGACGTGGCCTGGCTCTTGATTTCGAATGACAATTTACTGAAACCCGAAGAACGAATTTGATCGAGCATCCGGGTCACGTTGCCGTGGACGGCCTCGCGGTCGCCACGAATGAAAATTTTAGCTTCCGGATTTGTCCTGTAGACCTGCTGCAACTTCGGCAGGATTTCCTCCAGCGCGATCCGCTGTTTGTCGAAGTAGTAGAACCCATCCTTGTCGACCGACAGGCTGATATAATCCTTCTTCGACTGCGTTTTGCCCGAAGCGCCGGTCGGCAGATTCACCTTCATCCCCTTCATCGTGGTCTGGCTCAGGCTGACCATCATGAAGCTCGCGAGAAGAAAGAACATGATGTCGATCAGCGGAATGATCTCGATCCGCGCGTGCTTCTTTGGGATGGGTGACGCGACTTCCATCGGTTTGTCCTCGTCTTAGATGGACGACCGGGTGGCCGACGAAGGCGTCGTTCCCGGGATTGCCACGTCCGGATGGTGTCCTCCAGTTTTGTTTTGTGCTTCCAACATAACCTCAAGGTTCGTGGCAGCCGTCTGCAATTCGAACTCTAAGTTAGACACTCGAGACGTGAAAAAGTTAAACGGAATCAGCGCGAAGATCGCGATACCGAGACCGCAGGCGGTCGCGATGAGCGCTTCGGCGATACCACCGGTCACTGCCTGCACGGCCAGCTCTTCGTTGCCGAGGAAGCTGAACGATTTCATCAGACCGGTAATCGTTCCCAAGAGACCGAGGAGCGGGGCCAGCGTAACTAGCGTGTCCATGACCACGAGGAAACGGCCGGCGCGCTTGATTTCGATACCGGCGGCGACCTGCAAGGCGCCCTGAAGCGAGGCGTGCTGGTGGTTCAATCCGTTCCAGATCATGCGCAGGACCGGGTCTCGCGAATCGCGGGAAAGCCGGGAAGCCTCCGCGACGTCGCCGACCTCAATGGCGGTGAAAACTTTCTCGATGCGTTTGGGATCGCGGCGCATCCAGCGGCCCAGCCACCAGAAGATTCGCTCGAGCACGACGGCGAGGGCGGTAAGGGAGACCACCAGGATCGGCCACATGATTGGGCCGCCTTTTTTAAAGTTATCGACAAAGAAATTCTTATCGAACGCGCCTTCCGGGCTCGCCGCCGGGGTCGGTGAACCGCCGGGCGTCCCAGCCGCGGTCGTCGTAGTCGTTGTCGCGGGCGACATCGCCGTGGTTGGCGGGGTTGTGCCGGGGATTGGCGAAAGGCCGGGAGCCGTTGCGGTCGCTCCGGGCGCGGTGACCGCAGTCGAAGGAGCGGCGGGCGAGGTCGCTGGGGCGGTGACGGGCGCCGTGGCCGGACTGGTCGCCGTAGTCGGAGGTGCGGCCGGCGCTCTAGTCGCCGGCGAGGTGGCTGGTGGAGCCTGACCGAACGAAGTCAGCGCGAGAGTGACAGAGCAGAGGCTGGCGATTAGCAGTGTTTTCATAGGGTTGATTGCAAAGTATTGCCGGACGCGGATTCGGATGAGTTGGGTATCCTCTCCAACGACATAAGTGCTAGTCGAGCAAAACTTTTCGTGCGTCGATTCGACTTTTCGGAGGAGCCACTAATTCTAGTTCGCATCATCGTCCTCCGTGGGATGTAAGTTAGGGCGGGGAAATTGCGCGAGGGAAGCATTATTTTCTAAACCGTGCGCGCATTCCCGACTGAATTGCGAAGAATGGGCCAGTTTCCAATCTGCGCTTCGAGGATGTCGCCTTCCTTAATTGCACCGACGCCCGACGGCGTCCCGCTGAGAATGACATCGCCTGGGAGCAAAGTGAGCGATTGGCTGGCAAACGAAACGATCTCGGCGACCGGATAAATCATCTGGCTTGTCCGTGCCTGCTGCTTCACTTCTCCATTTTGGCGCAGGGTGATGGATAGATCGCTCACGTCGACGTCCGAATAAACGAAGGGCCCGATCGGCGAATAAGTGTCGAAAGATTTCGCTCTCCCGAACTGCTTTTCGGAATTTTGGAGGACCCGGTCGCTGATGTCTTCGCCCACGGAATACCCGAAGACGTAATCGAGAGCCCTGCTCATGCTCACATTTTTCCCCGGTTTGCCGATGACGATGGCGAGCTCGACTTCAAAGTCGGTTTTGTGTTCCGGAAACGCGATCTCGATGGTCCCTTCATGCGGGAGCAATGACGTCGGCGCCTTGAACCAAACGAGCGGCGTCCCGAGCGGGGTGCGCTTCATTTCGGCGATGTGGTCCGCGTAGTTGAGACCGACCGCAAGCAGCTTGCTGGGCGCGACGGGGAGAGCGATCCGCAGGTCGCGAAGAGGAACGACTTCGCCGGTGAAATCCAATCCGAGCCAATACGCCTTCGAGAGCAAATGGAGGTCTTCGCCGCGCACTTCGCCATATGCGATTTCGCTGTTGCGAGTGAATCCGCCGAAGGTGCGCATCGGATTGAAAGCTTTGCGTGGACGGACGCGGTGCGTCAAGGAATGTAGCCGCGGACTACTTCGGCGTGACGACGACGAAATTGCGGACGGTCTTGTATTCGCTCATCGACGTCACGCCGTTTTCGCCGGCAAACCAGAAGGCGCTCGAAGAACCGCCATCGAGATTGAGGGCGCGTTGCACTTTAACGTCGGTGAGAAAACGCGGTGTGGCCAGGATTTCCCCCAGTTCGGCGAGCGAGACGGGCGAACAGGAACCAATCCCGACGCGGTCCGATCCGGTCGTTAGGACGAATGTTCGACGGGCGGAGTTCACCGCGTTCAGTCCGGGGACCGCAGCTCTGCGATCGACGAGAAATGGCCCGCATTGCAGGGCGGTCATCATATTTTTGCGTGAGGAATATTCCGCCGAGCGGAGCAGCTCGATCCGCGTTTTATCCGCAATCAGCACCCCGCTGAGCAAACGCGCCTTGCGAAATGGCGCGAGCAATTTTCCGTCCGCGACGACGAGCCCAACCGGGACGTCCTGCGGATCGAAGTAACCCCCGTTGACCCCGGCAATGCCGGCCATGCGCCCGATGACGGCGGCGAGGTTATCTCGGCCAGGATTATCGATGACGCGCACGTTTGCCGATTTCGTCGAGAAAAGCGCGACGTCGACGGTGGCGTCGTCGCCCGTATCACTGGTGAGGGTGATATGGCGGTGTTCGGCTGCGCCTGTCGCGCTGGTCTCCGTTTCCGAAGCCGTCACCGTCCAGGCCGCGTCCGCCGAAGCCGCGACGAGGAGAATGACAACCGCTGCGACTGCCGAAGTCCTACCCGCCATGCTTCTTCATCATCGCGATGAAACGCGGGTCTTGCCGAACTGGATCCCAGAGCGGGCTGATCCTCACCGTCGCGACCGTGACGTGTGTCAGCCGCGTCAACAAACCGTCCGTGAGCTCGATGGCTTTATCGTATTCACCAACGACGAGGTAGACTTCGGCGAGCGCTTGTGTGCACATCGGCCCTTCAAATGCGTCGACACTTTCCGGAAGTAATTCCGTAGCCCGTTTTCCTTCCGCGATTGCCGCGTCCTTTTCACCGAGCCAGGCGAGCATTCCAGCGAGGCGGCCGTGACGTTTTCCGTCCTCCGGCACTTCGCTCACCCATTTTTCCGCGTAGCCTTTTCCTTTTTGAAACGCTTCCCGGGCCCCGGCGGCGTCACCCATGAATTTTTTGGCGATTCCGATTACTTCATATTTTCCCATCAAACCCTCGAGGTCGTTCGCGAGCAGATTCTCGTTCAACCCCTCGGCCAGTTGCAAAGCCTCGGGTAACCTGCGTTGCAAAAGACGCGTCTGGGCAAGCGCGCCGTTAAGATGGATGCGCTCCATTTCGTTCATTGACCGGTTGGTCAGGACCTGGACTCCGTGTTCGACCACCTCGAACGTCCCTTTCTCGGAAATTTCCATCTGGGCTTTAACGGACCAAAGGGTGAAAGAACCCGGCGTAAGCGCCAGCGCGCGATCGATCGCTTTATTTGCCAGGTCGAACTTACGTTCCATCTGGTAATTCAGAACAAGATTTTGCAGAGGCCACGTTTCATTGGGGCTCAGGCTGGTCGCTTTTTCGAGGTTCGCGTTTGATTCGTCCCATTTTCCCTGTCGGCGCTTGATGGCGCCAATCGCGAGATAAACTTCGGCCTCGTTCGGCAATCCTTTTTGGGCAAGTGCGAGTTCGCTAAGCGCCCGATCGAAATCCTTCTCGACATAATAAATCGAAAAGCCAAGGGCGAGATGGCCTTCCGGCAAATCGGGCTGCAGCTGCAGGGCGCGGTTAGCCAGCGAACGGGACTTGTCACGGCGTTCGGCCGTTGCTTCGAAGGTATGATAAAGCCAACTTTCCAATCGAGAATAACTGGCCGCGGCCAGGGCGAAGTTCGGATCGAGCTGGAGGGCGCGTTCGTAGAGTTGCCCTGCTTCTTTCAGCTTGGCTAAATCCTCGACCTCGTGATGGAGGTTATGCGCCTGGACGAATGCGAGGTACGCCTCGCCGTTCTCGGTCGGTTTGCGGGTAATCTGCGCTTTTTCTGTCGGTGATAGTTTGGCCTGCAATTCCTCGGCGATCTTCTTCGCCAGGTCCGTCTGGATGGCGAAGACATCAGTCAGGTCGCGGTCGTAGACGTCCGACCAAATGTGTTCGTCGTTTACGGCGTTGATGAGCTGGACGTTGACGCGGACGCGGTTTCCAGCCTTCCGGACCGACCCTTCGAGAATGGCAGAAACGCCGAGGGCTTGGGCGATTTCACGAACATTCTTTTCCTTCCCGCGATATGGCATGACGGACGTCCGCGAGATCACTTTCAGGTCACCGATCTTGGACAAATTCGTCAGGATGTCGTCCTGGATCCCGTCGGCAAAAAAAGCGTTCTCCTTGTCGTCGCTAAAGTTCTCGAATGGGAGAACAGCGATCGACTTGTCGATCTTCCGAGCGGCGGCGCGCGGAAGCAGGAAAAATCCCGCGGCGGCCGAGACAATGATCCCGATGCCGACGAGAGCGACGATGTTTCGGCGGCGACGGGGTGCGGTGGGCGTGGGCGCGGTGGCGCGGATACCTTCAGGCGTAACCTCCAGCGCCCAGGCTAGGATCAACGAAATCGGGAACCCGATAAGGAGAAGGATAATGACGAGGCGCAGGGTCCATGACGGAAGCTCCCAGGCCGGAAAAATGGCAGAGGCGAACTGGATGACGCCCCCGGCAACCACGACGTAGGCGACGGCGACGCGATAGACCTTGCGACGTTTAACCTCCTCGAAAAAACCGGTCATGTTCCTTAATTACAGACGTGCACGTTCTGTGAGACAAGATTCTTCGGCTGGCGTTCTAGCGACGCCATTCTGTCGGGTGCCGGCGCGTCGTTCGGGGCTTGGTCTCTGAAGTCGCTTTGCGGGGAGATATCGGCGATGGCGAGGCGAAGAAAAAGATTGGAGGGCCCTGCCGAAAGCGATAAGAACGGCTGCCTGGTCTATTTAACAGCGAAAGAAAGAAATTTTTTATGTCACAAGAGGTAACCTCGGGAGGTAAGGACAAGACACTGGTTAAAGGAGCCGGGGGAGCTTTTTATATTGTCGACAAGCATGGCACCGTGACCACATTGACCGCGGCGCAGGCCGCCGACGTGCAGACATGGATCGCGGACATGGAGACGAAATTATCTAATCTCAAGGACCTCCCCCCGGCCGTCAGCGGCGGCGTTAATCTTTGCGTGCCCGACATTTTCCCCTAATAGCCGGGCCCGAACATAACCGCGGGGATTGGTTGTTGGCGTCACACGAGCACCGTCTTCGACCGTAGTTTCGCCCGCTTCGGAATGGCTCCGGATGGCGCCTAACGAAGAAAAAGATTGGATGCCGGTGCCGAAGCCGATAGAAATTCTGTCCAGTCAATCCTAACCCCGAGAAACTAATATGGCGGAAACTAAGGCGACCCCACCCCCAAAACCCGGAAAATACGACCAGGCCCTCGTCCGAGGAGCTGACAAGAAGCTCTACGTAATCGACAAAAAGGGCGTAGTGACGAGGCTGTCCGACGCAGACGCAATAACAATAAATAAGGCTATCGAACTAGCTGAAGCGCAAATTACCCTCGTGGCAGACGGAATGCACGACGGTACCGGGAAAGGCCCTAGAACTGTCGCCGGGGGCGTTAACCTTTGTGTGCCCGAAATGTTTCCGTAATCGTCGGGTCTGGAAGATAAGGCGCCTGGTCGTTCCCGACTCGCCGACGTTCTTGTGCCGTTGGACTCTCTCCCGGGAACACT
>JBJMXC010000228.1:0-3113 GCA_045809825.1 Chthoniobacterales bacterium | reverse complement strand
GGTCGCAATGGGTTGGGAAAATCGACGCTTCTCAAGGTCATGCTGAAGCAAATGGAGCCGACCAGCGGCGTGGTCGAGATCGGTTCACGGACGGAGATTAACTATGTCGATCAAAACAGGCTGCTGCTCGACGACACCAAGACAGTCTGGGAAGAAGTGGGCGAGGGGAGCGAATACGTCCGGCTCGGCGAGGAGAACATCACGTTGCGCGGATATCTCCGGCGTTTCCTTTTCACGGAGGAGCGCATCAACACGAAGATCAATCAGCTCAGCGGTGGCGAGCGAAGCCGCGTGTTGCTCGCGAAAATTCTCAAGCGGGGCGGGAACGTTTTGATCCTCGACGAGCCGACGAACGACCTCGATCTGGGAACGTTGCGGTTACTGGAGGAAGCGCTCGTTGCCTTTGGCGGCAGCGTGATCGTAGTCAGCCACGATCGTTATTTTCTGAATCGCGTTTGCACCTCGATCCTTGCCTTCGAAGGCGACGGCGCCGTGCGTTATGGCGTTGGCAATTACGATTACTACCTGGAGAAACGCGCTGTAGCCGGGATCGATGATCCGGGGATTGCCACGAAATCGCAGGCGGCCGGGGTCACCGACCCCGGCTACACGAAGAGCAGGCCGCGCAAATTGAAATACAAAGAAGAGCGCGAACTCCAAGGAATGGAAGCAGCGATCCTCGGCGCCGAAAACGAGGTCGCACGGATCGAAGCGCTCTTTGCGGAACCGGAGTTCTACATTAAACACGCAACGGACTTGTCGCGGCTCGAATTGGAATTGCGCAAGGCGCGGGATGAAGTCGCTCGTCTCTATTCGCGCTGGGCGGAATTGGGCGAGCTCGCCGGAGCAAATTAATCGTGGAGCCGGTGTGGCCGCCCCATCCAGACTTCGACGCCCGGGGAATAGTTCGCGCCGACAAATTCCGCGGTGTTCCACCAACTGCCGGTGCTCGCAATTAAACTGGCGTCCGTGACGTCGCAGCCTGCCGGAGCCTGCTGCCACGGTTTGTGCCAGATGCGGAAAAGCCGCCGGCGTTTTCCTCTCTGCGTAAACGCGGTGTAGCGCTCGAGCATGAACTCCGAGAGCGATTCCGGCTGACATGACTCAAATTCGCGCCCGGCAGTTTGGGCCTGGTAATCCAGGCGGCCTTCGGGCGCGCTGACCGAACCGCAGAGCGCTTCCCCATTCACTTCATGTTGGTAACGGAGATGCCCGAAACGGTACGGCAAACCGAACGTGCGTGGTCCAAGCAAAACGCTGAGAGGATTCGAGAGCCACTCGGCAAGAAAGAAAATCCCGGCCTCGCCAGCATGCCGGACGTAGGTGCGGATATTGAGGAATTCGTGCGTCGCAATCGGTTTGAAAAACAATTCGCTGAAGGCGCCGCCGAGACACGGACGCATCCCGACTAAGGTGAAGGCGACGAAGCTGACGAACGCCTGCCCGTCATACAGATCAAGCTCGAATGGAACCTGCCGCTGCAAAACCCAAGGGTCAGCCGAGTAATTGATGAATACCGCGCGGTCCCATCGCAAGAAAAAGCGGTTCGCCGAATGTCGACAGGAGCCGGCGCTTGCCTGCTTCGCTCGGACTGAGCAGATCAGTGGTAGAGATCGGCGAGTGCACCGCGGAGCTCGGGGAATTCGAAATGGAATCCGCTTTCGAGAAATCTCTTTGGCCGGCAGCGTCGCCCCGTCAGAGCCAGATTCGGCTCGGTGCGCATGAAGAATGCGCCGATGTGGGTCGCCCATGCCGGAACTGGCGGGCTCCAAGGCCGATGGAGCGCGTGGCGTAACTCGCGCATGAACTCGGCGTTCGTGACGGGATTCGGACCGCTGACATTGTAAACTCCCGAAATTTCGGAACGCTCGATTGCTTCGAGAAATATTCCGATCAAATCGGCGACGTGAATCCAGCTCACGTATTGCTTTCCCGAACCGACACGGCCGCCGAGGAAGAACCGCGTTAGTCGCGCGAGGACCGGCAACGCTCCTTCGTCCTTGTCGAGGACGATGCCAATCCGCATCACGACCTTCCGCATTGCAGGGGCGTGAACATTTTCAAATTCGCTTTCCCAGCGTTTACAGACTTCCTCCGAGAAACCTTCGGCGTGCGGCGCATCTTCGTCGCACCAGCGGTCGCCCGGGTCGCCGTAAATCGCGAGCGAGCTTGCCTGAACCCAGACCTCTGGCGGCTGGGTCGATCGAGCAACCGCTTCGCCGAGAACGCCGACCGAATCGACCCGCGATTCCATGATCTCGCGGCGATTCCTGGCAGTGTGTCTGCAATTCACGCTCCGGCCGGCGAGATTGACGACGGCTTTGGCACCGTCGACCGATTGCCACCAGTCTCCGAGTGTTTTGCCGTCCCAATGCAATTGTCGAATCCCCAGACCTTCCTGATGAGCGCCGCGGCTGAGAACCACGACTTCGTAGCCTTTCGCGAGGAGCGCCTTTGCCAGGGCCCGGCCGAGAAACCCGCTGCCACCGGCTAGAACAACGCGGGGCTTCATGTTCGAGCCTTCGGCAACAGGCTCGCTCCGCTATCGCATGAGCGGCGTGAAGCGATCTCGCGATAGATTCGGCGCAGCAATATTTTCAAGCCGGGCAGCTTCGCGAACCAGCGGAGCGGCCAGCCCCACCAAACAAATTGAGCCAGATAAAGGACCGCGTCAGCGCCGCCGTAGTTGCGGCCATCAGCAGCGCGGACCTGCATCTCGCTCGGTCGCTCGCCGGGCGTGAGCTCGAGCTGGATCGGTGCAAAAGCGAAACCGCGAGGGGTGAAGGTTTTCTCGAAGCGCGCCATCAGATTGCGGCACATCCGACATTCCACGTCGTAAAGAATCCAGCCGCGAGCGGGACCGTTCATTGTTTCACTCCAAGGAGCTTGAATGCTTTGTCGCCGAGCTTCGCCAGTTTTAGCAGGGCCGGCGTCGGAAGTTTCTCGAGTTGCTCGTAGGCGTTTGTCGCAACTTCGAAAAAGTTTATCAATTCGTTGAGCCGATCCCGCGTGTAAGCATCGGCGGCCTTTGGTTTGCCGGATTCTTCGATGCAATCGCGGAGAACGCGCAAGGTCGGCTCAATCTCGCGCTTCTTTCGCTCGCGAGCGATGAT
>JBJMXC010000227.1:0-10494 GCA_045809825.1 Chthoniobacterales bacterium | reverse complement strand
CGTCTCCGCCCCGATTGTTGACGAATATCAGCAAAAGAAACTCGTTTATCCGGCCGCCAAGGTCGACCCGAAACTCGACCCGAAACTGATGCGGGCGGCAACGATCGCGCAGGAACGGGCCCACGCCCATTCGAAGTCGCGCTGCTGGCATTACGTAAAGGACGCGCTGCTCGCCTCGGGTGCGGTTGATTCCCGCCCCAAAACGGCCCTGGCCAAGCAGGCCGCCGACGAGCTCGTCCGCGATTACGGCTTCAAGAAACTTCCAATTCGCGATCCGTTCGCCGCCCCGGTCGGCTCGGTTCTTGTCTATAATGCCCGCGGCGCTGCCGGCCACGTAGAAATCCGGACCAAGAACGGCTTCGTCAGCGATTTCTCTTCGAAGACCCCTTCGAAGCGCTCGCTAATTGGCGTTTTCGCCAAGAACTAAGCGTTTTCTAAATTCACTTTTGAAGGGACGCCCGCTGCGGCGTCCCTTTTCTTGTACCGAAGAAGGATGGCCATCACCGATCCCTCCGGTTAACCGCGACGGTGCGGCTCGCTTAGATCCAAAGCTGGTCCGATCGGAACGATCCGCGTCGGATTGATATCCCGATGGGTAAAATAGTAGTGCCGTTTGATGTGATCGAAGTTCACCGTCTCGGCCACGCCGTCATGTTGATAAAGATCGCGCAGATATGGCCACAGATTCCGATAATCAACGATCCGCCGAACGTTGCATTTGAAATGGCCATGGTAGACGGCGTCGAAGCGGATCAGGGTAGGGAACAAACGCCAGTCGCTTTCAGTCATCCGGTCGCCGAACAAATAGCGGCCCGATCCGAGCCGGGCGTCCAGCTCATCGAGCGTCTCGAATAACCGGGTCGCAGCGCGCTCGTATGGTTTTTGGCGGGTAGCGAATCCAGCGAGGTAAACGCCGTTGTTGACCCGCTCGTAAATCGTCTTGTTCAGGATGTCGATCTGGTCGTGCAGATCAGGCGGGACAAAATCGTAATCGTTCATCGCGAAATCGCCGAACTCCCTGTTGAACATTCGGAGTAGGTCATCATCCGAATTGCTCACGATGCGTTTCAGTTTTGTATCCCACAGGACCGGCACCGTGACCCGGCCCTGATATTTCGGATCGGTCGCGAGATACCCTTCGCTGAGAAATTTGAAACCGTTGATCGGATCCTCGGAGTGACCGGGTCCGTTGCGAAAGGCCCAGCCGCGTTCGTCCCGAACCGGATCAACGACGGTGATCCCGATCGCGTCTTCGAGCCCTTTCAATTTGCGCATGATGATGGTGCGATGCGCCCACGGACAGGCGAGCGAGACATAGAGATGGTATCGGCCGCGCTCCGGTTTGAAAGCGGTGGATCTGTCGCGTCTGACCCAATCGCGAAATGCATCATCCTGGCGATTGAAAGAACCGGTCTTGGTTTGCTCGTCTGGAAACTGGGCCATGTTAGATCTTCAGAACTACGACCTAAATTCCTGGTGCGCAATGCGACCGGGGCGCAAATGCACTACGGTTTTTGCGCTGATTTGTGGCAATTTTAGCATTCGCTTCGACAGAAACCGTAATCGCAAAAAATCTTCAGAATGTGTGCGGAAAAGGCTTGTCACCCTGGTACGCGGCTTGCATACACAGGGTGCGTGCAACGCTTTTTCACTCTCGCATTTCTCGCTTTCTGCGGTCTCGTAAGTGCCACGCTCACCGCCCGATCCGAAGGCCTCTCCCAGTCGCGAACTCACTTCTATTATAGCAACTTTGACGGCTCGGTCGGCTCCGCTCGAATCATGCGTCATTACTGGCGGGTGCCGGTCGTTCACCCCGACGCGCCGGTTGATACACGGCTCGATCCGCGTCTTCGAAAAGCTGCTTCGATTGCAAAAGAACGCGCCAACGCCCGGTCGAAATCGCGGTGCTGGCAGTACGTGAAGACGGCCCTGGTGGAATCGGGTGTGATCGATTCGTACCCGAAAACAAATTACGCGACCCAGGCCGGCGACGAATTGGTTAGCAATTACGGCTTCAAGAGATTGCCAATCCACGATGAATTTGCCGCTCCGGTCGGCTCCGTTCTCGTCTTCGGACATGGCACCGAAGGACACGTCGTGATTCGCACCCAGACGGGCTTCGTCAGTGATTACTGGACGAAGAATCGCTGCAAGTATCCCCTCGTCGCGGTCTACGGGAAATTCTCTTCATAAGCGCGCTTCCGGTCGGCAGCGATCCGCTTTGGTCTGCGGTTACTTCATGTAAACCATGCCGACGTGGTCGATGAACGCATCGATCCAGTCGTGACTGATTTGTTCCTGCGCGTCGCCCATTGTCATTTTGCCGGCACGGACTTTCTGAAGCAGCACCTCGGCAAGTAATTCCTTTCGGTCGCTCCCGTACGGCTTCGCTCGGATTCGTTGCGGCCAAAGATTGTCGAGGGTGTCCGCCCCGCCCAGCTCGACCGGAATAAGGTGGTCGATCTTGAACTCACCCCGATATTCCCAAGGCAGCTTGTAACGCGCAAAAACTTTCTGCTCCATCGCGACAGTGACGCCGGCCCGATCTTTGTCGCTTGTCGCGACTTTGCCGGGCGTCAGCTTTGGATTGGGCAACAATGGGTCCGTCGCGCCTGCATTCGCCCCCACTGCGAGAAAAACAACCAGGGCGGCGAGGAATGGCTTCACGACGTTGTATCGTAAGCCGTTTGAACGCCGGTTTGCTACTTGAGCAAAAACTCGCGCATGAACTGGACCGTGCTGTAGAACTGGAAGTCGGCGTTTTTTTTCTTCGCGAAGCCGTGGCCTTCGTCTTTCGCCATCAGAAACCAGACCGGCGTATTTTGTTTCTTCAGGGTCGCTACGATCTGCTCGGCTTCCGTCTTCGGAACCCGCGGATCGTTTGCGCCCTGGACAACAAAAAGTGGTTTCGTGATTTTCTCTGCGTTATTCAAAGCCGCGATTTTCTGGTGAAACTCGGCCATCTTTGGATCGCGCTCATCGCCGTACTCGGCCCGGCGAAGGTCGCGGCGATAGCTCTCCGTGTTTTTCAGGAACGTTGCCAGGTTCGAGATGCCGACGACGTCCAGGGCGCAGCGAATGCGGTCAGCATAATTCCACGCTACCTGAAGCGTCATAAACCCGCCGTACGAACCGCCCGTCACCATTACCCGGGTTGGGTCCAATTCAGCCCGCGACGGGATCCAGTCGAGCAGGCTCGAAATGTCTTTGTAGGAATCTTCGCGCTTAAAGCCGTTGTCCAGTTTTACGAACGTTTTGCCGTAACCGGTCGAACCGCGCACGTTCGGAAAAACGACCGCGCACCCCATCTCGTTGATGAAGTAATTGTTCCGGCCGAGATAGCCCGGCCGATATTGTCCTTCCGGTCCGCCGTGAATGTTGACGATGACAGGCCGCTTCCCAGGGAATTTTGTCGGATCCGGCTTGTAAAGAAACCCGGTGATCTCTTTTCCATCGAAACTTTTCCATTTCACGAGCTCGGACTCGACGAACTGCCGCGGCGGAATTCCGCCGGTTTCGCTGGCGGTCCAGCGCGTCGTCGTGCTTTTCCCGCCCGCCGTTGACCAGGTGTAAACATCCGACGGCGAGCGAGCGCCCGCGACGTTGAAAGCCAGCAAGGCTTGCTTCGGATCGCGGTGAAATTTCAGGCCAGAAATGCCTACCGGCGGAAGGGGTGGATTGAACACAGGCTCCTTTGGCGCGCCGGCACTGACCGCGTCGCGACCAGACGTGATGTCGACCATGTGCAGCGTGCTCACGCCATTTTCGTTCAGCGTATACGCAATCTTCCTGCCGTCGGGGCTGAGGTCCCAATTGTCGACGTCGAAGCGCGCGTCGGGAATGAGGTAGGTATTCTTGCCGCTGGCGAGATCGATATAGGCTAGTCGCTGGAACTCCGATTCGCGATCGGTTGTGACGAAAATTCCTTTGCCGTCCTTCGAAAAGAGCGCGGCGGCGTAGGCCACTTTTTCGGCGCCTTCCGGTAGTCGCGGAGTGATTTCCTTTTTCGCGCCGGTCTGCGCATCGAAAATCCAGATGTAGCTTTCGTTGACTGAAATCCCTTCGATCACAAGCAGCTGCTTGTCGTCCGGCGACCAATCCGCGACGTCCCAACCGCCGCCCTTCACTTCGGCCACGAGCCGGTCGCTTTTAGGATCGGTTGGCGACTCGATGTAAATATCGGTATCGGCACCATTGCGCCGGGTCGACGTGTATGCGACCCGGTCGCCTTTGTTGCTCCAGCTCGGTCCGCTGTTTCGCGATTTGCCATCAGTCAGCAGCGTGATTTCGCCGGTCGCAAGATCATAGCGGTAATTTTGGTTGAATTCGTTGCCGCCCGCCCCCTTCGTGAAGACGAGATACTCGCCCTTGGTCGGCTCGAACGATCCACTGTCGACGCGGTCGGGGAAAAACGTGAGCTGCGTTCGCGCTCCTCCGGGCTGGGTGATTTGATGAATCTGGTTAGTGTCGCCGAAACGCGTGGTGATCAGCATTTCGGCCCGGGTCGGATGCCAATCCTGGACCGTCGCAGCGCGAGATTCGGTGTAACGACTTACCTGCTCCGGCAAATCGCCGGGAATCGGCGGCACGCCATCAACCACCAGATTTTCGGCCGGGGTCAGAGGTGGCTTTGCCGGCGGATCAGCGGCGAAAAGCGAAAGTGGAAACAGGAGAAGCGCGGCCAACGTCGTTCGTCTCATACGAGCCGCGAATCGTTTCACATTCACTCCGCCGGGCGAAGCAAAAATGTGGCGATTACGAAGTGGCGGATCCGCTCAGGGCATCCATCCCGGCCGCCGGACTTGGCGTTGGTCGGCAGTGCGACGCGGAGCTGGGGCCGGGGGCGGGGCTGATTGGACGCTCACCGAAACTGTCGAGGTCGTCTGGGCAGTTGCTCGCGGCTGGGCGAACGAGGGACCGCTCCGCATATCCGGGGGCGAAACCTTCACGAACAAAAAATGCGGATTTCGGCTAGCCCAGCTCAGCGCCTGTTGCTTCGTTTCGAAGAACCGGTCGATTACGATCGCGTTTCGTTCGCTTGCGGTGCGGCCCGAAAGCCGCGCGGCTTTACGGCTGCGCACGGCACCGCCGGTATCCACTGCGACCAGGGTGCCATCGGGAAAAATAACTTTGCTGCCGTACGGGATGCGGCGCGGATCGACAGCGCAATGGCCGGCGCGGAGCCGGGCGCCAGTCGCGCAAATATGTTGGCGGGTCCAATGATCGGAACCCTTGCCGCCACTCGCCCAGTACACAGTTACCCGGGCAAGGACGGGTTGTTCGGCGGGGCGGACCGCGGATTGTTGGACAGCACGGCTCGCGGGGGCGAGCAGGCACAGAAAAAGAAAGGTAATAAGGATCTTCTTCATATTAGTTCGGGCAGTTTGGGACTCGAACTAAATGCAGCCGGGCGCATGCCTCCCACGCGCCTTTTTAATGATTCGGGCAAGCCTGGGAACGCGGCCTTGGCATGGGAATTGATCTGGTTCTAACGGATTTTCCCGCTACAGCTTGCACATGCCGAAGAGCCAGCCGGTGCGGATCGCGATGTGGTCGGGCCCGCGAAATATCTCGACGGCGATGATGCGGGCATGGGGCAACCGGCCTGACACCTCTGTCTGCGATGAGCCTTTTTACGCATTTTATCTCAATGGCGCGGGCGCCGATCATCCAGGTCGTGACGAAGTGATTGGCCACGGTGAAACGGACTGGCGAAAAGTGGTTTCGCAACTAACCGGCCCGGTCCCCGATGGAAAGGCGATCTTCTACCAGAAGCACATGGCCCATCACCTTTTACCGGAGATCGATCGCGACTGGCTCGGGGCCATGACCAATTGCTTCCTGGTCCGCGACCCGGCTGAAGTCATCGTTTCCTATATTAAGAAGAACAACGATCCGACGCTCGAGGACATCGGGTTCGTCCAGCAGGCGGAGATCTTCGATTGGGCCCGTGCCCGCACTGGCTCAATTCCGCCGGTCGTCGATGCGCACGATGTCCTCGAAAATCCGGAGAGGATCCTACGTCTGTTATGTGATGCGGTTGGTGTCGAATTCACCAAAGCGATGCTTTCCTGGCCACCGGGTCTGCGTGAGACCGACGGCATCTGGGCGAAGCATTGGTATGAAGAGGTGGCCAGGTCGACCGGCTTCCGAAAATCTTCCGGCCGAACACGCGACCCGGTTCCGCCGCGTTTGCGCGACGTGTATGATCGATCCCGCGAATATTACGACCGGCTTTATGAAAACCGTCTCCACTGAATCTCGACGGCTTAAAGCCGTCAAGGATCGGGGGCCTGAATATGCTGCAGCGATTTAACGAGAAGAACCGCGGCCTGTTGGTGAACATCAACGGGCGTTTGGTGGATCGCGATCAGGCGGGAATCAGCCCATTCGATTCGGCGGTGCAGGGTGGCGATGCGGTTTGGGAAGGACTGCGGCTCTATAATGGCCGTATTTTCAAATTTCGTGAGCATCTCGCGCGGCTGCGCCGGTCGGCGGAAGCGCTCGCGTTCACCGAAATTCCGGCCGACGACAAAATCATCGATGAAGTGCGGCGGACTTTGGCGGCGAATCAAATGAGCGATGCCGTTCACGTCCGCTTAACGCTGACCCGCGGAATGAAGATCACCTCGGGGATGGATCCGCGGCTGAATCAAAACGGCCCGACCCTCATCGTCCTGGCAGAACATAAGGCGCCGGTTTACGCGAAGACCGGGCTGACCCTGATCACGAGCACGATCCGAAGGCCGCCGCCGGAAATTCTCGATCCGCGAATTCATCACGCGAATCTGCTGAACTCGATCCTCGCCAAGATCGAGGCCAACAAGGCCGGGGCTGACGACGCCCTGATGCTCGATACGCGCGGCTTCGTTGCGGAAACAAACGCGACCCATGTTTTCATGGTGCGCGACGGTGAAGTGGCGACGCCGCGGGTGGTCGCGTGTCCGGAAGGCATCACCCGCGCGACCGTTCTCGAGATCTGCGGCTCAAACGCAATCCGATGCCGCGAAAGCGATCTAAAGCTCGAGGAATTTTATGCGGCAGATGAGATGTTTTGCACGGGCACGATGGGCGAGCTGGCCGGCGTCGTAAGATTGGACGACCGGGATATCGGCAGCGGCGAAATCGGGCCGATGACGAGTCGGCTAAGCGAGTTGTTCGCGGAACGAACTGCGTCCGAGGGCGAAAGCGTAGTCTAACTTACGGCGCGATTATCCGCCGTGTCGGCGATGGGGTCGATCTGCGCGAGGTCTGACCGCAATGCGTTTTCGAGGTTCTCGATGTGTTTGCGCGCAATAGAAACGTAGTCCTCGTCGTCATCGCGCATTTTCGCCATCTGTCGGACCGAAGCTTCGTCATGTTTACGGAAAAGTTCGGCAGCGCGGTGGGCGCGGCGTTCGTCCATGCCCAGTTGCTGCAGAGCATCCACGCTAAGGTCGAGGGCGCTCCCGAAGGTTTCTCGATAAACGTGGTCAACCCCGAGGCGCAAAATTTCGTAGGCGTGCTGTCGGCTGGTCGCCCGAGCCAAAATTTTCAAACGAGGGAATTCGTGCTGGATGGTCTTGATAATCTCGAGCGCCTTCGCTTCGTCATCGATTGCGAGCACGAATAATTTCGCGCGGGCCGCGCCCGCTGCCTGGAGGAGGTCGAGCCGGGAGGCATCGCCATAAAATGATTTCATGCCGTATTTGCCGAGGGTTTCCACCTGGTCGGCGTCGTGATCGAGCACGGTCGTGCCAAAGCCATTCGCGCGAAGCAGACGGCCGATGATATGGCCGAACCGGCCGAAGCCGGCGAGGATCACGGGATTATCGTGCTCGTCGATTGCGTCGGCTTCGCGCTGTGGCTCGCATTTTTGGAAAAGTGGCCGGACGAGCTTCTCTTCGACGGTGAGGAGGATGGGCGCGCTCGCCATGCTGAGGGCAACCGACGCGACGAGCAGATTTGCGATGTCGGGCGGAAGCACGCCGTTCTGGGTCGCAAATGAAAACAGGACGAATGCGAACTCGCCTCCCTGGGCAAGGGCAAAGGCGAGGAGCATTCCTTCAGCTGCTTTCAATTTGAAGACGCGCCCGAGAACGAGGAGAACAGCGAACTTTAATGCAAGGAGAGCTGTCACGATCAGCGCGATGGTTCCGGGGCGTTGAGCGATAAGCGAGAAATCGACGCTGGCACCGACGGATATAAAAAAGAGACCGAGGAGCAGGCCTTTGAACGGTTCGATGTCCGCCTCGAGCTGAACGCGGTATTCGCTCTCGGCGAGCACGACACCGGCAACGAATGTGCCGAGCGCCGGCGACAGTCCCAGCTTTTGCATGAGGAGCGCAATCCCGACGACGATGAACAGGGCGGTGGCCGTGAACATTTCGCGAAGGCGAGTGCCGGCGATGTAACGAAAGAACGGTCGGAGAACGAAGCGCCCGGCGAGGACGATCGCGACGACCGCGGCGACAACCACGAGGGCCTGCTGCCAACCGGGCAGGCTTCCAATGAATCCTGGATAAGTCGTTGCGCTACCGGTTGCCGCGACCGCCAGCAGTGGCATCAAGGCTAGGATTGGGATAACCGCGATATCCTGGAAAAGCAGGACGGCGAAAGAGCTTTCGCCCGCAGGCGTCTTCATGAGGCCGCGTTCGCCAAGCGATTGGAGAACAATCGCGGTGGACGACATCGCGAGGATGAGACCGACGGCGAGCGAAGATTTCCAAGCTAGGCCGCACCATAGTGCGACAAGACCAAGGACGAACGCCGTACCTACGACCTGAAGGCCCCCGAGACCGAGGATCGGCCGACGCATTTGCCACAAAAGCGCGGGCCGCAGCTCAAGTCCGATCACGAACAACATCATGACAACGCCGAACTCGGCGAAGTGCATGACGTCGCCGCCGCTGCTGACGAGTCGAAGAACGAAAGGGCCGATCAATGCGCCGGCGAGCAGGTATCCGATGACCGATCCAAGCCCAAGACGTTTCGCCAGCGGCACCGTTACGATGGCCGCCAGAAGATAGATGAATGCTTGATAGAGGCCGTCGCTCATTTTGTATTGTCCCGAAGGTAAAGCGACGCGCCCAGCTTGCGTGTCGAATTACAAACTCGCAAAACCAGGCCCTTAATTCCAAGCTGAAAACCATGGCGGACGCGCTTACCCCGATGATGCAGCAGTACCAACGGCTGCGCGCCTCCGTCCCGCCGGATACGTTGCTCCTTTTTCGTCTTGGCGACTTTTATGAGCTGTTTTTTGACGACGCCAAGGAAGCGGCCGGGCTGCTTAACCTCGCCCTGACTCATCGAAACAGCGTGCCGATGTGCGGCATGCCGTATCACGCCGCCCAGGGTTACATCGCGAAACTGATCCAGGCCGGTCGACGCGTTGCGGTCTGCGATCAGACAAGCGAACCGCAGCCGGGCAAGATCGTGACCCGCGAGATCACCCAGATCATCACGGCGGGCACCGTGAGCGAGCTCGATTTATTAAAAGCTAACCGGCCGAATTATCTCGGCGCGGTTTATTTGTTTGAGGGCCGGTTCGGATTCGCCTACGCCGAGCTGAGCACGGGGGAATTTCGGGTAACCGAGGCGCAAACCGCCAGCGGTCTCCTCGACGATCTGGCGAGAATTTCGCCGGTTGAAGTGCTGGTCAGCGAACGTCAGCAGAATGAATTTGGAGAAATTGCGGGTGGGTTGGCGTACGACGATTTCGCATTCCTAACCGACCACGCGCGATTCACGTTGTGCGAGCATTTTCGGGTCAAATCGCTGGACGGCTTCGGCTGCAGCGATATGCCGGCCGCGATCGGTGCAGCCGGAGCGATCATCCATTACCTGAAGCAACAGTTGCGGCGAAAGGTGGATCACCTGGCATCGTTGCGGTGCGATGCGCGCGAGGATTACGTCATGCTCGACGCCGCGACGCAGGCGAACCTGGAGCTCGTCGAATCGCGCGGCGCGCGGAACACGAGTCTGCTCGCGGCGCTCGATCGAACGGTCACGCCAATGGGCGGCCGGAAATTGCGCGGTTGGATTTTGCAGCCGTTGCGAGACCTCGTCGAATTAGAACGCCGGCAACAATTGATCGCCGACCTGTTGCACGAAGCAGACTTGCTGGCCGGGTTGCGGGCCTCTCTTAAGACGATCAAAGACCTGGAGCGAGCCGCCGGCCGGCTGAGCCAGGCCTCAGGCAACGCGCGGGACCTTGTTGCGCTGAAAATTTCGCTTCAGCAAATCCCGGCGCTGAAGCGCGAGCTCCAGAAATTGATCGACCGAACGGAATTCGGGAAGGAACAGCCGCAGACGCAGAATCTTTGCCGGCGTACTTTCTCTGCGCTTCAGGAAATGCCGGCGCTGACGGCGAAGCTGGCTGGCGCATTGGTCGACGACCCTCCCTTTGTTCTAAAAGAAGGAGGGATGTTTCGCGATGAGTTTGATCGATATCTCGTTGAGCTGCGGCAAGGGTCTCGCGTAGTTATATTATGTTTGTCGTTTTTTGATTTTGTG
>JBJMXC010000226.1:0-28256 GCA_045809825.1 Chthoniobacterales bacterium | reverse complement strand
GGATCGAGCATGGACGCGACGCGATCGATGCCGTGAAGGCGAATGCACCACTCGGCTAATTGGACCGGGAAAGTGGCCGGATGCGGTCGCTCTTTCGCGCGGCGCTGGATCGTTTCGTAGGGAATGAACCAGGTGTTGCCGCGGCAACGGCGGTCGCTTCCTTTGGTATGGCTCCAACGGGCGATATTGCTTTTGTCGGCATAAGGAACGCCGAGCGCGAGGCGGTCGATGGGCGTCTTCCCTTCCGGCGTGAGATGGAAAATGTATTCGTGGCAGTCGTTCAGGTAACGGGGTGAGCTGATCGGTTTGAAATGGCCGCGCGAACTGACCTTGCCGGCGTCGTCTTCGATCGAGATGGCTTTGATCCAGTGGATGGTGTTCTGGAGAACGAAGAGATCGCGTAATCGGAGAACGAGCTCGTGTGGGAGTAACGGATTCGAGGGCGCCGCGCCGAGGTTAAGGAAGAGCGAGCCGTCGGGTTTGAGGACGCGGCGCAGTTGAGCGGCCCACTGGCAGCACCAGTCGAGGTAATCGGTTCGGTTCTGGCGATCGGAGTATTTGCTGTAGGCGATCCCGAGATTGTAAGGCGGCGAGGTGACGACGAGATCGACCGAGGCGGCGGGAAGATCGGCCATGCCGGCTACGCAATCCTGGTGGCGCAGATCGAACGCGGTCATGAAACCAATGTGAGTCGAATAGCTCGCGGGTACAAGCGGAAAGGTCTCGATGTTGTGGTAGGTTTCGGATGATGTCCGATAAGCCTTCGAAACTGAAGATCGCCGACCGCGAATTCGCGTCGCGCCTGCTCGTTGGCACGGGTAAGTTCGGGTCGAACGAATTGATGCGGGACGCGCTGGTAGCCAGTGGGACGGAGATCGTGACAGTGGCGCTCCGGCGGGCTGATCTTTCCGGGAAACACGACGCGTTCGCGAACATCCTCGATTTTATCGATCCAAAACGTTTCCTGCTTTTGCCGAACACGAGCGGGGCCCGGAACGCGGAGGAAGCGGTCCGGCTGGCGCGCCTGGCGGTGGCGGCGGGGTTGCCGAATTGGATCAAGCTCGAAATCCATCCGGACGCGCGTTATCTCCTGCCGGACGGGGTCGAGACCCTCGCGGCGGCGGAGACGCTGGTGAAAGAAGGGTTCGTCGTGTTGCCCTACATCAATGCGGACCCGGTCCTGGCGAAGCGGTTGCAGGATGTCGGGACGGCGACAGTAATGCCGCTGGGTTCGCCGATTGGGAGTAATCGCGGGATCGAGACGCGGGCGCAGATCGAGATCATCATCGAGCAGGCGACTGTGCCGGTGGTGGTGGACGCAGGTTTGGGCGCGCCGAGCCAGGCCGCGGAAGCGATGGAGATGGGTGCCGATGCGGTGCTGGTGAATACAGCGATCGCAATCGCGCCGGACCCGAGCCGGATGGCGCACGCATTTCGCAAGGCGGTAGAAGCGGGAAGGGAAGCGCGCGAGGTCGGGTTGGCGCAAACGCGGAACAGCGCGTCAGCAACGAGCCCGTTGACGGGATTTTTCTCGGAAGGGAAATAAACGGGGTCTGACACAGACGCCCTACAACGGGCGGAAGCTGACGGTGGCGTCGTTGTAAAATTCGATCTGGCGGCCGCCGATCCGGCGAACGACGCGCCAACCATGTTGCCAGGCAAGATCGCGCAGCTCGGGATCGGACAAGGCCTGGACGACCCGCAACTCCGATGGGTGGCTGACGAAGTATTCCGGTTTGACGGCGAGCATCCGGGTGATCTTTTCGACGACGGCCGGCAACTGTTCGCGCAACGTCATTGGCCGGTCGTGCGGCGGGTGGCCGGCGGATTGTTCGGGAGCTTCTTGCCGGGAAACGTCGGCGGCTCTTTCGCTTTCCGGTTGAGCTTGTTACCGAGCGCAACCTGCGCCTTCCGCGATGGCGACGGGCCGCGCGCCGTGGGTTTTTCGTTCTCCTCCATGCCCAAGATTCGTCCTCGGTCGCTCCAGTCGCAAGCCTCTGGACGGTTTGGCTTCGGCAAAGCCCGGTCGGCTTGGCGGAAAGAAGAGGCTGGACTAGGTTCCGGCCCGATGTTCTCCGAAACCGTACTCCTCCGCGGCCACATTATTGATTCGCTGATTTTGCCGAAGGTGCTGGACCAAATCCTGACCCAGGGCGGCGATTTCAAGATCGGCGAGATCAAGATCGGACAGAACCGGGTCGACCAAAGCTTCGCCCGGATTGAGGTCTCGGCGCCGAAGCACGAGACCCTAGACGATATCGTTCTGCGGTTGCGACAGCACGGCGCCGAGGTGGTTGAGAAGAAGGATGTGCAGATTGCGCCAGCCCCGGCCGACGGCGTTTATCCGAAGGATTTTTATGTGACGACGAACCAGCAAACGTTTGTCACGATCGGCGGCGGCGAGATCGAAGTTCGGCCGGCCCTGATGGATTGCGCCGTCGTGATCGATCGCGAGGCGGGCCACGCAACCGCGCGCAAATTTCACGAAGTCCGACGCGGGATGGAGATCGTGACCGGTCACCAGGGAATTCGGGTGGTGCCGGTGCAGCGTTCCACTTCGCACACCGACGTCTTCGAATTCATGTCGACCAACATTTCGTTGGAGACGCCGAAGAGCGGCATCATCCGCCAGATGGCGACCGAGTTGCAGCGGGCGAAGCAGGAAGGCGGCAGGATTCTTGTCGTCGCCGGAGCGGCGGTAGTGCATGCCGGCGCGGTCTCGCACCTGGAAAAATTGATCGACTGGGGGTACGTCGATCTTCTGTTCGGCGGGAACGCGATTGCGTTGCACGACATAGAAAACGCACTCTACGGGACGTCGCTCGGGATCGATTTGAAACGAGGATCGGTGGCCGAACGCGGACACGAAAACCAGATGCGCGCGATCAACGTGATTCGCGAAGCGGGCGGGATTTCGCGCGGGGTTGAAGCCGGAACATTAAAGACCGGCATTATGGCGGCATGCGTCCGGCACGGCGTGGAGTTCGTCCTCGCCGGTTCGATTCGGGATGACGGGCCGTTGCCAGAAGTCATCACCGACACGCTGGAGGCGCAGGACACGATGCGCGAGAAGATCACGGGCGTGACGACGGCGTTGATGATGGGAACGATGCTCCATTCAATGGCAGTGGCGAACCTGTTGCCGGCGACGGTGAAAACGCTTTGCGTGGACGTTAATCCGGCCGCCGTCAGCCGATTGACCGAACGCAGTTCTTTCCAATCGCTGGGTTTGGTTTCGGACCTCGAGCCTTTCCTGCGAGAACTCACAAACACACTCGCGCGCTAGCGCCGCACCGATATGCGCGAGCTGCTTCTTTGTCCGCCGGATCATTATGGGATCGAGTACGAGATCAATCCGTGGATGAGCCGCGCTCGCGGCGCGGACACGCCGTTGGTCCAGGCGCAGTGGAAAGGATTATTCGAGAAGCTTTCCAGTCTCGAGTGCAAGATCGAGCTGGTCCCGCCGCAGCCGAAATTGCCGGACATGGTTTTCACCGCCAACGCCGGGCTCACGGTCGGTCGTCGTTTTATCCCGAGCAATTTCCGGCATGAAGAGCGCGCCGGCGAAGCGCCGCATTTCGCGCGTTGGATGGAGGAGCACGGCTACGAAGTTGTCTGGTTGCCGAAGGAATTGTTTTTTGAGGGGGAAGGTGACGCGCTCTTCGGCGGCGATACGTTGTTCTGCGGATACAAATTCCGGTCCGACATCAATTCGCATCGGGCCGTGGCGGACCTGCTCGGCTGTCTCGTCATCTCGGTGGAGTTGGTTGATCCCCGCTTCTATCATATCGACACCTGCTTTTGTCCGTTGCCGGATGGCGGCGCGTTCTGGTTCCCGAAAGCGTTCGATGAATATGGCCAGCGGGCGATTCGCGAACACCTGAGCGATCTCATTGACGTGCCCGAGGAAGAAGCGGTCCATTTCTCCTGCAACGCCGTCATCCTCGAGCGCCATATCGTCATGCCGGAAGGCGCGCCGACCCTGATGGCGAAGTTAAAGGAACGCGGATACACCTGTCACCCGTTACCAATGACGGAGTTTTTGAAGGCGGGCGGGGCGTGCAAATGCCTGACGATGTTTATGCCGCAGAAGGAGCTGTAGCCGCGCCGTTCTGTCGGGGCGCGACGACAGAGCGCCGCGGCTACCCCGATCGTTTGGACCCGAGGGCTGCCTCGATTTTCCCGAGTGGGAGACAGTTCACGACGTCGTTTTTCGTCAGCCAGCCTTTGCGGGCGACGCCGACGCCGAACCAGAGTTCCTGCAAGCGCTCAACGCCGTGGGCGTCAGGATTGATGACGCATTTGACGCCCTTTTCTTTTGCGAGTGGCCACCACCGCCAGTCGAGGTCGAGGCGTTTTGGGGCGGCGTTGATTTCGATCCAGGTTCCGGTCTCGGCGGCAGCGTCGATGATCGCAGGAATATCCACCGCATACGCATCGCGTCGCAAGAGGAGGCGGCCAGTGGGGTGCGCCAGCATCGTGACGTGGGGATTTTGGATTGCGCGGATTATCCGCTTTGTCATTTCTGCTTCGGGAATTGTGAATGCGGAATGGACTGAGGCGACGACGTAATCGAGCTCGCCCAGGATTTCGTCGGGGAAATCGAGGGAACCGTCGCGGAGGATGTCGCACTCCACGCCTGCGAAGAGGCGGAAGTTTTCGAACTCGCGGTTCAATTTCCGGATCGAGGCGAGCTGAACGCGGAGCCGCGCTTCGTCGAGGCCACGCGCCTGGATTGAGCTGCGGCTGTGATCCGCAATCCCGAGGTATTGCAAGCCGAGCTCCTGCGCAGCGGCAGCCATTTCTTCGAGGGAATTCCGGCCGTCGCTCGCGGTCGTGTGACAATGAAAAGTGCCGCGCAGATTTTCCGCTTCGATAAGCCGCGGCAGCTTTCCGTCCGCGGCGGCGTCGAATTCGCCACAGTTCTCGCGCAACTCCGGCGGGATGTAATCGAGCTCGAGCGCGCGGTACAAATCGGCTTCCTCACGAATGACCGGGATCTTTTGAGCAGCCTTCTTTTGTTTGCCGGCCGGTTCGGCAGGCACTTCGCCGAGCCGGTACTCGTTCAGGGTCCAGCCGCGCTGCAGGGCGCGGCTCCGGACGACAACGTTGTGCTCTTTGCTTCCGGTAAAATAGTTGAGCGCGAATGGATATTCCGCGGAAGTCACCACCCGTAGATCGCATTGGATGCCGGAGCGCAATCGCACGCTCGATTTTGTCGGCCCCTGCGCGATCACGCTTTCGACCAGCGGATGTTGGATGAAGATCGCGGAAATTTCCGCCGGCGCTGAGGTGGCGACGATAAAATCGAGGTCGCGGACGATCTCTTTGCGGCGGCGATAACTGCCCGCGATGCAAACGTGCAACGCATCCGGATGCGCCCGCAGATCCTTTTGCAGGGTCTCCGCTTCGCCCGCGATTTGGCCGAGCTGGAATTTGCCGGCGTATTTCTGCCGTTCATCGATCGCCTTGCACAGTTTGTCCTGCGTGGTTTTGCCGAAGCCCGGCAACTCGGCGATTCGGCCGGCGGCGCAGGCCTCCTGCAACTGCGCGATCGAGCTGACCTGCAATTTCTCGTGGAGCGCCTTGATCTTTTTCGCGCCGAGGCCGGGCAGCGAAAAGAGCTCCAGAATGTCGGCCGGAAATTCGGCGCGTAATTCGTCGAAGAACTTGAGCGAACCGGTTTCGACCAGCTCTTTTATCTTGGCCGCGATCGCTTTTCCGATGCCTGGAATTTTCTCGAGTGTCTCTTCGTTGGCGAGATCGGCAGCGTTTCCGCCGAAAGTTTCGAGGGACCGCGCGGCGTTGACGTAGGCGCGGATCTTGAAGGGATTTTCCCCCTTCAACTCGAGGAGGGTGGCGATCTTCTCGAGAACGTCGGCGATCGTGGCCTTGTCCATCGATGCACTGTTAACATGGAGGGCGGAGCTCTGCGACGCCGAGCCTGTAGCGGCGGTCGATGACCCTCGAACGCTTTGATGTTTTCGGGCAACGACGACGGTCATAGACCGCCGCTACAGGATTGGTATGCGGTCAGACCGGGCGCGCTGAAATCACATTCGCCCGCGGCGCTTGTAGAATTCGTAACGAGCGATGATCGAATCGACGTATTTGCGGGTCCCGGGGAAATCGATATTCGCCAGGAAAGTATTTGCCGCGACGGGCCTGGTATCGTCGTTCCCGGCCCAGCGCAGGGCGCGACTGGCGCCGGCGTTATATTCGGCGAGGGCGAACGGCAACGGTTCGGCCTGGTTTTGCCAATGCTCGATCGCCCGCCGCAAATACCACGCGCCGGCTTCGATATTCGTCCGCGGATCGAATAGTTCTTCGACGCGAAAATTCTCTCGCTTCACTTGCTTCGCCCATTCGCCCGCAGCTTTTTCGCTCACCTGCATGAGCCCGCGCTCGCCGGCGGTCCCAAACTTCTGGGCGTCGAACCGGCTCTCCCGCCAGACCACCGCCTTCACCAGCATCGGATCGATATGATACTCGGTCGCGACCGCCTGAATGAGCGCGTCATGTTGCTGGAAGCGGGCTGGACTGACCCATTCATAAAGGGTGTAGAGCGCATCGCCCGAGCGCATCGAAAGATAAAAGACGCCGGCGGCTCCGGCGAGGAGCGCGCAGATTATCAGCTTGATTAGGAATCGGCCCATGGTGACGTGCGCGTCCTTCGGATCGTACTCGTGAATGAAAAAGTTTCATGGATAAGTAATCGATCCCGACCAGGAGCACGAGCACGATTAGAATTTCAGAGCCGATGAGCGAATCCTCCTACGCCCGTGTCATCATCGATCGCGCGATTCATCGCGAGCTCGATTACCTGATTCCGGAACTGCTGGCCGAGAAGGTGAGCATTGGTTCGCGCGTCCGGGTGCCGTTTCGGGAGAAATCGGCGCTGGCGACGGTGGTCTCGTTACTGGCTGAAACGGAGGCGAGTGGGATTCGTGCGATTGAAGCCGTCGTTGGCGACAAGCCGGTCCTTGACGCAAAGCTGATCGAGCTCGCTCGCTGGATGAGCGCCTATTATTGCTGCCCGATAGAAACGGTCATGCGGAGTTTGCTTCCGCAGGTCATTCGGCGGGCCGAGGTCGGATGGAAAAAGCAGTTGTTTGTTTCGGCGGCGAAAGAAATTTTGCCGGAGGAGCTCGAGAAATTGCGACGACGCGCGCCCCGCCAGGCTGAGTTGATGGACGCGGTGGCGAAACTTAGTCAGCCGGTTGCAGCAGCGGAGCTTTTGCGTCGGACGGCGCTCGATAACCAGACCCTCCGCGCCCTTGAAAACCGCGGTTGGATTTCGTTGCGCGAGGAAGCAGTGGCGCGCGATCCGCATGCAACTGACGAATTCGTCGCCTCCTCGAGACTCGAGCTGAATCCAGAGCAGGCCGCGGCGTTAATTGCGATCGAAGAATCGTTAGCGGCGCCTGCGCACGCGAAACCGATTTTGCTCCACGGCGTAACTGGGAGCGGCAAAACGGAAATCTATTTGCAGGCGATCCATTCCACGCTGGCAGGCGGCAAGACAGCAATAGTGCTCGTCCCGGAAATTTCGCTGACGCCGCAGACGGTCGAACGCTTCAAGAGCCGATTCGCGGAGGCGCAGGACACGGTGGCTGTATTGCACAGTCATCTTTCGGAAGGGGAACGGCACGATGAATGGCATAAGATCCATGCTGGCCGAGCCCGGATCGTGGTCGGCGCGAGAAGCGCAGTGTTCGCACCTTTGGAAAATCTCGGGTTGATCGTGGTCGATGAGGAACATGAGACTTCCTACAAGCAGGAGGAAGCGCCGCGATATCACGCACGCGATGTGGCGGTGGTGCGTGCGAAAATGGAAGGCTGCGTGGCTTTGCTCGGAACAGCCACCCCATCACTGGAGAGTTACCACAACGCGACCCAGCACAAGTATCGGCTCCTGAACCTGACTCAGCGCGTCGATGACAACCAGATGCCGTTGATGCGAATCGTCGATCTCCGATTGGAGCGGCGGAAACAAAAAACGGCCGCAATTCTTTCGGAGAAACTGCGGGCCGCCATCACGGCCCGTCTCGAGAAACGCGAGCAGACCATCCTTTTTTTGAACCGGCGCGGGTTCTCGACCTCGCTCCTTTGCAGCAATTGTGGCGAGGCGCGGGATTGCCCGAACTGCAGCGTCGCGCTGACTTTTCATCGCAGCATGGCGCGCTTGAGTTGCCATCTCTGTGGGCATACTGCGGCGGTGCCGAAGAAATGCCCGGCCTGTTCGCAGGATGCGTTGATCTATGCCGGGTTCGGGACCGAGAAAGTGGAAGCGAACGTGGCACATCTTTTTCCCGACGCCGTGGTCCGGCGGATGGACGCTGATTCGATGACCCGAAAGGATGCGTATCGCGAGACGCTCCATTCGTTTCGAAGCGGCAAGATCGACATCCTGGTTGGAACCCAGATGATCGCCAAAGGCCTCCATTTCCCGAATGTGACCCTGGTCGGGATCATCAACGCGGACCTGGCCTTGCACATGCCGGATTTCCGCGCGGGCGAGAGAACGTTTCAATTACTGACCCAGGTGGCGGGGCGGGCGGGCCGCGGGGAAACGCCCGGTGAAGTGTTCGTCCAGACTTACACGCCCTTTAGTCCGTCGATCCAGTTTGCCCGGCACCACGATTTCGCCGGTTACTTCCAGCAGGAATTGGAATTTCGGGAGCGGTGCGATTTCCCGCCGCTTAATCATGTAGTCCTGATCACGGTCCGTTCCCCGCACGAAGGCCGGGCCCAGTTGTCCGCCGAAACGATTGCGCGCCGATTGAAGGAAGCTCTGCCCGCCGAGTTCATTCTGAGCGCGCCGTCGCCTGCGCCGTTGGAGAAGTTGCAGGGCCAATTTCGTTTTCACATCCTGATGCGCGGGTCGGCGATCATGCGGTTGAGCCGCCTCGTCCGCGAGACTCTCGACAAGCTACCGTTGCCCGAAGACGTCTTCGCGGCGGTGGACGTTGATCCGTATTCGTTGCTTTAAGTTCGGCAGCGGGGTCGCCGATCCCGCCTACACCGGAGGCTGACCGGCGTCCGCGACGCATTAGCGTTGCTTATTGCGACATTTCATTTAGCTCTAAAACCCGCGATGAGAGTTTCGATTCCAATCTTGTTTGCGATTGCCGCTGTTGGCTTTGGAGGTTGCCGGAAAAACGCGGCAACGGGCGGCGCGTCGAACAAGATCCGCGTCGGCTACATCGGCCTGACCTGCGAGGCGCCGATCTTCAGTGCGGTCGAGAACGGCTTCTTCAAGGAAGAAGGCCTCGATGTCGAGCTGGTGAAGTGCGAATGGGCGAACTACAAGGACGTTCTTGCGCTCGGCGGATACGACATCACTCACCACCTCGTGATGTATTTTTTGAAGCCGATCGAGCAGGGGCTCGATGTTCGGTTCACGGCTGGCATCCATAAAGGGTGTCTCCGTGTCCAGGCGTCCACCAAAGGGGAGATCCGCACAGTCCAGGATTTGCGCGGGAAACGGATCGGAGTTCCGGGAATGGGCACGCCTCCATTTATTTTTGCCAATCGTGTCCTGGGCGCGAATGGGATCGACGCAAGCAAAGACGTGAGCTGGCGCGTTTTTCCGGCCGGCGAGCTCGGTCTCGCGCTGGATAAAGGCGAAGTGGACGCGGTCGCGGATGCCGAGCCGATCGGGAGCTTGTTGCTGGCCGACGGCAAAGTGCGGAACGTCGCTGACCAGGCGGCGGACATGCCTTACAAAGACGAGTATTGCTGCGCGGTAATCGTGAACGGAAAATATCTGGGCGCGCATCCGAAGGAAACCGCGGCAGCGACACGCGCGCTGTTAAAAGGCGCGAAGTGGGTCGAGACCAACCCGGCCGCAGCCGCGCGGCTCTCGGTTGAGAAAAAATATCTCGCATCGAATCCCGAGCTGAACACAGTCGCGATTTCGCATCTGCGTTATGCCCCAAGTGTTTCCGGCGCGGACGATGCGGTGAAGTCGGCCGCTGCGGAAATGAAAGTTGCCGGCATGCTCAGCCCGAGCACGGATGTGCAGGCGCTGGCGCAAAAAGCATTCGTTCATCTCGACGGCGTGTCGGATGAGTGGGTCCGGAACTTGGAAGTGCAAAAAGTGGCTGGCGGCCAGATCCCTCCCGATCAGGACATCCGTCTTTATGCGGAGCTGATTCTGGCCGACAGGGAAGACTCATGTTGCAAGAAGCCAGTCGTCGCGGACCGGAAATAAATCAGGCGAGACCCGACGCGACGTTGGCCGATCGCTCTGCCGAACGCGAAGGCAAACGCTGGCGGACCTGGCTTCCGGTACCGATCGCGAATCTGATTTGCCTCGCGACGCACTGGCTCGTCTCGAAGACGGAACCGCCCATGGAAACGCGTTCCTTTTTCGTTTTCCTTTTAAACTTCCTCGCTGTGTCGCTCCTCCTCGCGATTGCCCAACTCTGGTTGCCGGGCTTGAGAGCGCGGATGCGGCAAATGGGACCAATCTTCGCCGCCGCGCTGCTGTTGCTGGCGACGTGGGAATTGATCACGACCGGTTTTCGGCTCCTGCCACTGCCGTATTTTCCAAGTCCAGCCGGCGTCTTCCAAAGTTTGATTAACGACCGCGCTCTTCTCTTCGATAGCACCTGGCATTCACTGGTCCTGTTGCTTGGCGGATATGCGCTCGGCGTGCTCGCGGGATTGATCAGCGGGATCTGCATTGGCTGGTCGCAACCGGTTCGCTACTGGGGAATGCCAATCCTGAAAGTTATTGGGCCGATTCCCGCCACGGCGTGGATTCCGCTCGCGATGGTTATTTCTCCTTCCGCGGTTTTGTCCGCTGCCAGTCTGATTGCGCTCGCGGTCTGGTTTCCGGTGACGATGCTTACGGCCTCCGGCATTTCGAACACACGAGCCTCGTACCTCGACGTGGCGCGAACGCTTGGGGCCAGGCGCCGTTACCTGATCTTTCGGGTCGCGATCCCAGCCGCGCTTCCGAGCATCTTCATCGGGCTCTTCATGGGCCTGGGCGCGTCTTTCCTCACCCTGGTCGTTGCGGAAACGGTGGGCGTAAAATCGGGTCTGGGCTGGTATGTGAGCTGGGCCCAGGGGTGGGCGGAATACGGAAAAGTTTTCGCGGCGCTCGTTATCATGGCGGCATTTTTTTCCACCATCATGACGTTGCTCTTTAAAGTGCGCGATCGGCTCCTGGTCTGGCAAAAGGGCGTAATCAAATGGTAGCGACGGCCGCGAGGGAAGCGTCGTCGCTCCGGATCGACGCGGTCCGGAAAAGTTTTCCCGCGCCTGAGGTTTCAGGGTCGCGGCGGCTGGCACTCGACGACATATCCCTTTCACTCAACGCCGGGGAGCTGGTCTCTCTCGTTGGTCCCAGCGGCTGCGGAAAGTCGACGCTGCTACGCCTGGTGGCGGGGCTCGATACGCCGGACTCTGGCGAATTATTCGTCGGCCCGGAAAGAATCAGTGCGCCGAACGCGGAGCGCGGCCTGGTCTTCCAAGACCCGAATTTATTCCCGTGGCTGACGGTCCGACGCAACATCGAGGCGGGGCTGGTGGCGCGGAAAGTCCTGCACGAGAAGAGGCACGAAGTGGACGAATTCATGCGGCTGGTCGGGCTGGAAAGTTTCGCCGACGCCTATCCGCATCATCTTTCCGGCGGTATGGCCCAACGGGTGGCGCTCGCGCGCGCCCTGATCAATCATCCGAAAGTGCTTTTGCTCGACGAGCCGCTGGGCGCGCTCGATGCCTTCACCCGGATGCGGATGCAGGACGAAGTGCTTCGGCTCTGGCAGGCGCGTGGGACGACCATGCTTCTGGTCACGCACGACATTGATGAGGCGATTTACATGAGCGATCGAATTGTCATCATGACCCAGCAGCCGGGACGGATTGAGCGGACGATCCCGGTGAACCTCGAACGGGCACGCGACCGAAGCAGCGCGGATTTTCTGCGATTGCGCGGCGAAATTTTGGAGCTTCTCCACTTTGCCGGCGGTGCAATTGGCGGGGGGCCCGGCGTAGTACGATCACGCACTTAAAAAACTTCCACCCGCGCATTGCCGCTGCATATCATCGCGGGGCGCCATGGACGAGACGGCTGGAAAGTTAACTTCGGGGGAGCCACTCAGCGTCGAGCAGCTATTAGAATATCTGCCGGCGTTGAAGGAAGTTCCGGGCGCGCAGCTCGACCGTTACGCGAAAGGCGCCGCGGTCCTGCACCGTTACCGCAAGGGTGAGACGGTTTGCGTCGAGGGTGAGTTCGGCTCCACCGCCTACTATATCGTCTCCGGCACCGTCGAGATTTCGATCCAGAATCCACTCGCTCATCTTCGGACCCGCCCGGCCTGGGGATTCTTCGGCCGCAGCGTCGCGCGCATGAAAAGTTTCCTCCTCGACGACGGACAGGACCGCCGCGCCGACGCGCACCAGCGAAAATTTATCGGGATCGACGCGAACATCGATTTGCCGATGCACAAACCAATCGCCGAGCTCGGGCCGGGCGAGCTTTTTGGTGAAATGACCTGCCGCACTTTCCAGCCGCGGTCGGCCACGGTGATCGCGCGTGAGCCCTGCGTCATGGTCGAGATGCTGCGGGTTATCCTCGATATGCTCGTCGGCAACCGCCAGGTGTCGGAAGCATCGAAAGCGACGTCGAAAGTAAAAGCGCCGACTTTCAAGGGAACGTCATTCAAGACCGAGCTGGATGAAAAATATCGCCAGCGCTCGCTCGAGACTCATCTTCGCAGCGTCCCGCTCTTCGGCACGGTCGGTGAAGACTTCCTGAAATACCTCAAGGAACGAGTCGAACTCGTTTCCTACAATCAGAACGACGTCATCTGCAAGGAGGGCGAGGAGGCCGACGCCTTTTACCTGATTCGCTCCGGGATGGTGCGGGTATCGCAATCAATGCCGGGCGGCGAAATGGTGAGGACCTACTTGAGCCGGGGCGAATTCTTCGGCGAGATAGGATTACTCCGTTCGATCAAGCGCATCGCGAGTTGCACCGCGCTCGATGCCGTCGACGTCGTAAAAGTGCCGGGCGCCGAATTCAATCTGATGCTCGAAAAATTTCCCGACGTCCGCGCCCAGCTCGAACCCGTGGCGGAAGCGCGAATGGTCGCGACCCAGAGCCGGGTCGTGCCCGCCGGCCTCGATCTCGACGATTACCTGAACCAGGGATTGTTTGAAGCACAGAATCTTCTCCTCATCGATCTGGATAATTGCACCCGGTGCGACGCCTGCGTCCAGGCTTGCGCGAAGGCACATGACGGTGTGTCGCGGTTACTTCGCGACGGACTGCGTTACGACCATTTCCTCGTCGCCACCGCCTGCCGGTCGTGCCGCGATCCGCTTTGCATGACGCAATGCCCGGTCGGCTCGATTCGCCGAAAAGAAAATCTCGAGATCATCATCGAGGACTGGTGCATCGGCTGTGGCAAATGCGCGGAGCTTTGTCCCTACGGCAACATCAACATGCACCCGCTCGAAGTGACCAAGGAAGTGAAGACCGAGGTCAAGTCGGCGAACCCGAACATTCCGCCGACCATCAAGGTGGAGAAGAAAAAGACGACGACCTACAAGGCGAACACCTGCGATCTCTGCACCCAGTTGTCCGTCCCAAGCTGCGTCTACGCTTGTCCGCACGACGCCGCCAAACGAGTCGATCCCCAGCGCTTTTTCGGTGACGCGGTCGAAGCCGAGAACCGCTTGATGAAGGACCAATGGTCGCCCTCGCGCCGTTATGAGACGCACCACACCCACTAATGGATAATTTCGAATTTTGAGCAGATGCGGCTCAACAACTGGAAACATCTTCCCTGGTTTGTTTTTGTTCTGCTGGCCACGGCGGCGGCCAGTGTTCTCTACGTTGGCAATTTTTATCCTGAACAGTTGCCGTCGTGGCTCCATTTGCCGCCGGCCCTGATCCAGGCGCCAACCGAACATCACACCGTAGGCGGCACCCCGCTCGGGCTCTGGTTCGGGGCCATCTCACTCGGGATTTTTATTTTTGCGGCACTTCTCAGTCTGCGCAAAAAAATCCCGCTCTGGCGCATCGGAACAGTGCAACGCTGGTTGCGCGCTCATATCTGGCTCACGTTCCTGACGATCCCGCTCGTCCTTCTTCATAGCGGGTTTCGCTTCGGCGGTCCGATGACCACGCTGCTGATGGCCCTCTACGCGGTGGTTATGGTCAGTGGCGTTTACGGACTGATCCTCCAGCATCTGGTCCCGCGTCTGATGAAAGAACGGCTGCCAGCAGAAACGGTTTTCGAACAGATCCCGCACATCCGTTCCCAACTTGTCGTCGCCGCCGAAAAGATGCGCGATTCCTTCAAGCCCGCGCCGAAGAAACCTGATGCCGCGGCCCCGGCGGCGAGTGCCTCGAAAGCTGCGACGGTTGGAGTCCCAGTAATGGCGTCGACGAAAGGGGAGCTCAGCACGCCAGTTGCACGCGCAAAATCGGCTACTGGTTCCGAGCCAATCGCCGCCCCTGTCGTGGTCGCCGCAACAAAAACCGAGAAACCGGAAAACGCCGCGCCACCCGCCGCATCCGTCCCGAACGCGGCCGTCTCACCCGCACCGGCAAAACCGGAAACCATCGGAACTCCGACCGCGCGCGTGCAAAGCGATCCTCCGGGAGCGCCAGTCGCTCGCAGTGACGTTCCTCCCGGGGATCAACCCGCCTCGACCCCGCCGGTTGCGCCGGCCGCGGTCAGTCCTCCGGCTCCGGCGCGGGTGATCCCACCGTCTACGCCGCCACCTCCGAAACCGGCGACACCTGCCGCTCCAAAAGCGGCGACGCCAACCGCGGCCAAACCGGCCCCAGCCAAACCGCCGGCGAAGCCAGCGGCCCCCGCCGATCCCGCTTCAGAGGACGCGCTGGTCGAATTCATCGACCGTCAAATTATTCCCTACCTTCGCGCGCGCCGCGGCGATCGTATGCGCCTGAACAATCGGCGCGTTTCCGAGGACACCTTTCGATACGCGAGGTTGCGCGTCGCGGAAGGTTATCGGAGTCGGGTCGATGAAATTGAGGCGTGGTGCGACGAGCGCCGAATGCTGGATCTCCAGGTCCGACTTCAGCATTGGCTTCACGGATGGCTTTTCATCCACGTGCCTTTCTCGTTTCTCCTCCTCTTCCTCACCATCTGGCACGCCAGCGTAACGCTCTTTCTTTACTGATGCGGCCGCCTCCTTCTTTCCTAATGGGGCTCGTGCTCCTGCTCGTGATCGATCTGACAAGAGGGCCGTTTCGATCACGAGCAGGAGCACGACCGCCGCAGCTGGAGCATCGCTGAGCCATGGCCACGCCCAGCCGAACCCAGAAGCAGATCGCCGAGCGCTACAAAGGCAATCTCGGCTATTACAAACGGAAGCACCCCTGGAGGGTCGCGCGCTTCTGCGCGACGTTCATCGCCATTGTCGGCGGGGTCATCGGAATTCTCGCTTACCAGAAGTTGATCTTTCAACAGAAGGCGAGCGAAGAATTTTTCAGCTCAGGAAAAATCTCGAGTCACCATGCGAAATTCGAACAGGATTGCGCGCAGTGTCACGATCGCAACGCGGCGTTCGGAAGCGACCTGACCCTGGCGAAATTCAAAAGCGTCATCAAGGAGCGCTTTCACAACGGGATCGACTTCAGCGCGGTCGATCTAAAATGCCAGGACTGCCACGAGAAACATCCGCCGCTCGGCTTTGCGAAGAAGTACGATCTCCACGAACCGAACGTGGTCGACAATCGTTCCTGCTCGGTCTGCCATCAGGAACATCTCGGTTCTGATTCAATGAAACGGGTGGCGGATTCGCAGTGCGCATCGTGCCACAACGACAGTGCGATCATGGAAGCGTCCGCCAGGAAAGGCGCCACGATGCCGCCAGACGCATTTCATCTCCGGCCGATTCCCGCTCAACAGAACGTTGTCCAGATGCCGCGACCGCCGCGTGGATACACCCAGGTCTTCGCGTCGTTCGAGCGCGATCACCCGGAGTTCCAGCTGATCAGGGAGAAAGCGCGTGATCCTGACGTGCTGCGTTTCAATCACCAGCGTCATTTCGCGAATGACATTCCGCCGGTGAACGGGCAAAAGCTGGACTGCAATTACTGCCACAAGCCCGAGCCGGGCGGGCGCTTTTATCAGCGAATCAGTTTCGCAACGAATTGCCAGTCGTGCCATGCACTCCAGTTCGATGTCAGGAACCCGGACCTGCGAATTCCACATGGCGACGTTGGGCTGGTCCGCAATTTTCTTCGAACCCTGCCGGCGCAATACGGCGACTACGCTCGATTAAAGCGGGGAATTACAGGCGACGCCCAAATCCAAAGCTTCGTGACCCAGCAGGTCCGGCAATTACAGCAACAGTTTCGCTCCGGCGAAGAATTGGAACGTGCCGTGTTTTTTACGACCGATCCCTACAAGCCGCAGCGCGACATGACGGCGGCGATGCGGGCAAATTTTGCCGGGTGCGCATTTTGCCACGAGGTCAAAAGCGCCGCGGCTGCCGCGCCCGTCGTGACAAAACCAATCCTGGTCGATCGCTGGATGCCGCAAGCCCATTTCAATCACGCCAAGCATACGAGCGTGCGGTGCGATGATTGCCACCATGCCCGCCAGAGCCGCGAGACATCCGACGCCTTGATGCCCGCGAAAGCCAATTGCGTCGTGTGCCACAAAGCCGCGGCGAAAGTGGTTTCGGATTGCATCACCTGCCACACCTATCATGCGCCGGGGCAGCCGGTGAAAATCGATGTGCGCGTCGACGCGCAGTCGGCCGCATTTAAGAAGATGCTCGCCGGCAAGTAAGAGGTGGATCGCACGCTCCGTCGCGCGATTGACGTTGAAAACGATCGGTGTCGAGCGGCGGAGCGCTCGATCCACCTACGCTGCGCGAGTGACGGAATCTTTTTCCGGGACGATCCGGTCGATCTCTGCGCGAAGGCGCTCCCAGTCCACCGGCTTGGTGAGGTGGGCCGCGAAACCCGCAGCGGCACTGGCGGCAACATCTTCGTCGGTCCCGAAACCGCTCAGGGCGATTCCTTTCATTGCCTGGGTCTCGCGCAATTGTTTCATGAGGTCGAGCCCGCTGCCATCGGGCAAACCGAGGTCACTGATAAGCAGGTCGAAGTGGCGACCCGCGGCCAGGGTGCGCGCTTCCGCGATCGTCCCGGCATGGCTGACGTCGAAGCCCGCATTGCGCAGGATGCGGCCCAGGACGCGAGCGGTATCTTCGTGGTCTTCGACAAAAAGAATCTGCACGTGTTTCACGGCCGGCGGCTCGCTCTCGAGGAAAAGGACGGGCCCTTCGAGCAACGATGTTTCCATCGCGTTGAGGGTGACGGTGAAGGTAGAGCCATGGCCCGGTCCAGCGCTCTCGACTTTGATCGTCCCGGAATGCAGATCGACGACGCGCTTGCTGATGGCCAGGCCCAGGCCAAGCCCGCCATATTTGCTCGTGATCGTATGACCGCCTTGCTCGAAAGCATCGAAGATCCGCGGGATTAACTTCTCCTCGATGCCGATGCCGGTATCGCTGATCTCGACGACAATTTGATGGGTCTCGGTATTGCGCGTGCGGATCTCGATCTGGCCGCCATCAGGAGTGAACTTCGCCGCGTTCTTGACCAGGTTCCAAAACACCTGCTGGAGCCGCGCGGGATCGGCCCAGCAATGGTGCTCCCGCGCTTCGAAGTGGCGAATCACGCGAATATTTTTCGTGGCGATGTCCGCCGCGGAAATGCTGAGCGCGTGTTCGATTGTGCCGTGGACATCGACCGCGTCGCTGTGCAGCTCCAATTTTCCATGCGCGATCCTGGTCAGGTCGAGGAGGTCGTCGATCAGGAGCGCTTCAAGTTCGACATTGCGCTGCAGAACTTCGAGATCGCGCCGGACATCGTCGGTGAGGTTCGGTTCGCGGCGAAGGGCAGCCAGCGTCATCAGGACCGGCGTCAACGGCGTGCGCAGCTCGTGCGACAGCATGGCCAGGAAACGGTCTTTGGCCCGGTTCGCTTCCTCGGCTTCATTCTTCGCGTTCTCCAGCAGGATCTCGGCGTTCTTCCTGTCCGTGATTTCGAGCATCGTGCCGATAAAACGCGTCACCTTTCCCTCGGAATCGATTAGCGCCCGCCCGCGTTCGGCGATCCACCGTTCGCGGCCGTCGGCAATTCCAAGTGTTCGATATTCGATATGGAAACGTCCGCCGCTCGCGGGGTCCTGGACGCGCCCGACGGTTTCATGCACGATGTAGCGATCGTCCGGATGGACGGCGGCCAGGTAAGTGTCGTAGCTCAACTTCATCTCTGACGGAATGCCAAACATCTGCCGGCTGCGATCGGAGAATTGCAGTTCACCGGTGTTGGGGAAAAAATCGAACGTGCCGATGTCCGCGGCTTCGGTGGCGAGCTGGAGGCGCTCCTGGCTCTCGCGCAATCTCGTCTCGCGCTCCTGCGCGAGTGCTTCCTGTTTTTTCTGGTCGGTGATGTCCGCCCGAAAAATAATGATGCCTTCTTTCGTCGGATAAATCCGAGTGTCCAGCCAACGGCCCCAGGGCGGGTAAAAAAAATCGCCATGGGCCGGGACCCGCGTTTCCATGACTTTGTGGCATCGCTGGAAAAATTCTCCGCCCACGGCCTCCGGAAAGATTTCCCAGATGACCCGGCCGAGGATTTGCTCCTTCGGGACGCCGGCCAGCTCCGCAACCTTGTCGTTCACAAAGGTGTAACGCCAATCAAAATCCAGGGCGGAGAAGGCATCGCTGATTCCGGCGAGGACAGTCTCGCGCTGTTCGATCAAATCGCGGACCTCGTATTGCCGCCGCCGGGCCCGCAACGCTGCGGTGAGTGTGCTGACAAGAGTGACGGCTTGAAGCGGCCGTTCCAAGAGAGTGACATTTGCTTTCGGGCCGAAGATTTCGAGAGCCGGTCGGCTCGCTTGATCGCTGCGACCGCTGCCGGTGAGAATGATCAACGGAATGTCCGACCACGGCGGCTGGCGTTCGAGGCGATCCAAAAGCGATGGAACATCGCTGGCGACCAGCGCTTCTGCGGCGACGACGATGGCATTGGTAGTGTCGTCCAGGCATGCCGCAATGTCCTGAAGCCGGCTGCAAATTTCTGCGCGAATGCCGGCTCGCTCCAGAACCTGCGCGGCGAGAACCGCATCTTTGCCGAGCGGCGCGGTTATGAGGACGGCACCAGAAGAGTCGTCAGCTTTTTTTCTTTTCATTCGCGCGGCGACCGCGCGCGCGCCGCCGTTTTTCCTGTTTTTTATCCATCAAAACCGGAACGCCAGTCAAGACTCCGCGGAACCGATCCAGGGGCGGACCGACTCGGATTCCGGCGCTATCGATGAAAAGCTCGCGGATGGTGTTCTCGTGTCGGCCGGTGCGCTTCTTTACCACGGAGACCGCCTTGTGGACGGCGCCATCGGCCTCGAAGAAACGAAACATCAGAACGGTATCGGCCAGATACGTGACATCCATCGGGCTTTGCATCTGCCCCATCATGCCGCTCGGCGCGATGACGATCATCGTAACAATGCCCTGTTGGTTCAGGTAAGTGATGAGCTCGTGAAGCTGGAGATTCACATAGCGTTCCTCGCCCATGGAATGCAGATAACCGTTCAAGCTGTCGATATAGACAACCTTGGCGCCTTCTTCCTCAACGGCGCAGCGGATCCGGGTGGTTAATTCGCCCGGCGATAATTCGGCGGGATCAATCTGGGTAACGGTCACCCTCCCGTCCTCCACCATCTGCTCAAGTCCGAAATTCAGACCGGCAGCGCGCGCAAACAACACCGGCAGGCTTTCGTCGAAAGTGTAAATTGCCACCTTTTCGCCGTGGCTCGCCGCTGCTATCGCATAGGTCAGCGCCACGTTCGACTTCCCGGAACCTGGCGGCCCGGAAAAGAGCGTGCTCGTTCCGCGAGGCAACCCGCCGCCAAGGAGTTCATCCAATTCCGGAAGACCAGAGCTCAGGTTCTCATTAGTAAAATGGCGGTGATGCTCTGCCGCGACCAACCGGGGAAAGATTTCGATACCACCGGTTGCGATAACGTAGTCGTGGTAGCCGCCGCGATAAGTGGTTCCACGCACTTTCTGCACGGTGAGCCGCCGGCGGGCTGCACCGTATTCCGGCGCGAGTTGCTGCAAAATCAGAACGCCATGAGCGAGGCTGAGAACGTGACTGTCCGTCCCTTCGTGACCGCTGTCATCGAGAAGCAACGTCGTGCAGTTACGCCCTGCGAAATATTGTTTGAAGGACAGGATCTGACGCCGGTAACGAAGCGCGTCATGCGAAAGCAAACGAAGCTCCGAGAGCGAATCGAAAGCGCATCGAGTGGGCCGGACCTTGTCGACCGCTTCGAGAAGGAGCTTGGTTGTCTCGGTAAGCTCAATTTCCGAAGCGTGAAAAAGCGTGTTCTGCTCGGAAAGCTCCAGCTGTTTCTCGATCGCGGATAGCTCGACGATTTCGACGTTTTCCAGCGACCATCCGTGCGAAAGTGCCACTTCTTCCACTTCCTCGCGCGTCTCGGACAGGCTGATGTAGAGAACTTTTTCGCCGGCACGGGCTCCCGTGAGAAGGAATTGCAAGGCAAGCGTCGTCTTGCCACTGCCCGGCTGACCCTGGATCAGATAAAGACGGCGGGCGGGAAGACCGCCGTTAAGGATATCGTCCAAACCCGAAATTCCGGTCGCGACCTTGGAATTTTCGGGGGGCCGTTTTTTGTTCACTCGCGAACGATTCTACGTAAAGAACGAATTCCTGCTAGTAGAATAGATCGTTCAACCATCGGGATTTCGACGGATGGTTGAATGCGGCGGCCCGACGCATGATCTTGGCGAATGTTGAAGGGGCTCGAGGTCAACTTGGTCGTCCCTGATCTCTGGCAACAGGAAGCCGTCCGGGCGCTTCGCGATGGAAAAGATGTCGTGGTCCAGGCGCCTACGGGGTCTGGCAAGACCTACATTTTCGAATTGCTGTATCCGTCGCTGAAAGGGCAGGCGATTTTCACCGTTCCGACGCGTGCGCTCGCTAACGATAAGCTCGCGGAATGGCGAACCCGCGGCTGGGATGTCGGCATAGCGACGGGTGACCTGGCCTTGAATCTCAACGCCAAAGTCCTGGTCGCAACGCTGGAAACGCAGCGTGCCCGTTTTCTGCGCCGGGACGGCCCGAAGCTCCTGGTCGTCGACGAGTATCAGATGATCGCGGATCCCGTCCGCGGCGTGCATTACGAATTGACCCTCGCCCTCGCGCCGGCCCACACGCAATTGCTTCTCCTGAGCGGTAGTGTCCAGAATCCCCAGGATATCGTGGCCTGGTTTCAGAGAATCGGGCGCGATCCTGTCCTCATTACTCATGCCGAGCGGCCAGTTCCGCTCGAGGAAATCGATCTGCAGACGTTGCCGGATTCGCAGTTCGTCCAGAGCCGAAGTTTCTGGCCGCGGATGATCGGCCGGGCCTTGCGGGCCGAGCTAGCCCCAGTGCTCGTTTTCGCCCCGCGCCGGAACGCGAGCGAGGAAATGGCGCAGGCAATTGCGTCGGCGATTTCGCTTCGTGACCCGTTGTCTCTCTCGTCCGAACAGGAAGCGCTCGCTGGAAAAAAATTGGCGAAATTGTTGCGCAACCGGGTGGCCTACCATCACAGCGGTCTCAGTTACGCGGTGCGCGCCGGCTTGATCGAGCCGCTCGCGAAAAACGGACAGCTCAATGTCGTCGTGGCAACGATGGGACTCGCGGCCGGAATTAATTTTTCAATGCGTTCAGTGTTGGTCACCGACACGCGTTACAAGGCGGGCAACTTCGAACGGCACGTTGAGGCGGATGAGCTCCTGCAAATGTTCGGCCGCGCCGGCCGACGAGGTCTGGACGAGACCGGGTATGTCCTGATGCTTCCGGACATCCCGCGGCTCGGGGATGCGCGGCCGCGAAAATTGAAGCGCGCGACCCAGGTGGATTGGCCGAGCCTGCTCAGTGTCATGCGCGGCGCAGCTGTAGCCGGGATCGGTGATCCCGGCGGGGGCAACGGCTCGCATCAGACCGGGATGACCGATCCCGGCTACAACGACATCCCATTCGCCGCGGCGGTTAACCTGAGCCGTTCGCTCTTCAGCACGCAGACCGTGCCAATCGGCGCAGAACATTCGTTGTCGACCGGTCCGAGGCCATGCGGGCTTTGGGTTGATGCCGAGCGGGCGCGCTTCGTCCGACGGCCGATCAGGGAGATTTTGAACTCTGCTGGCGAATGGGAGCCGAAACCGTCCGCGATATGCAAGGTTTCGTTAGGCCAGCTCTTTGTTCGCGAAAATGAACAGTGGCTCAGTGCTCTTGCAGTTCCGCGGATGCTCGATGGGCGCGGCTTCGGGAACCTTTGCAAGCTCCGGGACAAAGGAATCTACGGCCGCGAAATCCCGCTCGGCACGATTGTTGGCGACGATCAAATCGCGCCGGTGAAATGGCTGCGGAAAAAGCTTTCTGCTGTAGCGGCGGTCTATGAGCGCGGAAACGAATCCAGTGGCAGCCAGATCGACGGTCACAGACCGCCGCTACAATCAATGACGCGAGCGCGTTTCGACCAAATCGTGCTGCCGTTAATTCCCGAAGTCACGGGCGGCCAAATCGCCGAGATCGTGGAACGCGCGAACACCATCTCCGCTCGAATCGATTTTTCCGCGATCGTCATCGAGGCGCTCATCGATTCTCGGGGAACCGCATTGCTGGAGCCGCTGGAGCGCGATGCGTTGCCACTCGTTTGCCGGGCCTGCGATCAACTGGAACACGACAGCACCGTCGCGATCACCCAATCGCCGGCCTGGGCGTGGCGCCAGCTTGGTCTGGCCTCGGAAGATGGGACACCGACCCGCCGCGGCATCCTTTTTTCTTTTTTCCACGCAGGCGAGGGATTGGCGATCGCCGCCGCCCTGGAGGATGAAACCTATCCGATTGACGATCTCGTCTTCGATCTCGCGAATATCCGGGCCGGACCGCGTTTTGCCGGCGAGGACGCGCCACTCGGCGGGCGCCTCGGGATTCTCTGCCAGCGCATTTATGGTCGGGCAGATTATCCGGGTTACCTGGAAATGGGAGTGCCGACTCAATATGGCTCGGGAGCTTCCGAAACGATCCGCGAGCTGGTGGCTAACCCCACCGCGCGCTATCGATTGACCAACGAATCGCTCCGTCACGGCGACATCGAGCGCGCGTTGATGGAGTGGCGCAGTTTGCTCCGCCACATCGTGGGAGCTCCGGAGCTTGATTGGGAGCGGTGGCGGGCCCTGCGCAACCTCGCCGCGCACTTCATCGGGAACACTTCTTCGCCGGCCGCGATTGAGTTTCCCCAGCTTTTGGCTGCGCAGCAAAGGCGGACGCTCGCTGTTATCTAAAGTCGTTCCGCGGGTGAGCCCTCGCCGCGGGCTTCTCTACCCGCGGCGAAGGCCGAAATTTTGTCGTTCTACCGCCCCACGATCGCGGGACGCCGACTCACTTATAGCGATCGTTCTGTTGCTGCTGGTAACTCTTTAGCGGCGTTGGCGTGGGAGAGGGTTTCGGAGCGTTCTTATCCGCCGCCTTTTTGTTAGAGTCCGTAGACACGCCGTTCGCGTCCGCGATTTTATCCCAAGTCTGGCCCTTTTCCTTCATGGCCGCGATTTCATCAAAATTCTTGCCCGACGTCTTCGCAATCGTATGAGCGGCGAATAAGTCGCCGTAGCTTAGGCTGGCGTGCCTCGCTTTTTCTTTTTCCAAGGTCGCGACGGGGATCTTGGTGCTGGCTGAGATTGATTGCAGAGCCCGGGCAGGGTCCTTCTTGGCGTCAGCATTAATATTGTTCACGGTTTGCATGAGACTGGCCGCCGCTAGCGTGCCGGCTGCCACGGCCGTGGCCATTAAAGTGAAAAAAAGAGTCTTTATTTTCATATTAAATCTTCGGCTATGAGCGGATACGTGCATGGATTTTTTTTTAGAAAGGTGCCCGAAGGGTTTGTCAGGCCGCAAGCGCCCTTTCGCGTCGACCTTTCTCCAGCCCATGCTAAGGCTTCGAGATGACTGATCCCGCGCAGAAACCGGCCAGCCTCGGTTATCGAATGCCGGCCGAATGGGAACCGCACGCCGCTACCTGGCTTTCGTGGCCGCGCCGCGAGGGGATCAGTTTTCCCGGCGCCTACGACCGCGTCATGCCGACTTTTCGGAGAATGGTAGAAGCACTGCTCAGTTCCGAGCCGGTTTGCATCAACGTCTGCAACGGCGCGCATGAAGCGGAAGCGCGCGCGGTCCTCGCTGGTTTGCCTGGTGAGCGTCTCACCTTTTATCGGATCCCGACAAACGAGCCATGGTGTCGCGATCACGGGCCAATTTTCTTAACGCGCGCTGAGGAACCTCGGCTAGCCGTCGTTGACTGGGATTACAACGCCTGGGGTGGCAAATATCCGCCGTCTGATCTGGATGAAGTTGTGCCGACACGAGTGGCGGAAATCCTCGAAGTCCCGGTCTTTTATCCGCGGATGATTCTCGAGGGGGGGTCGATTGACCTGAACGGCGCCGGCGCCTTGCTGACTTCGGAGGGTTGTTTGTTGAATGAAAATCGCAACCCGACGTTTTCGCGCGAGCAAATCGAGGGACGGCTTCGCGATTTTCTGGGCGTCACTGAAATTCTTTGGTTGGGCGAGGGGATCGAGGGAGACGATACCGACGGGCACGTGGACGACCTGGCGCGGTTTGTGGACGAGCGAACAATCGTCACCGTCGTCGAGCAGGATCGCAATGATCCGAATTACGAGCCGTTGCAGGAGAATCTGGCGCGACTTCGCAGGATGAAATGGAAAGGCGCGCCGTTCGAAATTGTGACGCTCCCGATGCCGGCGCGGATCGATCGCGAAGATCTGCGGCTGCCGGCCAGCTACGCGAATTTCTATATCGCGAACGAATGTGTCTTGCTGCCGACGTTCAACGATCCGAAGGACGCCGAAGCCGAAGCGAGTTTGGGAAAGTGTTTTCCGCAACGCCAGATCGTGCCGATTGATTGCACTGAATTAATCTGGGGTCTCGGCGCATTCCATTGCCTCACTCAGCAGCAGCCGGCGGCCTGAATTCGGAAGCTTATCGGCGCACGGCCGCTACTTCCGGGAGCAGCGGCTCGAGCACCCGCCAGACATTTTCAGCAAGAATGCGCTGGCCGGCGGCGTTGGGATGGACGCGGTCCCATTGGTTCAATGATGGATCACCGGCAACGCCTTCGAGAAAAAACGGGATGAGCGAGGCGTTATTCTTGTGGGCGAGGTTCGCGAAAACGGCGCCAAACGCGCTGACGTAATCCTGACTCGAATATCCGGGCAGCTGCATGCCGGCGACGACAATCTTCGCCTCCGGATGACGCGCTCGGGTCTGGTCGATGATCGCTTGCAGGTTGTCGCGAATCTGGCCGATTTCGACTCCGCGAAACATGTCGTTGATCCCGAGCTCGAGAACGAGGATGTCGATTCTCTTGTGGGCGCGCAGAATTGCCGGAAGCCGGCGCAATCCTCCAGCGGTAGTGTCCCCGCTAGCCCCGGCGTTGATCACTTCGAATTCGTGACCGGCCGCGCGCATCTTTTCCGCGATTAATGCCGGGTACGCCTGTTTCCGTGACAGACCGTAACCGGCCGTCAGGCTATCACCGAGCGCGACGATTGTTATCACGCCTGAAGGATCGCTTTTGGCGCCCGCCGCGGTTTGCACCAACGACAGCGCGGCCAAGACCGCGATCACAACCTGACTTCGCAATTGCTTCGCCCGGTGACCCATCTTAATTTCCGCCCCTTAACCCGTTGCTGAAATCTTGCTCAGCAATCGAAAATCGAAAATCGCAATTCGAAAATCTATCTATGGCTACCTACGGCATCAATGGCTTCGGCAGAATCGGTCGCAACGTCCTCCGGGCAATGGAACAAGGCGATGTTAAAAACGTCGCCGCGATCAACGATCTCACTGACACCCACACCCTCGCGCATCTTCTGAAGTGGGACTCGGTTCACGGAAAATTCGAAGGTGAAATCAGTTACGATCCCGAGAACATCATCGTCCGCGGCCATAAGATCAGGGTCCTGAAGGAGCGCGATCCCGGCAATCTGCCGTGGAAAGATCTTGGCGTGGATGTTGTCCTCGAATCGACCGGCTTCTTTACGAGCCGGGACAAGGCCGAGCTCCATCTTTCGAAAGGCGGAGCGAAACGCGTTCTCATCAGCGCGCCAGCCAAGAACCCCGACCTGACTCTATGCCTTGGGATCAATGACGAGCTCTACGACGCGAGCAAACACTTCATAATCTCGAACGCGAGCTGCACGACGAACTGCCTGGCGTCGATGGCGAAAGTGCTGCACGACAATTTCGGCATCGTGAACGGGTTCATGAGCACGATCCACAGTTACACGAATGACCAGCGCATCCTCGATCTGCCCCATGAAGATTTGCGACGGGCCCGGGCGGGCGCGGTCAGCATCATCCCGTCGAGCACGGGCGCTGCGAAAGCGATTGGCGAAGTGATCCCGGCATTGAACGGAAAGCTGAACGGCGGCGCTTTTCGCGTTCCTACGCCCGACGGATCGGTCACTGACTTTACCGCGATCGTTGAGAAAGACGCGACCGTCGAATCGATCAACAACGCCTTCAAGGAAGCTGCCGGCAGCAAGCGATTCAAAAACATCCTCGAATACAGCGACGAACCGCTGGTCTCGATCGACATCGTCGGCAATCCGCATTCCTGCATTTTCGACAGCAAACTTACGATGACCCACGGCGGTAAATTCGTGAAGATCGTCGGCTGGTACGACAACGAGTGGGGCTACAGCAATCGCTGCGTCCAGATGCTGGAACTTCTCGGGAAATAACTGTCAGGCGTGGGACTAAAGCAGTAGTGAATTCCGCTTTGGCGCCACTAAACTAGCCAGAATGAACAAGCTCTCTCTTCGCGATCTAGAAGTGCGGGGACAGCGAGTCCTCGTCCGGGTTGATTTCAACGTTCCGACCGAGGAGCGCGACGGCAAGATCGCTATCACGGACGACACCCGGATCCGCGAAAGCCTGCCCACGATAAACTACCTGCGCGAGAACGGCGCGAAGACCATCCTCATGGCCCATTTTGGGCGGCCAAAAGGGAAACCGTCGGACAAATATTCGCTCCGCCCGGTGGCTGATTATCTTCACAGCCTGATCAATCACCCGGTTGCTTTCAGCACGGAGACCACCGGCGCCATCCCGGAAGCAATCATTCGGGACATGAAAGAAGGAGACGTGACCTTGCTGGAGAACGTGCGCTTCCATCCCGGTGAGGAGAAGAACGACGCCGCGTTCGCTGAAGCGCTCGCGAAACTTGGCGACGTTTATGTGAACGATGCTTTCGGCGCTGCGCATCGGGCCCATTCCAGCACCGCCGGGATCACGAAATTCGTGAAGCAATCAGCGATGGGTTTCCTGATGGAGAAAGAAATCCAATATCTTTCAAACGAGCTGGCCAAACCGGCGAAGCCATTCGTCGTCATCCTCGGCGGCTCGAAAGTGTCCGACAAGATCGGGGTCATCAAAGCATTGATGGAAAAGGCCGACACAATCCTGATCGGCGGCGCGATGGCGAATACCTTCTGGCAAGCGCAGGGGATCCCGGTCGGAGCGAGCCGGGTTGAGGCCGACAAACTTGATCTGGCCCGTGAGCTTGTCGAGCTCGCGAAACAAAAGGGGGTCCGCTTTATTCTGCCGGTCGATGCCGTCGAAACGCAAAAGATCGAGCCAGGTTCATCCGGGCGAAACACGAGCCGAGTCACGACCAGCCACGGCGTGACGGACGGCTGGCAGGCGGTTGATATCGGACACGCGACGGTCGCGCTTTACGAGGACGAGATTGGAAAGGCGAAGACGATTTTGTGGAACGGGCCCATGGGCGTGTTCGAAATACCGGCCTTCGCAACGGGGACAGCGGCGGTCGCTGACGCGCTCGCCAGCTCGAAAGCCACGACCATTATCGGTGGGGGAGATTCAGTTACCGCGGTCAAGCAGGCTGGGCTTGCCGATAAGATGACGTTTATTTCCACCGGCGGCGGCGCTTCGCTCGAATTGCTCGAGGGGAAAGAGCTCCCGGGGATTGCGGCATTGAGCGACGGCTCTTAGAAATCCTAATCGCACATCCTGCTCCGCTCGAACCAGCGCCGGGAAAATCGATCACGACGAGGGAGCACGATTACGGCAGTGAAGAAGCAACTCGCCAACAGCTTCCTCTCCGTTGGAATCGCGGTCGCAGCATTCATGG
>JBJMXC010000225.1:0-9547 GCA_045809825.1 Chthoniobacterales bacterium | reverse complement strand
GCGAGACGGCGACGAGCGGGTCTATCCGTTGGGGAAATGGTTTCGGAAGCTGAGTATCGACGAGGTCCCGCAATTCTGGAATGTGCTCCTCGGCGACATGAGCATCGTCGGCCCGCGGCCGCACCTGATCGAACACAACAATCAGTTTTCGCAGTTAATGGCGAACTACCACGTGCGCGCTTTTGTGAAGCCAGGAATCACTGGTCTCGCTCAGGTCCGCGGTTTCCGCGGCGAAGCGCGGAACAGCGCCGATATCGAAAATCGCGTCGCCTGCGACATCGAATATCTCGAGAACTGGAACCTCTCGCTTGAGTGCGGGATCATCTTGCGCACCTTCGCGCACGTGATCGTGCCGCCGCGCAGCGCCTATTGAAATTCGAGCGCGAGCCCCTTCAGCTCGTTCTCGAAATTTTGCATCACGCCCCTCTTCTCGAATTGCTGAACATAACGACGCCCGGCCGCGCCGAACTCGGCCAGCCGTCGCGGATCCTGCGCCAGCGAATCAAGTAACGCAGCTATCTCTTGCGGCTGACCCGGCGGAATATTTACGCCGAATCCGCCTTCCCGAAGCGATAGGGCGAGCTCGCATTCCGGCGCGGCCACGGTGATCACGGTTTTGGATTCGGCCAGAAGACCGAGCAGCTTGCTCGGAAAAAAGGAATTCCCGGCGCCGGCCTGCTGGGTGATGAAACAGACATCGGCATCGACCAGCAGGGCCCGATAATCGCGACCGGCCTGCAACGGAAGCATGCTGAAATTCGACAACTGCATTTCGCGAGCGCGCGCCGCGAGGACTTCGCGCTGCGCGCCGTCGCCGCAAATCACGATGCGAATCCGCGGATCGCGGAGCAGGCGGCCCGCCTCGAGCAACACTTCGAGGCCCTGTTTTACGCCGAGGTTGCCGGCGTAGATGGCGAGAAATTGATCGTCGCTAAAACCGTAGCGGTGCCGAAACTCGCCACGCGGAGGCGCGGGATCCTCCGTGGCCAGCTCGATCGCATTCGGAAAATAAACGAGCTTTGATTCGGGAACGCCCTTCGCCGCGAAGGTTTTCAACATGCCGCGGGTAATGCCTGACACTCTCGCGGCATGACGATAGGCGTACGCCTCCAGCGCATAGAGCGCGCGCGTAAAAGCGTTTGGCTTCAGCATTCCCAGGCCCACTGCGGCATCCGGCTGCATATCCTGGACATGGAATACAAACGGCGCGCGCTTGAGCTTGCCGACAAACCAACCCGCGGCGCCGAGCAATAAAGGCGGCGAAACGACAACGAAAACGTCCGGACGCGGAAGCGTCAGGATCCGCATCATCGATGTGAAGACGAAACTCGCTTCATGGAATATCCGTTTGATCGCGGAGACGCGTGTCGGGACAAAATGCCAGCAGCGGCGAACGCGGACATCGTGGAGCGAGGCGGTAGTGTAGAGTTTGCCCAGGTCTTCCGAACGCTTTCGCCAGGTCGGATAGTAAGGAAAACTGGTCACCATCTCGACGTCGTGCCCCTTTCTGGCCAGAAACTCGCAAATGGCCACGCTGTGCGGCGCGATGCCCGTAAACTCCGGCGCGTAATTGATCCCCCAAACAATTACTCGCATGAGGTTAGCGTCGTCCCGTCCTGTTCAGCTCGTAGGTCTTCGCCACAGAGAGAAATTCGTAAACGGCGTGCAGCCGCGCGAAGTAGTAACCTTCCCGGCCGTCGAGAAAGCCCTTCTGCCAGATATAAATGTAAAGGAATCGCAGGAGGGGCCGGAATGGCAGTCGTTGCGACAACTGCTTGAGGCGGCGGCGCCGGCCTACATCGCCTTTGCTGATCTGAGCGGCGCTCCCGGACAATTGTCGGTCAGCTGAAACTCGCGCCTCCCAATTCGAATAGCGGTTATGCTTTTCGATGAAAACTTCGACGCTGGGAAAAGCGTAGTGATCCATCTCGGAGCGAAGTCGCCCGGTCGGACCAGAGACGATTACGTGCTCATGGACTTCGTTGTCTCCGCTCCGGGTATCGGCGTCAGTGAGCTTCTCATAACGGCCTAACGAGTGCCGGAACAATCGCAGGTTCCAATTAGGGTAATAAGAATGACGCAGCCATTTTCCCATGAACATGAAACGGCGGTTGATCCAATAACCGGCCAGTTTACCGGCATTCGCGATCGCGCTGGCGAATTCCGGTTCGGCATCCGGCGGCAGGACTTCGTCGGCATCGAGAATGAAAACCCATTCATTTCGGAACGGCAGGTTCTCGAGCGCCCAGTTTTTTTTCTTCGGCCAGGTGCCGTTGAATTGGAACTGGACCAGTTTGGCGCCGCGCGCGGTGACGATGTCCGGGGTGGCATCAGTGCTCTGCGAATCGACGACAAAAATTTCGTCCGCCCATTTCACGGAATCGAGGCAGCGCGGCAGATTCGCCGCTTCCTGGCGGACCGGCACGATCACAGAAACAGGAACGGCGTTCTCGCCGGGCGCGCTCATCCCGCTCCTAACCGCGAATTGTGAATGGCGAGGAGCGAATAAGGCGGGACCTCGTGATCGGAGCGAGCAAAGGTGCGACCGTCGAAAAATCGGAAGCCGTTACGTTCCAACAGCGGCGGAATCAACTTCGAGCTGTAGCCGTCGAGATACACCACTTTGACCCGCCCAGATTTCAGCAATTCCTCGGCGCCTTCCAGGACTTGGAGCTCATGTTCTTCCACGTCGATTTTCAAGATCAAGTCGCCGTCCGGGATTGGCAATGAATCCAATCTCTCGCACGGCACCGACATGGCGACCGGGTCACCCGGCCCGGCGACCATGAAAACTCCGGAAGTGATCCCGCGCTTAAAAGCCAGTTCCGATTTCTGGTTCGACAGAGCCACGTTGAGGACCCTAACCGGCGAGTTGCGGACCGACTCACGCAAGCGCTGGACGGTTTCGGGATTCGGTTCGATCGCGACAAATTTCGATTCCGGGTAAGCGTTCGCGAATCGGCTCAGGATCGAGCTGTAGAGCCCTACGTTCGCGCCGCAATCGACGAAGACGTCGCCCGGTTGAAGAAGCATCGAAAGATTGAACAGAGTCGCGACTTCATCGCGGAAAATAATGTTGCTGTTCGCCTGCCGTCCGGCGCGAGCGAGCCCGATTTCCTCCCGCGAATTAATCCGGAGACGCGTCCCGAACATTTCGACATCGAAATCACGGGACGGGACGAAAAGCTTCGTTAACCACACCCGGACCTTGGGGAACCGGCCGACCGTGACCCAGAAGCAATGAACCAGGAAATTCCGACCCGGAAAACTCATGGGCGCGGTCTCAAGACGGTGCAGGGGTTGCCGGCTGCGAACACATCCGCCGGAACATCCTTTGTCACGACGGAGCAGGCCCCGATGACGCTGCGAGCGCCGATCTCGACACCGGGCATGACAAAGGCGCGCGCGCCAACGAACGCGTCGGGACCGATTGTGATTTTGGCGGTAACCAACTGGAGCGCCGGATGAGAGAAATCGTGGCTGCCGGTGCTGAGATACGCCTCCTGCGCGACTGTGGCTCGCTCGCCGATTTCAATCGGACCGAGGGTATAAGCATTGGCCCGGTCGCCAAGACAGGCTCGATCTCGCAAGGTGAGGTGCCAAGGGATGGTGATCCGCGCTCGCTGGTGCACGAACGGTTTGCCTTCAATCGTTGCGCCGAAAAGACCCAGCCAAAACAAACGCCAGGGATTGGCGGGTTTGGGCGTCCAAACGCAAAAGACGAACCAACAAAATTCCCAGAGCAAGCGCATCACCCTGTCCTGGCGGGACCAGGGGGATTCCTGGGCTGCGCTTTGATCGGGTTTTACGGGGACTTTCGGTTCCATCGCTAGTTAGAACCTAACCAAGCAGAAACATCGCCACGGATGAACATGCATTTTCACGGATGCCGCCGGGCTGGGTTGGAAATCGCTGCCAAAAGCGAGTCGGTGGCGCGTTCGATTTCGAACCGATTGGCGAAACAGGCGTGCGCGTTTTCGCCCATGGTGGCCCGTTCGTTAGGCGAAATTTCTGACCACCGTTTAAGCAGATTCGTCGTGCCGACGAGATTGTCATCCTCGACATAGCCCGCGCGATCGGTTTCGATTTCGCGCCAGATATTAATTTTGTTCGAGATCAGGACCGGGGTTCCGCAGGCGAGCGCTTCCGCGACGGCAATACCGAAATTTTCCTGGTGCGACGGAAGGACGAATACGTCCGCGGCGCTGAGCGCGCCCCATTTCACGTCGCCGGTCAGCATGCCGGTAAAGATGATGTCCTTGCTATTTTCGCCGGCGAGCGATTGGAGGTGGCGACGATATTCTTCGTTCGCGAAAGGACCGGCTACGACCAGCTTTGCGGGACTAGCAGGATTGGACTTTCGGAGGTCAACAAAACTCCTGATCAGCAAATCGCAGCCTTTTTTCTCATGTAGCCTGCCCAGGAAAAGAAGGAACCTGTGGTCACGCAATTGGGGAAACGCGTCGTGGAAGACCTGGCGCGCGGCCTCGAGATTTTGCGGCGCCGCGGTCCCATAGTTCACGACGATCTCGTTACAGCGATATAAACCGAAAGATTGACGAGCGAGCCGCCGTTCTTCCTCCGAGGTAAAAAGCACTGCGGCAGCATCGCGCAGAACACGGTACTCGGCCCAGGGCCAGTAGAGCAGTTTCTTGAGATGTTTGAGCGGATACGTCCGTTTGAACCACGGGTCGAGCATGCCGTGCGGAAAAACGAAATAAGGCAGTGAGGTCCCCGCGAGAGCGCGCCAAATGCCGAAGCTGTTGTATTGCCAGATGCCATGAACGATGACCGCGTCAAAATCGGACCGCCGTTCTTTCACCCAATCCGAAAACCCCGCGGCATATCCGTAGCTTCCCCCGCCGGGCCCGAGCGGATGGACTGGGAACGCGGCCCCCCGCAGCCAGGGACTGTCGGGCGCATCGAGGCAAACGATTTCGACGTGATGGCCGCGACGAAGGAGTGCGGCTGACGATTGCCTGATCGATTCGATGGGTCCGCCGAGTGCGGGATTAAAAGTGTGAATCGCGCGAAGTAACCTCACGGCAATGGGTAAACTGCTCTTGGACTGAGAAAAGCTGTAAGGGAATCACGTCCCTCTTAGGACAGACCATCCTTTGCTCTTCATCAAAGTCATCACCTGATCTGGAGCGACTGTGGCAAGAAAGCTCGCCGACTCCCACGACGCATCAATTTCTGCAAATCCCTCGGAACCTCGCAAAAGTCGCAAGCCGAGGGCGCTGTGTCCGATTGAAAATACCGTGTAACCATAGTCGGACAGAATTTCCCCCAAGCCGCTTTGGCCGAGAGTGTGGTCTTCATAGATGACATGACGGACCCGTTGCGAGGACAAGAGAGCGTTAGCACCGCGCAGGACTTCCCCTTCAAATCCTTCCACGTCGATTTTTAACAAGGCGAAAGATCCATCCGGAAACATGCCGTCCAGTGTCTGGAGCTCGACTGGATAGCCGGTCACCTTATCCGCGATGGTTTCAGCGCTCGCGATTTTTGCCGTCCCTTCGTTGATGGAAAAAAAACCGGTCTCGATCAGCTCCGCCTTTCCTGGCGAACTCCCTAGCGCCAACGGGTAAATAATGGTGCGCGCTGCGCCTGGAGTTTGGCTGATTTGCTCGACGTTCTGCTCGAGCATTGATCGCACCCGCGGATGCGGTTCAAATGAGTGGACCAAACCGTTGTGGCCGACCCTGGCAGCGAAAAGCATCGTCATGTATCCGATGTTGGCTCCGGCATCAATGACGTGATCTCCGGGCGATAACAGACGCCAGGCGCATTCACTCACCGCGAGATCAAAAATTCGTTGTTTAAAGATCTCGCGCCCGATCAAGTCCCTGAGATTGACCGCGATCTTCATTCCCCAGGGCAATTCGACGGTGGCCTTGTCAGAATTCGGCCACGAAAAATGAAGATAAATGCGCCGAACCAACGTTGCGGGGGCAAATACGTAGCACGGCTTAAGCAGTCCTGAGAATGATCCGAACATGGAATGGGTAAACGATCGCTAAAGAGAAGTTAGCTGGCTGCGCGAAGGGTCTGATTCCACGCCGGTACCTGAAAGGCGTCGGCGCCGCGCATAATGGCCGAGAACAACAATGCTCCAGAGTCGCGTCCAATGCAGTTCCTGCCGTTGAAATTTTTCTCGCGTTTCGTTGATGAAACTCTCGGGGAGGATGCCGCGGGCAACGGTTTCGCGCGCGCCCTCCTCCACGAACGAAGCGAGCGGGCCGGTCATCCATTCTTTCATCGGTAATACGAAACCCGATTTCGGCCGATCGTAGACGGCCGTGGGAAGAAGATCTCGGCACGCTTCGACAAGAAGGCCTTTCACACCTCGGTATTTTTTCTTAACCGACGCGGGAAGCCCAAGAACATACTCGACCAATTCGTGATCAAGGAACGGCACGCGCAGCTCGAGCGACACGGCCATGCTCATCTGGTCGGAATCTCGCAACAACATGTGGCGCATGTAACCCGTCAGCTCGGCCCAACTTATCTCGGCGAAATCATCCGGCAGCGCGACCGGCGTTTCGAGGGCGTCGTGTGTAACTGGGAGTCCTGCGCGGCGAATCGCGTCGTCCGTGACAAAACGGCGTCGCCACGCGGCCAGCTCGACGGTGTCGCCGCTCGTGGGAAGATCGGCCAATCGATCGCCGAAATTACCAGCCAACCCGATAATGTGGCGGAGGAAACGCGGCAGGAGCGCGACCAAACTCAACCGCGGGAGATCACGGAAACTCGGATAACCGCCGAACAGTTCGTCACCGCCAAGCCCGGAGAGGGCGACCTTTACACCGCGGGCTGCGACGGCCCGGGCAACAATATAAGTGTTGATCGCGTCCACTGAAGGAAGATCGAGTTTCGCCACCGCTTCGGTAACCGATTCGATCACCTGCGCTTCCGAAAGTTGAATTCGTTGATGGTCAGTTCCGTAACGCTGGGCCGTTTCCTCGGCGATCGCGGTCTCGTCGAAAGCCGCGATGTCGAAGCCAACCGAATACGTCTGCAATTTGCGGCCGAGTTTTTGGGCGGCGAGCGCGGTCACAACCGACGAATCGATTCCGCCGCTGAGAAAACTTGCGACGGGAACATCAGAAAGGAGGTGCTGTTCAACCGCCTTCTCGATCAGCTCGCGCACCTGCGAAACCGCATTGTCGGCAGGCGAAACGAAAGACGTCCGTGAGGGCCAGTAGCGCCATGTCTTTACCTTCCCATCGGCCGCAATTGTCATCGCATATCCGGCCGGCAAGGCGTGAATATTTTCGTAGAGGAGCCGGCTCTCGGGACATGCGCCGCGTTCCAGGTATGCGGCAATCGACGCGGCGGTGATGGCCTCGCCACCGCCAGCCAACATTCTGACCTCCGAGGCGAAACGAATATCGTCACCGTCAACCGCGTAATAGAGCGGCTTAATGCCTAACCGATCGCGGGCGAGGAATAGTTCGTTGCGGGTCGCGTCGTAAATTGCGAACGCAAACATTCCTTTCAACCTATCGAGGACGTCATGGCCCCAACGGCCGTACCCGAGAAGGATAGTCTCGGTGTCACTCGTGCCGCGCCAGGTTGTGTCAGGGCCGAGGATGTCGCGAACGGCTGGATGATTGTAAATCTCGCCGTTGGAGACGATGACGTTTCCGCTGGCCGCGTCTTTCATCGGCTGCGCCCCAGTCGGCGAAAGATCGATAATAGCCAGGCGCGTGTTCCCGAGCCAGAATCGGCCGTCCGGCGAGCTCCAGTCGCCGCTCGCGTCCGGACCACGATGATGGATCAATCCGAGGTCAAGCGAGGTAGCCTGGCCTAACGAACTGAAGTGACCGGCGATGCCACACATAAGGTTATCCTTCCCGCGGGCCGTCCGGCGTCACCAGACGAATCCTTCAGTGCGGCGGAAATATTCCATGTCCGATGACAATTCCTTCACCGGTTTCGCCGGCACGCCCGCATAGAGGTGGTAGGGGTCGTCCCACTTTTTATTCAGAAGCGATTGCGCGCCGAGAACCGAGTGATGCGGGAGGACGCTGCCGCCGAGCATGACAGCGTTGGTCCCGGTAAAACAATACTCCCCGATGTCGATCGGCTCCGCCGTCTGCCGCCCCGCCACGAGGTCAATCGTGTGGGTGAGCAACTGGGAACGGAATCCGCCGATCGTCGCGAAAGCACCGATTCGGACCCGGGCCGTGCAATCGATCAGGTGTCGGCTACTAATTCCTGCATGTCGCTCCACGATCAGCTCCGGGCGTCGGTCGGCCTGGTGAGCAAAATGACGGCCGGGCCCGCTTGGGAAGCCGGTGATCCAGTTCAGCTGGCCGACAATCGCATGCGGGCCTAGATGAAGAAGATCGATGTTCTTGCAGAGAGTGAGATGACCGATCCGTGAACCCTCTTCCATGACGAGGTGTCGCGGAAAAATCCAGGCAAGACCGATCCGGCTCGAAGGATGGAGCGAATAACCAAATTGTTTCTCGAGAAAACCGCGCCGCAGGGACCACGGAAGCAGCATTGAAATTAAGCGGAGCAGCGTCGTCATAAGGACGAAGTGAGGGAGCGATAGAGGTTCACGTACTCTGAAATCATCCTGTCCGTGGAAAAGCGCCGCGCATTCTCGACCGCTCTTGCGCTCGACTGCACGCGGACATCCGGCTTCGTGAGCTCCAAAAGCCCGTTCGCAAAACTCTGCTCGTCTTCCAGCGCATACGTCAGCCCGGCGTCACCTGCGACTTCCTTCATCGGACTGCGATCCGCACAGAGGACCGGACAGCCGCAGGCGTGGGCCTCGGCGATTGGCCAGCCAAAGCCCTCGAAGGTCGAAGGAAAGAGCAATGCCGTCGCGCAATTATAGAGAGCCTCGAGCAATTTATTGTCGGGGCCCGGTATTTCGACGATCCGCTCGGCGATGCCGAGTTCCCGGCCTAACGAGTTCAAAGATGCGTCAAGCGGATCGCCCGCAAAGACGAGTAAGCCGTTCCATTGATCCCGGCAGCGAGCGAAAATCCGGAGAACGCCTTCCCGATTTTTCCGCCGAAGATTAGAGCCGACATGGAGAACAAAGGGAATGCTCTCGGGGAACGCCGATCTTTGCGCAAGACGGGCCCGGGCTTCCGCGATCGGCAACACCTGGTAGGGATAGCTCAGGCCGAGCAGGATGTGTTGAAGGCGCGGCTTGCCGCGACTGACTTTGACGAGACGTTGCGCATCCTCAAGTGTGGCCTCGGAGACGCAGGCGACAGCGTCCGACCCTTCGAGTCCGCGCACAATCCAGCGCTGGAGGATTTTGCCGGTGGCGGTAGCGGGACAGTCCGTTTGTTCACCGAGTGCGCCGCGGACGGCGAGAAGATCGTGGCAGGTGACTACGACCGGCGCGCCTTCGATCCAGCGTGCCAACATAGCATTGGAATGATCGCAGATGTGAACGACGTCCGGGCCTTCCGACAACCGGCGCGCAAGTTGCCGCCGAAAAAGGAAGAACTTGTCGAGGTAAGCGAGCCATTTCGCGACGAACCCACCGGCAAACTGCAACCGCCCGAGAAACGGT
>JBJMXC010000224.1:0-4814 GCA_045809825.1 Chthoniobacterales bacterium | reverse complement strand
GCGCGCAGTTTTTTTTGGGCATGGATTTTCAAATCATGGGTCTCGGCCGCGAATCCAACCACGAGATATGGACGCCGTTTCGGGAGCGACGCGAGAATGTCGCGCGTCGGAACCAGCTTGAGGGTAAGCGTCCGCGTCCGCTTCTTCATTTTCCGAGGCGAAACCGACGCCGGCCTGTAATCTGCCACGGCCGCGCACATCACGAGAACATCGCAGCTGCGCGTCGCGTCTTTCACCGCGGCGAAAAGTTCGTCGGCGGTAAGAATGGAAATGAGTTTCGCCCGGCGCGGGGGCGCGATCGTGGCCGGTCCGGAGATCAGGGTCACCTCGTGTTTGTTCGCGACCGCAGCTTCCGCGATCGCGTATCCCATTTTTCCGGAGGATCGATTGCTGATGAAGCGGACCGGATCGATCGCTTCGCGCGTCGGCCCGGCAGTAACTACGAACCTCACGCGATCAGATTGTCTTGCCGGGCGAGGAGGAACTCGGCCCGGAAAGCGATGTCGTCCACTTTCCACAAACGGCCGACCCCTTCATATCCGCACGCGAGCATTCCTTCTTCCGGCCCGATGAATTCGGCGCCGCGCTCTTTCAGCGTCGCGACATTTTTTTGCGTTGCGGGGTGTTCCCACATTTTTCCGTTCATGGCCGGGGCAATGAGAATCTGGGCGCGGGTCGCCAGCCCAATCGCCGCGAGCGGATGGCCGGCGAGTCCGTTCGCGAGCTCCGCGAGGACATTTGCTGTCGCCGGCGCGATCACCAAAAGACTCGCGCGATCGGCCAGTTCAATGTGGCCCGGCCGCCAGTTTTCTTTTTCGTCGAAGAAACTGGTCGTGACTGGGTTCTTGGAAAGGGTTTGGAGGGTCAGCGGGGTGATGAATTCGACGGCGTCCCGAGTCATGACCACGAAAACATCATGACCCTGCTTGACGAGGAGGCTGGCGAGCTCCGCCGATTTGTAAGCCGCAATGGAGCCAGTCACGCCGAGGACAACGGTTTTTGGTTTGGTCACGACAACTTTAACCTCCGGCTCAGATATCGTTCCGCTCCCATGATCTGGCGGAACTTCAATAAATCTTCCTCCATCGATCGACTAATGATCGTGTAACGGTAATCGCGCCACAACTCCATCTCTCGGGCGGCAGTCTCGATCCGGGTTTCGATTTGCTCCGGCGTTTCGGTCCCGCGCTTCGTCAGCCGCCGACGCAGCTCATCGAGGTCGGGCGGCATGATGAAAACGTCGCAGAGCGCCTGCTGAATGGTCGGATCATTAAACGCGCGGATGGCGGCGGCGCCCTGGATATCAACGTCGATCAGGACATCGACGCCATTCTGCAAGTTCGTGACGAGGGGTTCGCGGGTTGTGCCGTAATAATACCGACCGTGGACGCTCGCGTGCTCGAGAAACTCGCCAGCTTTGATTCGCGCGAGGAAATCGGCCTCGGCAATAAAATGATAATCGTCGCCTTCGATCTCGCCGGCACGCGGGGGCCGTGTGGTGCACGAAACCGAGTAAACAAAATCCGGCGTCTGGCGGAGTGCATCGCACAGGGTTGTCTTGCCGGCGCCGGAAGGCGCGGAAAGCACGAAGAGGATTCCGGTCCGGGTGAATTGCCTATTCAAGGTTTTGGATTTGCTCGCGGATTTTTTCCAATTCCGATTTGCAGGCAACGACATGCTGCGAAATGCCGGCGTCGTTCGACTTTGCGCCGAGCGTGTTCAATTCACGGAAGATTTCCTGGGTTATAAACTCGAGAGTGCGCCCGACCGGTTCGTTTTTGCGAAGGTGATGCGCGAACTGGGCGAGGTGGCTCTCGAGCCGGGTGAGTTCTTCCGAAATGTCGGAGCGATCGGCGAAGATCGTCACTTCCTTCAGCAACCGCTCGTCATCAAGAGCGAGGTCGAGCCCGGCCTTTTCGAGGCGGTCGCGCAACACTCCGCGATATTTCTTCACCACCTCCGGGTAGAGGCTGCGGATTTCCTTGATCTCTTTCCGCAGCGTTTTCAGCCGATGGATTAAATCCTTCGCGAGATGTTTCCCTTCTCGCTCCCGCATTTTGACCAATTCGCCGAGGGCCGTGGCGAGCGCTCGTTGCACAACCGGCCAGGCGTCGTCTGCGTCGATGCTGTGCTCGGGCGACCTCATCACGCCGGGCGCCTGGAGAATTGTGCCGATCGTAATCTCGCCCGGTGCGCTCAATTCCTTCTGCAAAGTCAGCATCGCGGCGTGGTAAGAGCGAGCCAGACCGGTGTCGAGGGCGAGGGCGCCTGTGCCGTTTGCCCTTTCCTGGAGCCCAACCATCACGTTCATTCGGCCCCGCGAGATCCGTTCGTTGATCGCCATCCGAATCCGAGGTTCGAGCGGCGCGAGGTCGCGAGGAAGATTAATCACGATGTCGCTCTGCTTCCGGTTCACGGAATTCAGCTCGACACTAATCTTCGTTCCCGCGTGGTCCGCTTCGCCACGCCCGTAACCGGTCATGCTTCTCATTTGAATCCGAAATGTTCAGCGGCTTGCGACACGTCTTTGTCGCCTCGGCCGGAGCAATTCACGACGATGACTTTATCGGACGAAAGCGGAGGCGCGATCTTAATCACGTGCGCAATGGCGTGGGCTGTTTCGAGCGCGGGGATGATGCCTTCGGTTTCGGCGAGGGTTTGGAATGCAGCCAGCGCTTCCTCGTCCGTGGCGTAAACGTATTCGATCCGCTTCTGGTCGCGCAGATAGCTGTGCTCCGGACCGACCGCGGCGTAATCGAGCCCGGCGGAAATTGAGTGGGTCAATTCGATCTGGCCGTCGGCATTCGCGAGCACAAACGTTTTCGTGCCTTGCAGGACACCGAGACGTCCGCCTTGGAAACGCGCTGCATGCTTGCCGGACCGGATGCCTTCGCCGCCGGCTTCCACGCCAATCATTTGGACGGATTCATCATCAAGAAAAGGATGGAATATTCCGATCGCGTTGCTGCCGCCGCCGACGCACGCCACGAGGATGTCTGGCAGGCGTCTTTCGCGTTCCATGATCTGGCGGCGCGCTTCCAGACCGATGACGCGCTGAAAATCACGGACCATCATCGGATAGGGATGCGAGCCGAGAGCGGAACCGAGAATGTAGTGGGTCGTGCGAACGTTCGTCACCCAATCGCGCATCGCTTCGTTGATGGCTTCTTTCAGGGTTGCCTGGCCGGCCGAGACCGGAACAACTTTTGCGCCGAGGAAACGCATCCGGGCGACGTTCAAGGCCTGGCGCTCCATGTCGACGCTGCCCATGTAGATGATGCATTCGTAGCCGAAGCGGGCAGCCACGGTTGCGGTCGCGACCCCGTGCTGACCGGCGCCGGTCTCGGCGATGATACGTTTTTTGCCCATTCGCCGGGCGAGCAGAATCTGGCCGAGCGCGTTATTGATTTTGTGAGCGCCGGTGTGGAGAAGATCCTCCCGTTTCAAATAGATTTTCGCGCCGCCGAGAATTTCGGTAAGGCGCGCCGCAAAATAGAGCGGGGTGGGGCGGCCGGCGAAATCGCGGAGTAAGTCGTCGAGCTCGGTTTGAAAAGCCGAATCGTTTTTTGCGGTCTCGTATTCGAGGGTCAGGTCGCGCAGCGCGGACATGAGCGTCTCGGGAACGAACATGCCGCCGTAGGCACCGAAGTGGCCGTGCGAATCCGGAAGTTGTTCGGCGGTTTCCACAAGGCGGAAAACGTCCAACGCCGGACGCCCAACGTCCAACGCCGAATTAGGAGGGGCGTTTCGACGCCAGAAGGTCGGTTAATGCGCGGCGGTGGGGCGAGGGGACCGGAAGCGCAGGAAGATCGCGAATGGCGAACCAGCGTCGTTTGTCGGTCTGCCTGACTGAGATATTTCGCTCGTAGATAGCGAGCGTTATCCGGTGGTGAGTAAACGGGAAGTCGGACCGATGCGCTGGTTTGTGCTTTGCTGTCTTCGCCGTCAACCGGGGCAGCATCCACATGCCGCGCCAGCGATCCGTCGATTGCTCGAGCAGCACGCGCCCGCGATGCACGACGAAGCTGTGATTCTCGGTGCGAAACTCAAGCGCGCGTCGCGGTTTTTTTCGAGGCAGGGCCGAAGGATCGGTGGTCCGGCAAAAGCGCTTCACGGGGCACTGGGCGCATTTCGGCCGGACCCCGCAAACCAGCGCGCCCAGTTCCATCAGCGCCGAATTATATTCGCCGGGATTTCTTGCAGGCACGAGAGCCGAGGCCGAGGACCAGAGGAGGTCGCGGCCCGAGGCGGTGTCAATCGGCGTGTGCGAATCAAAGAGGCGGGTAAGGACGCGCGCAATGTTTGCTTCGACGATGGGCAGTGCGCAGTTGAAAGCGAAGGTCGCAACGGCGTTGGCCGTGTAACGACCGACGCCGGGCAGCTCACGGATCAATTCCGGCGACCTCGGAAAGCAGCCGCCATGCTTCTGGCTGATGGCGATCGCCGCGGCGCGTAGGTTTCGCGCGCGGGAATAATATCCAAGGCCTTGCCACGCATGCAGAACTTCGGTCTCGGACGCTGAAGCCAATGCGGCCAAGTCGGGAAATCGGCGCATCCATTCATTGAAATAAGGGATGACGGTTGCGACCTGGGTTTGCTGGAGCATGAATTCGGAAACCAGGATCGCGTAAGGATCGCTGGTCCGGCGCCAGGGAAGATCGCGAGCGTTTCGGCGATACCAGGAAAGAAGGAAGCGACGGAATGACCGGGCGGAAGCGGAATCCACGTTGTTGAAGGAACGTCGAATGCCCAACCCTGAACGTCCAATCCTGAATTTCAGAGTGTATCATTCGACGTTGGACGTTGAGCGTTCG
>JBJMXC010000223.1:0-13459 GCA_045809825.1 Chthoniobacterales bacterium | reverse complement strand
TGCGGTCGGCGAAAGGGAACGTGAGCGCGTCCTGAAAAATATTGCCGTGGTACATGCCTAACGACTCCTCGATATCGACCGGGCTTTTGCTTTCGATGCAAAGGCTGCCATCGCGCGCGGTTGCCAGGCAATTCTCGAGTGGCTCTTCCAGCCATTGGTTAAGGCTTTCCAGAAATTTTTCCTCGGCCCGTTCTCGCATGCGGTCATTGTTGTTTTGGAAGAGCGAGTACGGCGAGTCGAGGCCGAACAGGGTCATGGTGTGGAAGCCCTGCTTTCGCAGGGCGGGACTCAGGATCGTATTGTCAGTGAGAGAATGGCAATAGACCTCGCACGGCGTGTGTGAAGGCAGCTGGCCCTTCCGCGCCTGTTGGTAGCTGGCATTCATCTGGTCGTAGCCTTCATCGCTATGAAACGTCCCGCAGAATGCTTCGGCCGCGGCATACCGTTTCGCTTTCAATTTCGGCAAGCGTTTCAGGAGCATGTTGATCTTGAACACGCTTCCTTCGTCGGTCGCATTCGGTTTGAACCAGCTGCCCGAATATTGGGCGAGGACGTTGCGTCCGAAATTCACCAGGAGAAACCGCGCCTCGATTTTCTGGTGCTTTCCTCCGGAGGAAAACTGGACGGTTTTCTTCTTCCCGGCGCAGTCGATAGCGCCGAGCTCGACATTAGTGAGGAATTGCGCGCCACGCTCACGCGCCGCTTCTTCGAGCTCGCCCGCCACAGCCCCCATTCCCCCGACCGGCACCTTCCATTCCCCGGTCTTGTTCCCAATGAGGTGATAAAGGAAGCAGCGGTTTTGGATCAGCGACGGATCATGAGGATGCGCGAAGACACCTATCTTGCCGTCGGTTAGGACCAGCCCGCGGACCAGGTCGCTCTTGAGATAACGCTCAATCGCGCAGCCGAGTGGTTCTTCCGCCAAACTCTTCCACGCCTCGCGCGAGGTTTCGTCCGCATCGAAGCGCTTCCGGAATTCGTCCTTCGCGATCAATGGCTCGAGCATGGAGTCCCATGAGTGCTCGGCAAAAACCCGCGACAATTGATAGAATTTCTTCAACTGGCGGTACTCGGTCTTGCTTCCAGTGAGCGCCGCCATCGATTTCTCGCTCGTCGCTTCGGAAACGTTGCTGAGGAGAAGACCGCCGTGATGCCCTTTCTTTACGTAAGGCGTGAACGACCCGGTCGCGCGGCGTTTAAGTTTCAGTTTGAGTCCAAGGTCCCGAATGATCTTCTGGGGAAACAAGCTTACGAGATACGCATAACGCGATAGCCGCGCCTGGTAATCAGGAAAGACCTGCTGCGAAGTCGCCGCGCCGCCGATATAATCATTCTTTTCGAGGAGCAAAACGGACAGTCCAGCGCGCCCAAGATAGGTGGCCGCGACAAGGCCATTGTGCCCGGCGCCGAGGATGACTACGTCGTACTTGGACTTCAGGCGCGGCACCCAGCGACGATGGCCAAAAAGCGTCCGGTCAGCAAGGTCTGCGGAAAACGCGGAAATTCGCTCGGCTAACCGGCAATTTTCTGCTTTTATCCGCAACCATGCGTGTCTTGATAGCGGACGACGACCGGACTGTCGGCGCAACCCTGGCCGAATTGGTCAGGCGTTGCCAGCACGAGGTCGTCGAGGTGGTCAGCTCCGGCTTGGAAGCGATCCAAGCCTATGGCCGCCATCATCCTGACGTCGTCCTGATGGATTACCAGATGCCGAAACTGAATGGCGCCACCGCCTGCCGGAACATCGTGGCAAAATATCCGGAAGCCCGGGTCATCCTGGTTTCCGGCCTTCCTCGGGAGATCGCCGGTTCGGGCGCGGTTACGATCCTCATGAAGCCGGTCAATCTCGATCAGCTCTACGCCGCGCTCTACGACGCCTCCCAGTCACGCGCCTCGACGAACTAAAGATATTTGTCCGGGATCGGACAGGCGGCGCTCTCGTGCTGCCAGTAAATATTCACGATCCACCAGCGGGCGCCGTCGTTAAAAAGTTGGAAGCTGTTTATGCCCCGCATGAAGGGTTCGGCGTCAAATTTGTCATGGCGCGATTCGTAGGTGCTCCAGACCTGCGCGATCCGCCCATACTCTTCGGTCCGCCGAGCGACCTCCTTTTCATAAAATCCTTTGTCCTTAAAGAAGGGTTCGACGCGCTCGATGTAGGCCTCGACATCAAGAAACTGCGGCACCAATCCGCTTTCGTTTTCGCCCGGCTCCATCGCCGTCGGAATCAGCCGCGCGCCAGGAAAAAACAGGGAACGCTCGCGCGCCCAATCACGTCGTTTCCCCGCCGGACCGGAGATGACGTCATACGCAGCATTGATAAGAGCGTCGACCGAGGACAGATCGTCAGAATTCATTTCGCGACGCTATCACACGTCCAGCGCCGCCTCGACGTCTTCAGATGGGTCTCGTCTGAGAATCGAGGCCCAGAGTCTCTGCGTATCTCCCCGCATTCAGCATCGCATCGACACAGCGCAGAAATAATTAGAGATCCTTCGACAGGCTCAGGATGACAATCTTACTTGTTCTGATCTGATGAAATTCCTGCTTACGAACGACGACGGCATCGACGCCGCGGGCCTTGAAGCGCTGCAAAATGCCGCCAGTTCGTTAGGTGAGTCGGTGGTTGTCGCGCCGGTAGGACCGCAATCGGGCGTCAGTCATCGGGTGACGTGGCACGAAGGCGTCCGAATCGAGCCGCGCGGCGACAAACGTTACGCGGTGCACGGCACGCCGGCCGATTGCGTTCGGCTTGGACTCCTCAAAGTCGTTCCGGATGCGAAATGGATTCTGAGTGGGATCAATCACGGTGCGAACCTGGGTGCGGACGTTCATTATTCGGGAACGGTCGCGGCGGTGCGCGAAGCCGTTCTCCATGGCTGGAGCGGAATCGCGGTGTCGCATTATCGCAAATCGGGAATCGCTTTCGACTGGGAACGGGCCGCGCGATGGGTGAGCCCGATCCTGGCGGACTTGCTCGCGCGCCCGATCGAGCCCGGATTATTTTACAACGTCAACCTGCCGATTCTCGGGCCGGACGCCGCGAGGCCGGAAGTAGTCTGGTGTGCCCTCGATCCAAATCCCCTGCCCCTCAATTACCGCCACGAAGAAGAGAGCGATCTCTATTTCGCCGGCGATTATCAACTCCGCCACCGCGCGGCCGGCGCCGATGTCGACGTTTGCTTCGGCGGACGGATCGCGGTCACCGCAGTTCGCCTGTTTTAATTAGAGGCCTTGGCGAGCTGCGTCTCGCCTCCGGAGCTTTTCGAGCCGAAGAGCTGGTTCAGATCGTTCAGGACCGCTTCCGGCCCGCGATAATTTTGTCCGGCGTAGGTGTCGAAGATGACCTTGCCGGTTTCGTCGACGACGACCAGGCATGGAATCGACGAGCCGGCGTACTTCAGAAGCGGCCCGTTCCCGACGATTTTGTCGTAGGTAACCGCCGGCCAGGGCATTTGGACCTCGCGCATATAACCTTCCATCGCGGCCGCGGTTTTATCGTTACTGACAAATAGGATCTCGAACTCGGGATGGGCGGTTACGTTCTTGTTGTAGAACGCGACGAGATTCGGAGTGAATTGTCGGCAGGGCGCGCACCAGTGGGCCGAAAAGTAGAGCCCGATCAATTTCTTCTTCTCGAAGTCGGCGTCGAGGTACGGATGAAGCACGCCATTTTTCGACGCCACCAGATTGCCTTTGACGAGCGATGCAATCGAGGTGCCGTTATTTTTCGACGCGGCGAGCTCCGCGGCCGTTTTCCTTTCTTTCTCCTGCTGCGCCTGGTAGAGCGTGTCGAGTTTACGCGATTCTTCGATCTGGGCGGCGCGCCGCTGCGCTTTCGCGGCAAGCTCGGCCTTAACCGAGGCCTGGTCCGCAGTGGGAACCGCGAAAGTGCCTGCTTTGAGCGTGCTGATTAGCGCTGGCGAAGCGCCTGCCTGGACAAGCGTCTTTTCACCGGCGGCATCGACCGGTCCGAGGAAATGACGGGTTTCGATCTCGTGCGCGACAGCGTCGCTTGAATATCCGCTGCGCAACATCAGGCTGACCTCTTTGACCGTAAGCGGCGGCAGGCTTGCAGCGAAGCCGAGCGCTGTCCCAACGAGAAATACAATCCCAGCCCGCGAAATGCGCATCGCTTTTGGTGAGCAGAACATGCGCCAGTTGCAGGGGCAGAACCACTGATCCAGGGGTTTGCCCGGACACTAAAAAATCGCGAGGTTCTGTTAGGCAAACCGGGCTGGATATTGGAGAATTTGCCCCAAATGAAGCAACGCGGAATCGAACTGGACGCGCTCCTTCACTGACCCATCCATGCATATCACCGACATCATCCGCGGCGGTTCGCCGACCTTTTCGTTCGAGTTTTTTCCGCCGAAAACGCCGGAGGCCGCGGAGAACCTTTACCAGACGATCCGTGAGCTGGAGGAATACATGCCGCATTTCGTCAGCGTGACCTACGGCGCGGGCGGCTCAACCCGCGACCTCACTCACGATCTGGTCGAGCGAATCCAGAACACGACGAAGCTCGATCCCATCCCGCACCTGACCTGCGTTTGTCACAGCGAAACCGAGATCGAATCCATCCTCCGCCGCTACGCGAAATCCTGCATCGGAAACATCCTTGCGCTCGGGGGCGATCCGCCGCGCGGATGCGCCTACGATAAGTCGGGCGACGCCTTTCAGCACGCGAGCGACCTGGTGAAATTCATCCGTCGGTTCAATGAAAGGGGTGTCCATCCGGATCCGCGGGGGTTTGGGATCGGGGTGGCTGGCTTTCCCGAAGGTCATCCAGGCACGCCGAATCGCCTTGTCGAGATGGAACATCTCAAAGCGAAGGTCGAGGCCGGCGCCGATTACATTGTGACCCAGCTCTTTTTCGATAACCGAGATTTCTACGATTTTCGGGAGCGCTGCGAGCTGGCCGGAATCCAGGTTCCAATCATCGCCGGGATCATGCCGATCACTTCGATGGGCGGGTTCAAGCGCATCGCGGAGCTCGCTGCCGGCGCGCGGTTCCCGGCAAAACTTCTCCGCGCGTTGCAACGGTGTGGTGACGATCGGCGAATGGTGGAACGGGTGGGCGTTCATTTCGCCCTCGAGCAATGCCACGACCTTCTGGATAACCGCGTTGCCGGCATCCATTTTTATACCCTGAATAAATCGGACGCGACCCGGACGATATTCGACAGTCTCGGTATTCCTCGCCGGCAACCCGTCCCGTCTGACGCCTGAGCGAGCGGTGTATTCCCGCGTCCGGCTTTGGGCTATCGCGCCATGGCAGTGGCCCGGCCGAAGATCAGAGCCTGACAGAAATTTATTTCAGTTCCGCGAGGTCTCTTCCGCAACTACGGAGCGCCCCGGCTACAGCGCGTCGCCGTTTTTTCTTGTCAGTGGTCACTCCCCGCTGATCAGACTCGTTTATGAAACGGATCTTTTGCGCAGCACTTGCCTTGGTCTTGATTCTCAATCCTCTGCGCGCGGAAACATCCGCTCCGGACGCCGCGGAACTCACGAAGCTCCTTAATGACTTCCTGGCGGGCGCCGGCCGAAACGATGTTGCGATGCACGATCGTTTCTGGGCAGACGAATTGGTTTACACTTCCGCTCTCGGCCGCCGCAAAGGAAAAGCCGACATCATGCGCGAACTGCGCGAAGAAACCGGGAAGACGCCCACCGCGACGCCGGATGAAGGCAAAACGGTTTACACGGCTGAGGAGGTTCGCATCCAACAGTACGGCGACACCGCGATCGTGGCTTTCAAGCTCGTCGCCACGACAGACAAAGCGGGCGCGAAAACCACGGCGAATTATTTCAACACCGGCACCTTCTTGAAACGCAGCGGCAAATGGCAGGTCGTAGCCTGGCAGGCGACAGCGCTGCCGAAAGCAACCGACCCGGCTAAGTAGGCCCTACCGGCGCCAGCGCGGATTGCTGTAAGTCGTTTCCTGCCGGTAGTAACCAGCTGTGATGGAGAACCTGTCGTTGCCGACTGTCCCTATGATGTAGCCGGCAAAATCTTCGCGGCCGTATCGCCCGGTCGATTTCCCATAAAGAAAACCGAGCTCACCGCCAAACTGGACCTTGCTCGGCGCGTGCAGATCGGTGATGCGGTCGATTGCATTCTTGCTGTCGGAAGTCACATAAGCCGCGCTCAACGGCTGGCCGCTATCGAGCGTCGGAAGGAATTCCTGCGTCGTCCGCATGGACCCAAAACCGGTTGAGAAAAAGAAACGATCCTGGCTCTCAAGCGACGACCATGGCGATACGTCCGAGGGTTGCCCTAAAAGGCTGCCGCCGAAAAACGGCGCGTTCGGCTCGGCAAACCCGAGCGACTGCAAAGTGAGAAAACCGGCCGCGGCGAAAAGGGCGCGTTTCATCATGGCGGGATTGTCATCGAAAATCGAGCAAGCGCCAGCAAATTTTGCCGCTAAGAGACTCGGCACCGAGGCCTATGTTTTTGCCTTGGACTGGCGGCGCTTCCGCCGCTTCAACGGTTCCAGCAAGGTTCCGCGACACTTCTTTGTGCCGCAGAAACAGGCGTAATGTTTCTCCAGTTTTTTTGAGCGGCGCTCCGCGGGCACAATCTTGTAATCGTAGAACAGCTCTTCACCGGGCCTCAGGGTGCGAAGCGCGTGAACAAAAACACGGTCATCTTCTTCGGTTGTCTCGCAATTCGGATCACAGGAATGATTAATCCATCGCGCTTCATTTCCATCGACAGCGGCATCGATCACGTCGCCGTTATCGAGGGAAAATAAAAAGGTGTGATACGGATTCCGTGGATCGCGCGGCGGCTCGTCTTTCGCCTTTTTCCATGGCACCCGCCGGCCGGTGTACTCGATGATCCGGGTGCCTTTGCGGATGCGCGTCGTCGCAAAGACACCGCGCCCATGGATCGTCGAGTTTCTGACGACAATGCGACTTGTCTTCTTCGCCGCACCGTTTCGAGTTGAAGTCGCTGTTGCCATATTGGAAAAACCGACCGCGGCGAATTCGCCCGGCCGCTAATCTCAAACGCATTCGCCGACGAATCTGGGCGTATTAGTGGTTTCGCGGTGGCTGAATCGACAGGTTCTCGTTAAGGTGCCAGCGCTTTGTCGTCACTATGAAAACTCGGTTCTGGTTTGCTCTGTCTCTTCTCATCTCGCCATTTGTCGCTGCCGCGGAATCGCCCTCGCCATCGCCAACACCGCCCGTGCTCGTCGTCGTCAAGGCGGCACGCTGGCTGGATACCGGGGCCGGCGTTGCCCGTGATAATCAAGCGCTCCTGATTGAAGGCGACAAGATCAAGCAGGCCGGCCCGATTGCCGACGTCACAAAAAATGCCGGCCCCAATGTTCGCGTGATCGATCTCGGCAACGTCACGGTGCTGCCCGGATTGATCGATTGCCATACCCACGTCACGAGTCAGCCCGAGAATTATTACGAAGACATCTTCCGGAAGTCTCCCATCGATATCGCGACCACCTCGCACATCTTCGCGCGACGGACGCTCCTGGCGGGGTTCACAACAATTCGCAATGTCGGCGCCGAGGAATACACAGACCTCGCGTTGCGGCGCGCGATTGATACCGGCAAAGTTCCAGGGCCGCGAATGCTCTGTTCGGCCGTTCCCCTCAGCTCGACCGGAGGCCACGGCGATCTCAACGGTTTTTCCCCTTACCTTGAATTCAAATTAATCGCGCCTGGAATCGCGAACGGTCCCGAGGAGATCCGCCAAGCCGTGCGACGGAACGTCAAGTTTGGCGCGGATTGGATCAAAATCCTGGCCAGCGCCGGTGTCCTGTCCGAAGAGGAAGCGGTCGGCGCGCCCCAGTTCTCACAGGAGGAAATGAAAGCAGCCGTGGACGAGGCTGCTTTATGGGGCAGGAAAGTCGCGGCCCATGCCCACGGCACCGAGGCGATCAAGATGGCAGTGCGGGCGGGGGTGGCGTCGATCGAGCACGGCAGTTTGATTGACGAGGAAGGAATCCGGCTGATGAAGGAGCGGGGCACGTGGCTGGTCGCCGACATCTATAACGACGACTACATTCTGGCAGAATACAGCCGATTGGGTTACCCGGATAAGATCATCGAAAAGGAAAGACTCGTTGGCCGTCTTCAACGTGAGAACTTCCGTAAGGCGTTCCAAGCCGGAGTGAAATGCGCTTTTGGCACCGACGCCGGAGTCTATCCTCACGGATGGAACGCGAAGCAATTGGCCAAGATGGTCGAATGGGGCATGACTCCGATGCAGGCCATCCAATCAGCTACCGTGAGCGCCGCCGATCTGATCGGCTGGAAGGCCAAAGTGGGTCAGCTCGCTCCCGGCTTTTTCGCCGACCTGATCGCAGTGAAGGGCGATCCGCTCAAGGACGTCGCGGTTTTAGAGAAAGTCGATTTCGTCATGAAAGGCGGCGCGATTTACAAGAACGGGCTGACCGCTGATGCCGTCGCGACTTCGGATTAGAAACGGTCTGCTCTGGACGAAGCCGGCTCGGATTCAATTTTTGGCTTCGCGAACAATCGTTGGAGCTCAGCGTGAGGCATCGCGCCACTGAATCCTTCGAAAGTCCCCTGCTCCGCCAACTGTTTGGAGGCCCGGGCAAAGCCGCCCCACGCTGCACGAGCCAGCGCACCACCGACACTCACCCGCCGCACGCCGACCTCTTCCGCATCGCGGATGGAAGCCACCGCGCCGTTTGCGCCGGCAAGATCACTGATTAATAAATTCACCGGTTTCGGGGCGACTACTTCCACGACCTTTACAATGTGTTCGCGCAGTTTAATCCCCGGGGCATACAGACAATCGGCGCCGGCATCCGCGTAGGCGATCAGGCGGCGAACCACCTCATCGAGATCCGTCACGCCGACGAGAAAACATTCCGCGCGCGCTGTCAGCACGACGCCGCTGTCGCCGATGGCTTCGCGCGCGGCTTTGATTCGCTCCACGGCAAGATCGATCTCGTACAACGGCCGATCGCTCTGCCCGCTGTTGTCCTCAACCGATAACCCAGCGACACCGGTCTCCACGCACCGCCGCACATTCGTCGCGACACCGTCGGGATCGTGCGCATAACCATTCTCGAAATCCGCGTTCACCGGCAGGTCGGCGGCTTCCACAATTTCGCGGATGTGAGTCAGCATCGCCTCAAGACCGACTGAGCCGTCTGATAAACCTCTCGAGAACGCAAAACCGGCTGAAGTCGTCGCGATTGCCTTGAATCCAATCCACTCCAGGTACTTCGTGCTGCCAATATCCCAGGGGTTGGGAAGCACGAAGCAGCCTTCCAGGTGCAGGGCCTGAAACGCCGCCCTCCGCGCAGCTACGGTTCTCATTCGTTTCGCACATTACCGGGACGGGATGCCGCTTATCGAAACTAAAATGGTGTGTTTAAGCCAGCGCTGCCGCTTAAAAAGAGTATGTACAGGTGTTTACGACCGATGAACTCAGGAAATTTCTTTGCCGAACTCAAGCGCCGCAACGTCTACAAAGTCGCCGTCGCCTATGCGGTAATCGCCTGGCTGCTGGTCCAGGCGGCGTCGATCCTTTTTCCTATTTTCGAAGTGCCGTCGGGCGTCATGAAAACTTTCGTCGTGATCCTGGGCCTCGGATTTATTCTCGCGCTTATCGTTGCCTGGGCGTTCGAAATGACGCCGCAAGGTTTGAAGCGAACAGAGAACGTTTCGCCTGACGAAGTAATCCCGCATTGGAGTGCGCGAAAATTCACGGCGCTCATCGTCGGCGTCGCCCTGGGCGCCACGGGTTTGCTCCTCTTCCAGTTGCTCCGACCGAGAGTTGCTGAGACCCCGGAGCCGGCCACCACACCCGACAAATCGGTCGCTGTGCTTCCCTTCGAAAACCTGACTCGCGATCCTGATAACGCGTTTTTTGCCGACGGCATGCAGGACCAAATCCTCAGCAACCTCGCCCAGATCGCGGACCTGAAAGTAATTAGCCGCACCAGCGTCCTGCAATACAAGACCGGCACGCCGCGAAACCTTCGAGAGATCGGTCAGCAACTCGGCGTGACGTATGTCCTCGAAGGCAGCGTCCAACGGGCAGGTCCCAAAGTTCGGCTCATCGCTCAGCTTATCGAAGCGCGCAACGACGCGCATCTGTGGGCCCAGACTTACGACCGCGACCTCGCCGACGTCTTCGCCATCCAAAGCGAAATTGCCAAATCGATCGCGGACCAGCTCCAGGCCCGGCTTTCGCCTAACGAGAAGAAAGCAATCGAGCAGGTGCCCACAACCGATCTCGCGGCCTTCGAGCTCTACAGTCGCTCGAAAAACCTGCTCCTGATGGCGGGCGCCCATTCCGGGGCTATGGAGAAAAATCTGCCGCAGGCAATCGATCTCGCGAACCAGGCCGTGGCCAGGGATCCATCGTTTTTCCTCGCCTACTGCCTGTTGGCTTATCTCCATGACCGCACCTACTTCATGGATTTTGACCGGACCGCCGATCGACTGGCGCGGGCCGAGGCTGCACTTGATGCGGCGGCGCGGCTTCGACCAGACGCGGGCGAAACGCATCTCGCCCGCGCCCTCCACCGCTATCACGGCTATCTGGATTACGATGGCGCCCTGGCCGAATTGGAAATCGCAAGGCGCAGTTTGCCGAACGAAGCACGCGTCTACGAGTTGCTCGGATACGTTGCACGCCGTCAGGGAAAACTCGAAGACAGTTTGCATTACCTGGAGCGCGCCTTGCAGCTCGATCCCAACAACTTTCTCACCCTGACCCAAACCGCGCTGAGTTACGGGCACATGCGACGCTACGTCGACGTTGCCGTTATCCTGGATCGTGCCTTGACCATTTATCCGGACAACGTCGAGGCTCAAGTCTCACGAGCATTGGTGGACCTTAACTGGAAGGGTGACACGCGCGCTTACCATGACTTGCTCGCGAAACTCCGCCAGAAAGATCCGACCGCGTTAAAGGACTATGCCGACGACCTCTTCGCGCTCGCTCTCTACGAGCGCGACGCGGCAACCGCCGAAGTCGCGCTTGCGGCCAAGGGGGACGAACCGCTCCGAACGAATGCATTCGTCTACAATGCGAAAGCGAACACCGGCTTTCTCGCGCGCATGACCGGCGAGCAAAAGAAAGCCCGCAGCGCCTTCACCGCCGCGCGGGACGAACAGGAGAAAGCGGTCCAGGCGCAGCCGAATTCGGGACCGTCCCTGGCCCTGGTCGCTCTCTACGAGGCTGCGCTCGGTTGGAAAGAGGACGCCCTCCGCGACGGCCGCCGGTCCATGGAGCTGTTGCCTGTGGAAAAAGATGCCCTTAACGGACCGCGCGTCATTACCATGTTTGCGATGACCGCGGCATGGGTAGGCGAGAAAGAGCTGGCCTTAGAACACCTAACCCGAGCCATCAAGCTAGCGACGGGTCCCACCTATGGCGACTTGAAGCTTGATCCTAACTGGGATCCGCTCCGGGCCGATCCTGGCTTCGAGAAACTCGTAGGTGCGCTGGCCCCGAAGTAACCTGTTACTCAACCATGCAAGCGACCGCTATTGGAGCAGCCTCTAAAGGACTGTTAAGCATTTGCGGAACTCCTTGCGCGCCAGTCCCGCTTTCCCGAAACTCTGAGAGGAAGATCGGCAGTGAACGCACGCAACTTCTTCGCTGAACTAAAGCGGCGCAATGTTTATAAGGTAGCGGTCGCTTACATCGTGGTCGGCTGGGCCCTCGCGCAGGGAGTCGCTCAGTTGTTGCCCGTTTTCGAAGCGCCTAACTGGATCATTCGCCTCCTTGTTCTCCTGATCATACTAGGGCTGCCTCTCGCCCTTGGCTTGGCCTGGGCCTTCGAATCCACTCCGCACGGTATCAAGACGACCGAAGAAGCCGACGCTATCGTCGGACCTAAGGCCGCAGGCAAACGCACCTGGATCTATCTCGCGCTTATCGGCGCCCTTTTTTCCGCCAGTCTGTTTTTTCTAGGACGGTACACGGCCGCGAGCAGGCCATCGTTGCCTAAGTCGAAATCGATTGCGGTTCTGCCATTTGAAAGCATCGGCGGCGACGAACAAAACAGCTATTTCGCCGATGGCGTGCAGGACCAAATCCTGACCAACCTGGCCAAGGTCTCGGAACTCAAAGTCATCAGTCACACGAGCGCGCAACAGTACAAGACTGGTGGGCAACGCAATCTTCGGGAGATCGGCAGACAACTCGACGTCGCCTACATCGTCGAGGGCTCAGTCCAACGCGCTGGCAATCGTCTCCGGGTCAACGCTCAGCTAATCGACGCAAACACCGACGCTCATCTCTGGGCTGAAACCTATGACCGGAATGCATCGGATTTGTTCGCGATCCAGAGTGAACTCGCCCAATCGATTGTTGCTCAGCTGAAGGCGAAACTTTCGCCAAAACAAAAAGCCGAAATTGAAGAACCTCCGACCGAGGATCTGGTTGCATTCGAGCTCTATCTTCAGGCGAAGCAAATCGTCGATAGTTATCTAATTGCCGACGATGTCAGGCGCGCACTTCTAACTGCCCTGGATCTGCTCAACCAGGCCATCAAACGAGACGAAAGTTTTGTCGCGGCTTATTGTTACGTGGCACGCGCGAACGATCTCCTCTACTTCTTCGATCTCGATCCAACCGGTGATCGGGTGCTTTTGGCCGAAACCGCCGTGAACACCGCGCTCCGGCTCCGACCGGAATCAGCAGATGCACACTTTACGATGGCGGATTTTCTATTCCGCTGCCGGCGCGATTACGATGCCGCATTGGCGGAGCTTGCTATCGCCCGGCCAGGCCTGCCTAACAGCAGTCCCTTTTTTATCCTTTCGGGTTACATTAACCGAAGGCGAAATCACTGGGTCGAAGCGGAACGAGATTTTTCCACCGCCGTCGCGTTGGATCCGCGAAACCCGAATGCCTACAATTTGCTCGCCGACACTTTTGTTCTGCAACGGAGGTTTCCCGAAGCGGTGCAGACCTACAACAGGGTTATCGCGGCCGGCGAAGAAGTGCCAATCGTTCAGTTTCGCCGCGCATCTTCCATCTTCAATGGAACTGGAGATCAGAAACCTTTGCGCGACGCCCTGGCCCAGGCGCCTCAGATGGACATAGCGGGTGGGCAAACCCCGGTCCGGCTGATGTTCGCCCTGATCGATCGCAACTACGCGGAAGCGGAACACCTTCTTGCGACGTCGCCCCGGCAGGATTTTCAGGAGATCGATTTCAGCTTCTATTATCCGAAGGCCTGGTTCGAGGGAACGGTTGCCCGGGACAGAAACGATCTCGCTGGAGCTACCGCCGCCTTCCGCAATGCCCGGGCCGTCCTGGCCCAGCGTCTGGCCGTTAAACCAGAACATGCCCGAACCATTGCGGTTTTGGCCCAGGTCGATGCCAGCCTCGGCGAGAAAGATCTCGCGCTGCAGGAAGCGCAGCATGCCATCGATTTGATGCCGATCTCGAAAGACGTATACGATGGCGCTCTTGTTCTGGAAGGCCTGGCGCAGG
>JBJMXC010000222.1:0-7151 GCA_045809825.1 Chthoniobacterales bacterium | reverse complement strand
CTCTGCTTCGTCGGTCGTTAGCAACAATTGCAACGCTTTCTGAGCTGTGGCCAGTCTTCCCGCGGCGTTCAGGCGCGGCCCAAGTCGAAACCCGATATCATGGGCCGCGATCGGAGCGCGGACCGCCGCGACCTGGATCAACTTGCGGACCCCCGGACGCCCTGAGTTTGCCAGCTCTCTCATTCCGCGGAGAACCAAAAGACGGTTTTCTTTTTCCAACGGGACGATATCGGCCACGGTTCCGAGCGCGACCAGGTCCAGATTCGCTTTCAAGTCGAAGGCCGGCGAAGGCCGCGATTTGAGCAGCGCGTGGCAAACTTTAAAAACGATACCGACACTGCAAAGATATTGGAAAACGCAGTTGCCGTCGATCTTCGGGTTCACAATCGCAACGCAATCCGGCAACTTGGATTTCGGTTCGTGATGATCGAGAACAATAACGTCGACGCCACGCGCCTTAAGGCCGGCGATTTCAGTCAACGAGGCAGTCCCGCAGTCGACCGCGATCAGGAGTTCCGGCTGATGTTCCTGGCAGCAACGCGTCACGCTTTCCGCGCTCAGGCCGTAGCCCTCCTCCATTCGCAGCGGCAGAAACAACTGCGGCGAGACGTCGTAGCTTCGCAATAACCCCGCGAGTAGCGCAAGCGAGGTCACCCCATCGACATCGTAGTCGCCGAAAAGAACGATTCGTTGCCCGCGGTCGATTGCCTCCAGAATTCGTTCGACCGCGCGATGCATATTCGGGAGCACGAACGGATCGGCAAGCGAGCGCAATCGCGGGTTCAGAAAAGTGTTTACCTCGTCAACACACCCAAAACCTTTCCGCTTCAAAAGCTCGGCGACGCAGGGAATCCCACAGATGTCAGGCCAGGTAATACCCGGCGCCGTGTCGCTGCATTTGGCAGCCACAATCCATCGACGTGGCGCCTTCAAACCGAGGCTCCTTCCAGTTTCTCGACGAGCGTTTTCGCATTGAAAGGCGCATGAACCTTGGCGTCGTTATCGAAGTAGACGTAAACGTCCCGGCTGCCAGTGGGAAGCTTCCGAGGCGAAACCAGGGTCGCATCTTTTGGTTGCCTGCCTTTTCGCCAGTGGTTAGCCCGATTTGCCCACCAAACCAGTTCCTCGTCGCTGTAGCCGCTGACGTAGAGCTGCTCCGCTCCATGGAGGCGGCAGTAAACAAAATCCGCGGTGATGTCTTCGGCGTATGGCCATTTACCGGCGGTATCCGCGACGACGAACCCAATGTTGTAGCGTCGGAGCAGCGCGAAAAACTCGGGGATCATGAAGGTGGGGTGCCGAATCTCGACCGCGTGACGCATCGGCAGATTCGGACCCGGTTTCAGCCACGGATCTGCCTTTAATTTGTCGTCGTGATGCTTCGCCAGCCTGGCCGCTTCCTTCGTATGGCGTGGGAGCAGCTCGAAGAAGTTCGTGAACCGCTCCTCGTTCCATCCGAAGTTGGGCGGAAACTGCCAGAGGATCGGCCCCAGTTTTTCCCGAAGCGCGAGGACGCCAGAGGCCAGGAAGTTCGCGAGCGGCGCCTCGACATCCCGCAATTTTTTCATGTGTGTGATGAAGCGCGCTCCCTTGACGCTGAATACGAATCCGGCCGGGGTTTCCGCGTACCAGCGCTGATAACTCGACGGTCGCTGGAGCGAGTAAAACGACCCATTGATCTCGATCGAATTAAAGGAATGGCTCGCAAATTCGAGCTCCTGCCGGTGGGCGAGCTTTTTCGGATAAAAAATGCCGCGCCAGCCGGCATAGGTCCAACCGGAGATTCCGATGTGCAGGTCGTTAGGCCGCCACCTGTTGCGTTGGGGGATCAGATTATCAGCCGCGAGTCGTGCCACAAAATACTGTATTTCTCACAGAGCTTTCGAAACATCGAGAGCCCTTCTTTTTCTTCCGGTCCGTAGCGATAGCGCAGGCATTGCGTGAGATAAAACTGACAAAAGTCCGGACTGAATTCGCGTTCTGCGGCAATCAAGAGATCGAGCTCGCGCAAATTATTGTCACGACAGGCGCGGAGACTGTCCGCGATTGCCTTCGGCGACGGAATTTCCGGCCTGATCAGCCAGAGGGCATAGACAAACGGCAATCCCGTTCGCTTCTTCCATTCCTCCCCAAGGTCCCAGAATTGAAAGGTCCCCTCCGTCTCATCGCGGAATCGGATCGCCTGGTCGCCGATGAAGAACTTTGCCAGCCGCGGAGTAATCGCACGCTGCATGAGCCGGGAGCGAACGACAAACTTCGGGTTAAGACCCATCTCCGCGAGCAGACAGCGAAGAAGATTAACCGAAGTTTGCGACGCCGGATCGACTTCGATCTCCTCGATCTCCTTAGGCTCCCCGACGTGGGCGACGAAAACGCTGTGGACCGGGCCGTCGGATGAAATCGAGATGCCGTCGACCAGCGTATAGACGGGGTTCCGGAGAAACTCGAAGCTCGATACGAGCGCCACATCTAGCTGGCCGGCCGCCAGGCGATCACAGAGCGCTGTGGGATGGTCGAAAACAACGTCGCCGGGCCAGCCATGAATGAGCGGACGGGCGTTGAGATACTTAACGCACCCGATTCGCAGAAGCCCCGGCTCCGCCACGCGTTAGACGTAAACCAGTTCGGACTCCGCGGCGGGCGCAGCCGCCGCGGCCGTTCTCTTCTTCGGCAGATGTCGATAGAAGCTGTCCCGCTGGACCGGTTCGCGGCCGGCTTCGCGAATCACATGCTCGAGCGTTTCGACCGCTTGCTCCTGAGGCGTCTGCGCGCCGGCCATGTGGAAAATTTTCTCTTCGATGATCGTCCCGTGCAGATCATCGACGCCGTAACTCAACGCGACCTGGGCCAGGGGCAGTCCGATCGAAACCCAGTAAGCGGTAATGTGATCGAAGTTATCAAGATAGATCCGGCTGACGGCCAGGGTCCGTAATTCTTCGACGGCTGACGCGCGCTTTATGTGAGCTAGTGCTGGCGTTTGTGGCTCGAAAGCAAACGGCACAAAACCGGTAAACCCACCGGTCTCGTCCTGTAATGCCCGTAGCTGTCGCAGGTGATCGACCCGCTGCTCGAAGGTCTCGATATGTCCGTATAACATCGTTGCGGTACTGCGGCCACCCATCCGATGCCAAAGACGATGAACCTCAGCCCATTCTGCCGCGGTCTCTTTCCCGCGACAGATTTCGTCGCGGACCGCAGCGTCAAAAATTTCCGCGCCTCCACCAGTAAGCGCGCCAAGCCCTGCCCCGCGCAACACTTCCAGGGTCGTCCTGATTGGCAGCTTAAACACGCGTTCGGCCAGGTGCCGAATTTCGATCGCGGTAAAAGCCTTGATCACGACATCAGGATCGAGGGCGCGCACTTCGCGCAGGAGCCGCAAATACCACTCCTGTTTCAAACTGGGGTGGAGCCCGCCGACCATGTGTACCTCGGTAATTCCGAGCGCGAGGGCATCGCGAACCGAGCTGACAATCTCCTCGATCGAGAACTCGAAGGCATGCGCGTCTCGCTTTCTGGCGGCAAAGGCGCAGAACTGACACGAAAGGATGCAGATGTTCGAATAATTGATGTAACGATTGTGAATGTAGGTTGCGACGTTGCCGTTCTTCTGCTCGCGGACAGCGCTGGCCATGACGCCGAGGGCATTCAGGTCCTGCGACCGAAACATTTGGAGAGCTTCGGCCTCGGAAACGCGCTGCCGGGCCTCGATCTTTTCGGCAATCGGTCGAAGATCGTGGGGAATGAGCGATAGATTCATTAACAAGCGGGAAAAACCGAGTTCATGATGCACATGCTCCTGTGGCCTTGCAACCGAAAGCACCGATGAATACCTATGCCGGCTGAGGATTCGACCACGAACGGCCGCACCCCGGAAGACGCGGAGGATATCCGGCTGATGCAGCTGGCTGGCACCGGCGATACGGCCGCGTTCGAGCAAATCGTTGAACGCCATCAGCGGCTCGTGGTTGGCACGGTCGGCCGCATGCTCGGCACGAGTGCGGACGCCGATGATATTGCGCAGCAGGTTTTTCTGCGGGTCTGGAAAAACGCGAATCGCTATGTTCCGCAGGCGAAGTTCACAACCTGGTTGCTCAAGATTACCCGCAACCTTGTTTTCAATGAACTGCGCCGCCGCATGCGTCACCCGCAGGTTCCACTCCAGGGAGAAACAGAAGAAGAAGAGCGGCCGCTGAAGGACGAACACGCGATCGCGCCGGATGCCTCGTTATTGGAAGGCGAGCTGCAAAAGGCTGTGGATGCTGCGATCGCTCAATTGCCTGAGACGCAGCGAATGGCTGTCATTCTCCGCCGTTACGAGGAACTCAGTTATGAGGAGATCGCGGAGACGCTCGACCAGTCCGTGTCGGCCGTGAAGAGTCTGCTCTTTCGGGCGCGGACCGAGCTGCGCGCGGCGCTAAGCCGATATTTGGCGGGATGACGCTGAAAGACAAAGAGGGCGGACCTCTTGCGAGAATCCGCCCCCTCTCAACCCCACATCTATTGGTTGCTAAAGTCCGCGGTCGTTAGCCGTGGTTTTGAAATCTACCGACTGACTAGTAGTCGTTGTTGTGGTTTCGGATTCCGTCCGGGCCGGTGCTGGCGGTGTTCCCGGTTTCGGGTAATCCGCAGAAATGTGACGATTGGAAGTCGGAACCAGGCGGACCGCGCCCTTGGCATTGTTCCGCCAGCCATTGGGATCCGCGTATTCCTCGCCGGTGTGGTGCAATCCGCTCACCTGATCTTCAAGACCGGTGCCGTAATGCTGGTCAATAATCGTCGGCGTGACGAACACGAGCAGATTCCGTTTCACACGGGCGTTAAGCTTTTCCTGGAACAAATAGCCGAGGATCGGGACGTCGCCCAGCACCGGCACCTTGGTCCGGGCCTTGGTGACTTCGTCCTGGAGAAGGCCGCCGATCGCGAGGGTGTCTCCGCTCTTGATCAATACGTTCGAATCAAGCGAGCGCGTATCGATGATCGGGCTGGCAACGCTGCCGCCGCTGGCGCCCGGGATACTAAAGATCTGGTCGCCGACCTTGTTGCTGATTTCCGGCTTAACCGCCAGGGTGATAAAGTTGTCTTTGTTGACGGACGGTTTTACCACAAGCGTGTTTCCAAACTTCTTGTCCTGGAAACCGCCGAAAACCGCGGTCGCCGTCTGTTCGTTGAAATTCAACTGCGGCACCGGCTGGGCGCGGATGATTTCGATTTTCGCCTGCATGTTGTCGGCCGTGACGACTCGAGGATTGGCGAGGAATTCCGCATCCGAATCTTCATTCAACAGACGCATTGTCACTGACAGCTGAGGCGCTGAAAGAATCGCGAACTGACCGGCCAGGCGATTCAGATAGCGGTCGAAGAAGAAGTCGTTGCCCTTCAGGATGCCGCCCGCCACTGTTCCCTGCGCAGGCTTGCCTGGAGTAGTGATCACGCTGGTAGCACCGGTCACAGGGTTGACTGTCGTCTGGTAGGATGGTGCCTCGGCTGGATCGCTGCCGGCGAACCTGAGGGTCTGCGGGTTATTCGCACCGCCAAACACACCGCCCCAGTTGATTCCGTAGGACTGACGCGGGTTCGCCGTGACTTCAACCAATCGGGCTTCGATCATGACCTGCTTGGTTGGTTTGTCGATCTGGACCAGAAGCTGTTTGATATGGTCCATGTTCGCGCGGGTCTCTCGGAAAAAGAGCGTGTTAGTCCGCTCGTCGACCTGCGGCGCGTCCTTGCTCGAGAGTTGGGCGGCGATCAACGGCGCGGTCTCTTTCGCGCGAGCATAGCTGAACTGGTAGCTGTCGCTCTCAGTTGGCTCCGCGGTCCGTTCGGCAGCGGTCTTGATGTAATAAACATTCTCGATCCGATCCATGAACAGCCCTTTGGCCTTCACGATGATCGAAACCGCCTGAAGCGCGGTCACGTCTTCCAGACGCATCGTCACGGTTCCGGCAACGGCTTCGCTGACGACCATGTTGATCTTGGCCTGGCGCGCAAGGAGCCGGAGGACGGCACCGACGTCGTCGCCTTGGAATTCGCGAACACCGACGCCGCCAGCGTCCGTCACGCTTTCCGGCTCAACCGGTCCGGGTGAAGTCGTCGTCGTGGCGGTCGTTGAAGTCGTCGTAACCGGGGCCGGCGAGGTCGCTGCGGTCGAGGTCGAAGCCTGGACGAGCAAGAGGTTATCGCTCTTGGTCGAAGCTGTTGGCAGTGAGGCCGCGGTTTTAGGCTTGGTCTCGGTGGCGGGTGCTTTGGGGGCAGCATCAGCAGGGCTCAAGCTGGCCACCGGAGATGGCGAGCTGGTCTGCGCGTTCGCGACAGGCAGAGCCAGCAAAAGTGCGGCTCCGGCGCAGAAGAAGGTGTTAAGGCGGTTAGGCATAAATATGTGAAGGTTGAAGAATGCGGCTGCGTAAATAGCAGGAAGCAGACCAGCGCATCCCGCGGACACCACGTTCTCGAGCGCCGAGATCGCGAGTTCTAACGCCCGCGGGCGGCGGTAATAAAGGCCTGCAAAAGCTGGTAATCCTTCCGGCCAGGCGACGATTCCACCCCGGTGGTGACGTCCACCCCGAAGGGCCGCACCAAGGTTACGGCGTCGGCCACATTCTCAGGCCGCAATCCGCCTGCCAAAACGACTCGAAGTCGCGAATTGGCCGTCACAAAATCTCGCGCAAGTTCCCACGGAAAAGTTCGGCCACTCCCACCGAATTCGCCGGGGCGGGCCGAGTCCAGAAGGAGTGTGTCCGTGAAAAAGTCGGGCACCGCCGTTAACGACTCTCCGCCTCCCACCGGAATTGCTTTCTCGAACCGAATCCCTCCCTTCTTCAGACGCCGGCAAAAATCTGGCGTCTCGGATCCATGCAACTGCAATGCGTCGATGCCTGGGACTGCGGCGGCGGCCCGCGCATCCTCGAATGTCGGATTCACCACGATGGCAATTCTTTCGACCGACTTCGGCAGACCGCCGATCCAGTCGCGCGCGGCGAGCGGCAGATAACGTCTGCTTCCAGGAAAAAAATTGAACCCAAGTGCATCGGCGCCGAGAGCGATTGCCGCCTGCGCATCCTGCGGCGTGGTCAGCCCGCAGATCTTGATTCGGAGCATCTACGCCGCCGTCGCAAAGCCGAGCGCCGGCTTGCTGAAATCGGGCGCAGGCATCT
>JBJMXC010000221.1:0-6741 GCA_045809825.1 Chthoniobacterales bacterium | reverse complement strand
CGGCGACCCGGCAATGCTGGCGGCAAATGCATTCTGCCACGGTCTTCGGATCATTCGCCAACCGATCTGGGAATGTCTCGCCACCTTCATCTGTTCGTCGATGAAACAAGTTGCGCACATCCGCCAGATCTCGCTGGCGCTGCGTCAGCGTTTCGGGCGTCGGTTAACGATAAACGGGACCCAGATGTACGATTTTCCTGGTGCCGCGCGTTTGGCAGCAACAACAGAAAAGGAGTTGCGCGACTGCGCGCTCGGTTACCGCGCGAAGAATTTGCTGGCGACCGCGAAACTAGTAACGAGGGGCGAGGCGGACCTGGAAGCGTGGCGGAAATTCCAGGATGACGAATTGCGGGCGCGGCTCTGCGAACTGCCTGGGGTGGGCGTGAAGGTCGCGAATTGCGTGATGCTCTTCGCATTCGAACGGCTTCGCGCTTTCCCGATCGATGTCTGGATCGAACGCGTCTTACGCGAGCATTACTTCCCGCGAAAACGAAAAGTGAGCCCGCAACAGCTCCGCGAATTCTGCGACAATTATTTCGGCGAGCACGGCGGTTACGCGCAGCAATACCTCTTCCATCATGCCCGGACCGGACGCCGCGCTACGGAGATGAAGAGCAGCGGCCCGCAGGTTGTTAGGTGAGCCGATTTGCGATATGATTTGCCTGTGAAAAGGCGGCCAGTCGCTGCTCCGCGGCGCTGACCGAAACGATGGAACACAAGAAACAGCGCCGAAGAATCGGGTTCGCCCTGCTCCTCTCCGTCGTCCTCCATCTGCTGGTTGGATATTCGCTCGCGGCTTTTGGCAACGTCTTCACCCCTCCACTGCCGGTCGAGGACACGCCGCCGGAGCTCACCTTGATGGACCTCACTCCAGCCCCGCCGGAGAAGCCGAAGAATCCCCAGTTTATCGAAACCGATAAATCGAAGGAGACTGCAGAGAAACCGAAGGACCAGACTTTCGAGTCGAACGCGAATTCCATCGCCGCGAGTGAGAAACCAGCTACAGGCAATTTACCGCTGCCGAGCCAGGACGGAGTCGATCGGCCGACCCGCGACATCGAAACCCACGATTTCTCGCTGCAGAGCGAGGGGTCGCAAGCGCAGGTGCAGCAACCAAAGTCCACTCCGGCGACTCCGGCGCCGAAATCGAAGCCGTCCGAACCGCCGAAGTTGTCGCCAAGCCCGGCTCCAAGTTCCACTCCGGACCCTGAGCAGTTGGCGATGTTGACCAACACGCCTCCGCCCGCGGTTAAAACGCCGGAAGAAATTGAGCCGTCGCCATCGCCCGAAATCGCGCCCTCATTGGCCCCAGTTACCCCGCCCCCCAAACCGCCGGCGCCCTCCTCGAGTTATCAATCGCAAAAGACACAAACTCGAAGCGCCGGCAGCATCTCGAACCGCGGGCCCTCCTCTGTGAATGCCGTGGGCACTCCGCTCGGCCGCTATCAAAAAATGATGTACGACGCCGTGGGCGCGCGCTGGTACCGGCACACGGCGGAGAAACACGATCTCATCAGCATCGGTACGACCCGGCTTACCTTTTCAATCGATCGATCGGGAAGAATCAGCAATCTGCGGATCGTCGAGAACACGGCCAATGAGGCCTTTGCAAATGTCTGTCTGCAATCCGTGCAGGAGTTGAAATTACCGCCCATTCCCGAAGACATCGCGGCCACTTTGCCCTCGGAAGGTTTGCAGCAGGAGTTGACGTTTATCTTATACGCGAACTAATGGTTCCCCCGTTCGCTTTCTCCAAATGACCGACACGTTCCATACGATGGTGAATTTCATGAACAAGGGCGGGATGTTCATGTGGCCTCTCCTGCTCTGCTCAATCGTTACGGTGACGACGATCGTCCTGGCGGCGCTGACATTGCGCGAGCGCAAAGTTCTGCCGCTGGTGATCGAAAGCGAAATCGAACGGCTCACGCCAGGAGGAAGCGCGGAACGGCTGACTCGCATCGTGAACAGCGATAACTCATCGTTGGCCGGCGTCGTCCGGACTGCTCTGCAACATCTCCGCTGGCCGCGCTCCGAAAATATCGAGTCGGTCCAAACCCGAGCCCGACGGGAGCTTGTCCGCCTCGAGCGCGGTTTGATCGTGCTCGAAGTGGTAACCGGGATTGCGCCGTTGATCGGCCTGATTGGCACAGTCTCGGGCCTGGTCCATGTCTTTTCCGGTCTCGGCTTAAACACTGGCGCATCGGACACCAAAGCTGTCGCGCTAGGTATTTCCGAAGCGCTCAACTGCACCATCTTTGGACTCTCGATCGCGGTGCCGGCCCTGATCGCCTTCAGTTACTTCTCGAAAAAGGTCGAGGTAATGTCTGTGGAAATGGAGTCGCTCGTTTCGGACCTGATCGCCAAATGTTATTACGGCCGGATCCCGAGCGGTGAAGCGGCCATCCCACGTACTACCTCGCCGACGCCGGCCCGGGCGCCTGTCGCGTGAAGGCGTCCGGAATCTTTTCGTCATGAAAATCGCGGTTCGGAAACGGCGAGCGCCCTCCATCATCATCGTTTCGCTGGTCGATATCCTGACCATCCTGCTGATCTTTTTCGTCGTCTCGACGACGTTCAAGCGGGACCAGCCGGAAGTGCAGATCAACCTGCCGGATTCGAAGACATCGACGAAATCGTCCTCGGAGCTCGAGCACGCTGTCGTGAGCGTCAACGCCACCGATGAGGTGCGTCTCGATGGCGAGATCGTCAACGTGGACAACCTGGAAGCGTCGGTGCGGAACCTGCCGGCGTCGCGCCGCTCGAGCCTGGCGCTGCAGGCGGACAAAAAAGCCTCCTTCGGCACAATCATCCGGGTGATGGACGCGTTGAAACTGGCAGGAGTGAAGAATCTGCCGGCTTTCACGCGCGAAGAGAAATGAGATTGCCGATCAGAAAATACGGCGACCCAGTGCTGCGGGCGAAGGGAAAACCGATCGAGCAGGTCGACGACAAGGTCCGGGCGCTTGTTGACGACATGCTCGAGACGATGGAGGCGGCGAACGGGATCGGTCTTGCCGCCCAGCAAGTGGGAGAGCCGCTTCTGCTCACCGTCCTTGACGTTTCACAGGTTGAAGATCGGCCGAGCGCTTTGAAATTGAATGGCGAGACCGTCGACGAATTGGAAACGGCGATGCCGCTTGTGTTGCTCAATCCGACGATCTCGCTTGGGAATGAAACCGAACCGGGAAGCGAGGGCTGCCTGAGCTTTCCTGATATCACGGCGGATATCGACCGCGCGACCACGGTTGAAGTCGAAGCAGAGACGCTGGACGGCGAAAAGCTGAGGCTCGAGGCGTCGGGCCTTCTCGCGCGCGCACTCCAGCATGAGCTGGATCACCTCAACGGCATCCTGTTTATCGACCGGATGACCTCGGCGTCGAAAGCGAGCGTCGGGAGCAAGCTCAAGCGGTTGCAGAAAGAAACGGAGCGGTTCTAGCCGGCATCGCTACTCCCGTCCCGGTTCGGCCTTTTTCTCGGCACCGGCTCGACGTTTTCTCCCGCCGGATCACCGATCCCGGGTACAACTAAATCGCTTTGTAAGAAACCGTGATGCTGCGAAAAACGAGTTGATCGCGCTGGGCGGAAAAATAAAAGAGCTCGAGCATCGTCCCGCCCACAATCCATTGATATCCGACCAAGGTCTGGACGACGTCGGAATCGGTATCGCGTGAGCGGGAGACAAGTTTGCCCGTGCCGAATTTCGCGTCGAAATAGCGCCGGATTTCGCCCATCCGGTCGTTGTACCGCTCGATGGTCCAATCGGGATACTCGTACTGGAGCTCGACCTCGCGCACGACCCCGTCGCGAAAACTAAAAAGGGTTCTCCGCAGTCCCGGTTGGACCAGGCCCTCCACCGTCCAGACTTCGCGTTTCTCTTTTTTGTCCTTGGCGACGATCTTCGCCTTCGCGCCGACGAGGACCTGCTCGATTTTCGTCATCGAATCGTTCCAGTGAAACCCGAACGGGGGCGGAATATCCTCGACCGCGTTCGCGGAGACGACGGAACCGAACAAGAGGAAAAGCGCGGCGCAGAAAACCAGAGCGCGGCGGTTTACAAACCGCCGTTTCTCGCTCGGCGGTGTGTAAAAGGCCGCTCGTTGAGGTCGCCAGTTCGTCATCACGCGGATGCAGCGAGCGCTGAATCCGCCGCAACGTTGCGTGTTCGCAGTGATTGGGTCAACTGTGCTGTTCATGCTCACTCGCGCACCATTCGCGACAATTCCGAACGCGATTTTTCGTCAAGAATTTTTTGCGCGCGCTCGAAAATAAAATTCAGATTTTTTCTTGTCGGGTCTCAAGACGGTTTCTAATCTCAAGCCCGCTGGCCGGGAGCAAAGAACGCTGGTGTTAATAAGATGTGAACAGATTTGGACGATCAGACAGAGCTAGAATGAACAAAACACCGGCCCCACAGGACGAAGCGCGCATCCCGGTTTCGCGTTTTCGCCCAGAGATCGCATCACGTCGTTTCAATTTTGTCAGTTTTCCCTCGTATTTTTACACCTTAACCCAATTTTCCCCAGACCTCTCGCCGCAACATTCCAGGAGAAATTCAGCGGCGAACAGATCCCCCCTCGCGCGTATTCCGCTCTTAGCGAGCGTTTCGCGGGGTATTTAACCTTGTTAACAAGTCGGCATGGACGAGAAGCATTCCCAGCTATGGCAAAAACTGTCGGCAGCCCTCAAGCCGCAGGTCAGTCCCGACACTTTCAAGCGGTGGTTTTCCGCCGTAAAGCTCGTCCAGGCGACCGACGAAGCCTTGACGTTTCGCGTCCCAAACAACATCTACCAATTTTGGATCGAGAGTAACCACATGGCAGCCCTCCAAGCCGCGATTTCAATAGCGTTTGGTTCGCCGCGCGACGTGAAATTCACGACCGCGTCGGATTCGGGAGCCAGAAAAGAGGATGAGGAACTGCCGGCCCTTGAGCCGAAAGAATTTGTCCGCGAAAATGTGCGTGACGGCAAAAATTCGAACAGCGCGCTCGGGTTAAATCCGCGAAATAACTTCGAGTCGTTCGTGGTCGGGCCGAACAACGAGATCGCGCACGCGGCCAGCCTCGCGGTGGCGAAGACGCCGGCGCGCACCTACAACCCTCTCTTCATTTACGGCGGCGTCGGGCTCGGAAAGACGCACCTGATGCAGGCCATCGGCCAGTACGTGGTGACAAACAAAAAGGGCGCCAAGGTGATGTATCTCTCCAGCGAGGTCTTCATCAACGAGTTCATCGACGCGATCCAGCACAATAACCTCGTCAAATTCCGGAAGCGTTATCGCCAGGCCGATCTGCTCCTGATCGATGACATTCAGTTCCTGGGCGGGAAGGAACGCTCGCAGGAAGAATTTTTTCACACCTTCAACACTCTCTTCGACGGTCATAAACAGATCGTGCTCTCGAGCGACCGCCCACCATCAGAAATCGCGAACCTCGAGCACCGGCTGGTCTCGCGTTTTGAATGGGGACTGACCGCCGAGCTCCAGCCGCCCGACGTCGAAACGCGGATGGCGATCCTGCGGAAGAAAGCGCACACCCTCCAGATTAAGCTCCGGGACGACATCTTCGAGTTTCTCGCGAATCGGATCCGCACAAACGTGCGCCGGCTTGAAGGTGCGCTCATGCGCGTCGCTTCGTTTGCCTCGCTCAGCGGCAAGGAACTGACAAATGAGGTCGTCGAACATTTGCTGAAGGACATTCTCCAGGAAGAAGCGCGCAATGCCGTCACCATCGAACAGATCCAGCGGCGGGTAGCGGAACATTTCGATGTCCGTCTGGCTGACATGACGAGCAAACGCCGCCCGGCGAACATCGCTTTCCCGCGCCAGATCGCGATGTATCTCGCGCGCGAATTGACCAAGGCGTCGTTGAACGAAATCGGCGACGCTTTCGGCGGCCGCGATCACGGCACCGTCCTCCACGCCTGCAAGCTGGTGAAGAGGCGGATGCAGGAACAGGACAACATTCGGCAGACGATCTCCTTTATCGACAGCGCGCTACAACGCTAAAGTCCGTTCGTCGGTTGCGCGCGAACGAGATTGCGTTTGCCGAATAAAATCGTAAGCCTTAAATCTTAGCTTTCCGTTTCGACATGAAATTCAGCGCCACTAAAGAAAAGCTGCTCGAGGGTTTACAACAGGTCCAAAACGTCGTCAGCACTCGCACGACTCTCCCGATTCTCTCGAACGTTCTGCTCCAGGCGAAAGGCTCTGAAGTCCATCTGACCACGACCGATCTCGATGTCGGTGTCCGCGGCGCCTTCGAGGCGAACGTGGAAAAAGACGGAGCGACGACCCTCCCGGCCCGCCGGCTTTTCACGATCATTCGCGAGCTTCCGTCGAGCGAGGTTTCGATCGAAGTGGACGGAAAAAACGCGGCGTCGATCCGGAGCGGTCAAAGTTTTTTCAAGATCCTCGGACTGCCCGAAGAAGAGTTTCCGCCTTTGCCGAAATTCGAGAACGCCAAGAACGTCACGATTTCGCAGAAGGCCCTGCGCGATGGACTAAAAAAGACCTCGTATGCAATCTCGACTGACGAGACGCGTTACGTCCTGAACGGGCTCTTGTTCAGCTTTAAGGAAAACAAGCTGACATTGGTGGCGACGGATGGTCGCCGCCTGGCAATGGTGGACATCGAGCTCGAGTTTCCGCGGAGCCACGAAGCGGACATTATTGTGCCGACCAAAGCAGTGACAGAATTGCATCGGCTCCTTTATGTTTAGTGCGTGGTTTATGTAATGTTT
>JBJMXC010000220.1:0-10469 GCA_045809825.1 Chthoniobacterales bacterium | reverse complement strand
AGCTGTCGCTTTGCTCGCCGGCGGATTTCAATTCCGCGCGGGCCGTCATGAGCGGTCCGGCGTCGATCTCGATATTCAAATAGAAGTGCGGGACCGGGCCTTTCGCCGCGACCAAACGTTCGGCGATCACTTTGCGCATGCCCGACAAACTGATGCGCGAACCTTCGCCAGCCGGAATCCGCGGAGGCGGATGTGATGGAGGGGCTGCTGACGCTCCCTTCGATTTAGAAGCGGCGCGAACGTCGCTTTCCGTGACGCGCCCATCGGGGCCCGTCCCTTTTACCGCCGACAAATCGATCCCTTGCTCGGCGGCAAGACGGCGTGCGATGGGTGACGCTTTCACCCGCGCGTCACCGCTACTTTCCGTTCGCGGCGGTGCAGGTGATTTAGGCGCCGCGGCCTTCTTCTCAGTCGATTTTGGCTTTGCGTCTTCCTGTGGCGGAGCGGTCTCGGGCTCCTCGTCCTTTGCCGGCGCCGGCTTCTCCGTTTCAGCCTGCGCCTTTTTGGGCGCTTTCTTTTCCTCTTTCGGCGCGGCGTCTTCCTTTTTTTCCTTGGGGGCCGCTTCGCCGGCCTCGCCGATAAATGCGATTTTTTCGCCGACCTCGACCTTGCCACCTTCCTCCACGTAAATCTCAGTCAGGGTCCCGTCTTCAGGCGACTCCCATTCCATCGTCGCCTTGTCGGTCTCGATCTCGGCGATGACTTCGCCGGTCGTAACCTTGTCGCCCTTTTTCTTTTTCCACGCGACGAGAGTCCCCTCGGTCATCGTGTCGCTCAACTTGGGCATCTGGATTTCAGGCATGGCAATAAGTCGTTAGGCGTAACAAACTTTCTTAACCGCGGCGATCAACTTTTCCGCGCTCGGCAACACAGCCTTTTCGAGCTGCTCGTTGTAAGGCATCGGGACGTCTTCCTGGGCGACCCGCAAAATTGGCGCGTCGAGGCTGTCGAACATTTCCTTTTGGATTCGATACGAAACTTCGGAGCCTACGCCACAAAAAGGACGGTCCTGTTCCACGATCACAACTCGGTGCGTTTTGGCGACCGAGTTCAGGATCGCGTCCATATCGAGCGGCTTAATCGAACGCAAATCCAGGACCTCGGCGCTGATTTCTTCATCGTTTTCGAGCGTTTCAGCCGCCGCCAAGGCGAGCGGAACGGTTTGCGCGTAGCAGATGATGGTGACGTCGCTGCCTTCGCGTTTCACTTCCGCTTCGCCGAGCGGGATGAGCAATTCGACGTCTTCCTCCTCAACCATTCCTTTCGAGCTATAGAGCAGCTCGACCTCGAGGACGAGGACCGGGTCGTTGTCGCGGATCGCGGTCTTCAGCAACCCTTTGGCGTCCCGCGGAGTCGCTGGCGTGCAGATCTTCAGGCCGGGCACGTTCGCATAAAGGCATTCGGTTGCGTGAGAATGGGTCGCGCCGAGCTGGTGAGCGGGACCGTTCGGGCCGCGAAAAGTGATCGGGATGTTGAACTGTCCCCCCGACATCGTCAGCATGTTTGGAGCGTTGTTCACGACCTGGTCGAAGGCTACGAGGGAGAAGCTGAAGGTCATGAATTCGATGATCGGCCGCAACCCGACCATCGCCGCGCCAACTCCCATGCCGGCGAATCCATTCTCACTGATCGGAGTATCGATGATTCGTTTCGGGCCGAAACGTTCGAGCAAACCCTGGCTCACTTTGTAGGCACCGTTGTATTCGGCGACTTCCTCCCCCATCAGGAAAACGTTGGGATCCCGCGCCAGCTCTTCCGCGAGCGCCTCGTTCAAAGCCTGCCGATAAGTGATCTCTCTCATCCGCGGCTTTCTCTAATCGGCTGGGAGTATGTGTAATCGTAAAGTTTCTCGAGCGGCGGTTCCGGGCTTTCCTCCGCGAACTTGACGCTGGCGAGGGCGACTTCCTTGGCCTCTTTGTCCAGTCGATCGAATTGCTCATTCGTGAGTTTCTCTTCGCGCGTCAGCTGCGCGCGCAGCCGCGTGATCGGATCATCGAGTCGATATTTTTCCAGCTGTTCCTTGGTTCGATAGCTGGCCGGATCCGACATTGAGTGGCCCCGGTAACGATAGGTGCGCACTTCGGCAAAGGCCGGATGCGGATCGGCCCGGATCGAGCTGACGATCTCGGACAGTTTGTCGCGCACTTCGCGAAAGTTCATCCCGTCAATGACGGTGCCGGGAATATCGTAGCCTTCCGCCCGGTCAACGATTTGCTTAAGCGAAGTGGAGCGCTCGACACTGGTGCCCATCGCGAAAAGATTGTTCTCGCAAATGAAGACGACCGGGAGCTTGTAGAGCGCAGCGAGGTTCAAGGCCTCGTGAAACGAACCCTGGTTGATCGCGCCGTCGCCAAAAAAACAAAGGGTGACCCGGTCTTCCTCACGGTACTTCGAGGCGAACGCCATTCCCACGGCCAGCGGGACATGCGCGGCAACGATGGCGTGCCCCCCATACATGTGGCGCTCGCGGTCGAAATAATGCATCGAGCCGCCGAGCCCGCGCGAACAGCCGGTCGCTTTGCCGAACAATTCCGCCATGCATGCATTGGCGCTCGTCCCTCGTGCGAGGGCATGGGCATGATCGCGGTAGGCGGTTATCAAATAATCGTCGGGGCGAACTGCAGCAACCGCTCCGCAGACTACGGCTTCCTGCCCGATGTAGAGATGGCAGAAGCCGCCGATTTTTTGGGCCTGGTATTGCTGGCTCGCGCGCTCCTCGAAACGTCGAATGACCAGCATCGACGAGAGCATTTCGACCTCGTCGCGTTGCTCCGGCTGCGCCATAAGGCCGGATTAGATGGGGCGCGGAAGAGCGGAAGGGGCGCGGGAAGATTCCGGGCTGCGACCCCAGTGCATGCAAAGAATGAAAAGCCCGGTGAAGAGCAGATCGCTCAGGACCGAGTTACGGAAAAACATCCAGCTCGGGGTGGAGCTGTATTGTGGCAGACCGACGGTAAGGGCCTGGACGAGGCCTGAGAAATTTTTGACATAGCCGGGATCGCTCAACCAGGCGAACGCATTCGTGACGACGTAAAACAGAACCGAACCCGCGACCGAAGCGGGGAGCAGCGTTTTCCACGAAACACGGTTTGCGATCGCGAGACCGAGTAAGCCAACCACGACGAGCGCGAGATAACGACAAGCGATCAGCGCATCAAACATCGGCGCGTTGTAGTGAAGGTTGAGAACGATGTCGGAGAGCAGGAGCGCGACAAGCGGAACAGTGAATTTGTAGCGCGCCGGAAAATAAGCGGCGCCACAAAGCGCGATGGCGGCCATCGGCGCGAAGTTCGAAAGCCAGGTGGTGCCGGAAGTGATCGCAAACCCGGTAACGATTCGATACGCGACCGCCGCGACAATGAGAAGGAAAGCGGGAATCATGTCGGGATAATTTTTAACCTTCCTGAGCGATATGCAACGCTCTTCTTCGAGGTCTCGTCGGCTTTACGAGGCGGAGCTGGCGGTCGCCCCGCCTAACGACTTGCTCAGGCGCGCCTTCCGGCGCTTCGCCGCGTTCTTGTGAATCGTGCCGCGCTTGGCCGCTTTGTCGATTGCCGACATCATCGCGCGAATATCTTTCGTTTCCGGTTTGGCGTCGGTCCCGGAAATATTTTTTTGCATCCGGCGAAGGCGGGTAAGGACGCTGCGGTTACGAAGAGCACGGACAGCGGTCTGCCGGGCGCGTTTGGAAGCGGATCGAGTATTAGCCATGAGAGTCGAGAATTTGTGAGGCCGGGAGGGTCGCGGAGACCCGGCGGGGTGTCAAGGCGCGCGGCAAGGGCGCGTCAGGCGCTGCGGCCGAAGCGCGGCTGCTCTTTCGGATTCTTCCGAACAGTTTTGGCGGGCTTTTCCGCGGCCTTCTCGGCTGGTTTCGCCGCCGCTACCGGTTCGTCAACCGTCTCACTGGGTTCGGTCTTCGGTTCCGGCGCCGGTGGGCCGTCGAGGGTAAAGACAGCGCCTGACGGAGCCTTCGGCACATTCGGAAGGCGATCGGCTACCACTTCCACAACTGCTCCGACCGGCAGCTTCGCATAGAGATCGGCCACATCGCGCGACTTCATCCGAATGCAGCCGTAGCTGGCGGGTCGTCCAATATTACGTTCTTCCGGGGTGCCGTGAATATAGATGCAGCGGCTGTAGGCGTGGGCGTTGGATGCCTGGAGACCGCGCAGCCAGATGATGCGAGTGATCACCGGATCGCGGCCGGGCGCGTTCGGCTTGATAATTTCGCCAGTGAAACGCCGGTTCCGGAAAACAGCGCCCACCGGAGCATTGTCTCCGATCTTTTTGGCGACCTGCATAAAGCCGAGCGGAGTCGTCATGTGGCCCCAATCATCGCCGAGCCCGAACTTCGAGGTAGACACGGGATAAGTGGCGAGGCGGGCGCCCTTCGCCATGACCATAAGCTTCTGGTCTTTAACGCTAACGATGACCCGGCTGGGGCCGTCGGCACGAAGAATCGGGGCGAGGGCGAGTAGCGCGATGCCGACAACGACAGGGCGAAACATTACAACTTCTTACTCCAGCCTACGCTTTTGTCACGCAGGAAGTGTCGCTGTCGTGCGCTCACCGCCAAAATTAAATCTCGGCAGCCACTGGCTCACCGAAGAGAGCGAGACATACAAAAATCCGATTTGGAACATCGCCAGGAACGGGACCGAGAGCCATTGCTGGTGCTGGATGGCGAACCACACGAAGTAGGAAAAATAAATAGCGAACGCCATTTCGGCGATGGGGAGAAGCGACTTCAACGGCATGTATTTGCAGGAACGCCATGCCTGGGATTTCCGCTCGATCCCGTATTTCGGGGTGCGCGCAAAGTCCGATTTGTGATTGAAGACGGCCTCGAGCACCGCCCGCGCATTATTAATAGAGAGGCCGACGCCGAGGGCGAGGAGGGCCGGAAGGAGGAGGATCTCTTTCATCCAGGTGCGCGGATGTAATTCGCGCTGGGCGCAAATATAAAAGACCGCGACTGAAAGCGACGCGGTCAGAAAGATAGGCAAATCAAGGAGCAATGTCCGACTCCACCCTGGTTGGGGTCCGCCGGCGGACGGATGGAGAAGCACGCACAAACAGGCGAGGAGGAGATAGGCAAAGTTCGAGGTGAGATGCGCGGTCGCTTCCATCTTGATTGTGAATGGAAGGTCGCTGCGCCAGATCGTCGGCAAGAGTTTCTTGCAGGTCTGGATGGAACCCTTCGTCCAGCGATGCTGCTGCGATTTGAATCCGTTCATGTCCACCGGCAACTCCGCTGGCGTAATGACGTCGGGCAGGAAAATAAATTTCCAGCCGGCCAGCTGGGCGCGGTAACTGAGATCAAGGTCTTCAGTCAGAGTGTCATGTTGCCAGCCGCCGGCCTCGTCGATGCATGACCGGCGCCAGAGCCCGGCCGTCCCGTTGAAATTGAAAAATCGGCCACTGCGGCTGCGCGCGGTTTGTTCGAGGAGAAGATGGCCGTCGAGGAACATGGCCTGGACCCGGGTGAGCAGCGAATAGCCGCGGTTGAGATGACCCCATCGGGTTTGGATCATACCGACTTTGGGATCCGTGAAAAAATGAATGGTCCGCTTGAGGAGATCTGGCTGGGGAACGAAATCGGCATCGAGAATACAAACAAAATCTCCCTGGGCGGAGCCAAGGCCGGTCTCGAGCGCGCCTGCCTTAAAACCGGTCCGATCGGTGCGGTGAATCAGTTCGGCGTGAAAGCCGCGGCTGCGCAACGCCGCCACGCAGGATGCGGTTAGTTCCCGGGTGTCGTCGGTTGAATCGTCGAGCACCTGGATATGGAGACGGTCCTTCGGGTAATCGATCTCGCTGACGGACCGCAGCAACCGTTCGACGACGTAAACCTCATTGAAGACCGGCAACTGCATCGTCACGATCGGGAGCTCCTCAAACTGCCCCGCGGGCACGGTGGCGCGGCGACGATGTTTCAAGAAAAGATAAATAATGACGTACCGATGAATCCCGTACGCGGAAAGGCCGATCAGCACACTCATGTAACAGATCGTCCAGATGATCGAGGCAACGCTTCCTTGCATAACGGGTTAGAGAAACTGCCCCGAAGACAGTTTTTCGGGGCAGGGCGACATGATGCCGCTTCCGCTGCATCCGTCAAATCAAAAATCCGGAGTTTGCCCGTGCAAACCGATGGCATTTTGCGGCGGAAAAGCGTCGGAGATGTGCCAATCTTAGAGGCGAGCCGGGCCCATGCAAGCAACGGCGACCCAGCGCGCGAATCAAAACGATGAAACTCTTCTTCCCGCCCAGCGGCTGTGCCACCTGCGCCGTTGCGATCGCCTTGTTGCTCTCCCAGGGGATCTGGGCGCAGGAAACGGAGAACCCCGCCGAGCACGAGCGCGAGGAGCTCGGGCTCAATCCCTATACCGCGCCATCAGTCGCGGAAATTTTCCAGCAGCTCGACGACCTCAAGCCTTTGCCTTTTGAGGAGCTGAAGCGTGAATTCCCGCAGGCCGCCCACGCTAGCCGCGAACAGATGGGCCTCGTTTTCGGCGGGCTGGTCGCCGACGGTTTCCTGATTGTCGAATGCCAGAAAAAGAATCTGGTGGAAGACCTGGGACGCGTGCTTCTTCGCCAGGCGCGGAGCCTGGGAGTCGGCGACAAGGTGATGCGTCATAGCGCCAGCTTGACTGAGCTTGGGAAAAACGGCGATTGGCCGGCAGTTCGGAAAGAGCTGCTCGCGACGCAGGAGGAGGTCGAGCAGGCAATGATCGACCTCCGGGATCAACGAATGGCGCACCTGATCAGCCTCGGGGGTTGGCTCCGCGGCCTGGAAATAAGCGCGGGAGCCGTGGAAACCAACTACACGCCGGACCGTGCCGCAGTGCTCTGGCAGCGGGACCTGGTCAACTATTACGCTGAAGAAATGAAGACGTTGCCGCCCACGCTGGCCCGGACCCCGCTTTTTCAGAAAGTGACCGCCGGACTTGGTGCCATCCGCACCTTGCTGAATCGCGCGCCCGAATCACCGCCGATCGCCGACGTGAAGTCTTTGCACGCACAAGCCAGAGACGTAAACCTGGTGATCGCGGCGGCCGATTAGCGGTCACGCCAAATGCCAATCGCCTTAGTGTCGAAGGCACTCGACGTGAGGCAACGCTCCGTCCTGTGCGCGATCGGTATTGCCGCGATGGTCTTCCTCCTTTTGTGCGCCGTCTACCGCCGGGCACCAATCGCGTTCCTGCGCGCCGAGAGCGGCCTTTACCTGTGCATTTCGCAGTCGACCGAACTGATCCAGCATCGTTTCGAGCGGGAACTCGTTACCGGGAGTTACCGCGGCCATTGGACGCCGCTTGGATTTTTAGCGGAATTTTGGACAACTAAATTGATCGGAGCCAGGGGAACCGCCTGGCATTACCGCCAACTCTTGCTCCTTACAGGGGTCGGGCTCGCGTCGCTCATGCTCGTCGCGAAGATGGTGCGATCGCTCGGGATGGGCGCAGGGATGCAGCGATCAGCCGCGGTTGCCGTCTGCGCCCTGCTCTTGTTCCAACCGCTGATGTTTGAATTCGTTGTCTGGCCTTTCATGGGGTTGCAACTGGTGTGGATGATTTTGGCGCTGGTGGCCGGCCTGAGTTGCGTTCAGCTCGCAAATGATCCGAACGCCCCAAGAGGGATTTGGCTAGGGGCAGGGGCCGCGTACGCCTCGCTCCACGTCCTCGGTATTGGGTTGGCCGTCACGCTTGCGACCGCTGCAGTGTTTCTCTTCCTCGTGATGTTAAGTTATCGGCGCGATTGCGCCTTCAAGTCCGTTCGGCGCCACCTGTTTGTTGGCGCGGCTCTCCTTATTCTCCTCACCTGCGGCCACTGCCTCGCGATGGTACTTCTTTTGCCGCAGAAGAATGCCGCACCCGCGCCGAGCCTGATCATGGGCGATGTCAAACTGGGACTGGAATTCGCCCTCCGGTTTGTGTTCGCCGGTTTGCGGAGCTTCACGTTTAGTTTGCATCCTGTCGCCAATAACTATGCGCTCGAGCCAACCGACGACTGGAGGGCTTCTCCCAGGCTTTGGTTATTCGGTCTGTCAGCTTTCCTCGCAGTCGCCGCGATCGTTTACCTCACCTGCCGCCGAGCGTTTTCGCGGCCGTCTCCCGTTCGCATTGTGCGGGCGAGCGTGGTCCTCTTCGGCGCAACCGGGGTCGGGTTGTTAATCGTGTTAATGATTTCCCGGCAGATCATGAGCGAGCGGGAGCCCTACGGAATGCTGCCGTTCTACACCGCCATGCCGCGCTACATCATTCCGCTCCAGATCTTTCTTATTGGGCCCGTCATACTGGTGGCGGTCTCTCTTGCCCAGCGTGCCAGGACAATTTTCATCTATGGCTGCGTTGCGTACGCACTCGGGGCTCTCGTCATCCAGGTTCAATTCGAGCGAAGCCCGACCGCGCTGCTGACGCCTCAATCGCGCGTTTCCCACAGAGCCGCCTGGAGGCAATTAGTTGAAGCTGCGCGAGAATGTCGAGCGGCCGGGGTTCCGCTCCCGAATTTCCCCCTTACCGCGTTGACAGAGGAGTGGCCCAATACGGAAGTGAAAATGTTTGGGCCGGGACTCCAGCGAGAGGTCGGCGCTGCACCGGAAAAACAAGTCGATCTGATTTCCGTTGAAGAATATCGCTCTGCCGACAGGCAGGCTTGGAAAGCGACACCTGCCGTGGCCAAGTTTGAATCGCTGCTCGAACAAGCTCAACCCGGTAAATAACACTGGGCATTGAGAAGCGGCGGTCCGAATGCCTGTCTCCCTTGAATTGGATTAGACTGGCGATTCAATCCGGCCTTGCCGCAACCGGTTAGAGAGCCGAGTTTTTCGCAGATGGCCTGGGTTCAGTCGATTCCATTTCTATCCCATCTCAAAAGACGAGATCGGGATCGCCTTGCCCGTTACAACATCGTCGTCGCCATCCTTCTGGCGGGCTGGTTTCCCTCCATCCTCATGCTGGTCGTTTCCTACACGATCCTGACCAACACCCTGGAAACAAAGATCCTTCACGATCGCCAAACCTTCGTGCAGCTGATCGCCCACCTTGTCGGCGACGACCTCAGCCACACTGGCAGCGTCATCGAGTATTATCAGACCCAGCCCGACGTCGCCAAGATGATGACGGCGCCCGATCCTTCGACCAGCGCCCAGCAATGGCTGGCCCAGACTTTCTATTCGCATCCGCGGATCGACGGAATGTTTATCACCGGAGTTGAAGGCCAGGTCGTCGGCTCGCTGCCCGCGGTGACTTCAGCGTCGGCCGAGGAGTCTGCCATCGCACTCTGGCGGGAAGGGGCAATGGGCTCACCCAACGTTTACGTTTCACCGGTGCACCCGCGTCTACCGGACGGCCGAATGGCGACCGCGATCGTGGGCGCGGTTCGGACTGCGGAAGGCAACGTGGCCGGTTACCTCGGGGTCTGGGTCCTGGTGGAAAGAATGGGTCGCCGCCTGAACTCAATCGATTTCGCCGACCAGGCTGTTTGCCAGATTGTTGACCAATCAGGGACCCCTTTGTTTGCGACAAACTTCGCACCGAATTCCGGGCCTCCGCCCCCGAGATCGTCGAAAATCATCGATGAGATTCGCCGCCTGAAAAACGGATCGATCGAGCGCGACGGTAATCTTTATTCGTTCACCACCATCGACCCGATCGGATGGCTGACCATCGTGGAGCAACCAAAAGCGGTCGCTTACCGGCCGGTCCGCGACCTGTTGGACAAGATCACGATTCCGGCTCTGTGGCTGATCGTGGTGACCGCTGTCGCCGCCTGGCTGGCTGGCCGAGTTGCGCGGCGCCAGGCTGAGGCAACGCGGCGGATCGAGCGCGAGGTCATCTTCAACGAAAAAATCCTGGCCAACATGCCGAGCGGCATTGCGCTGGTTGACCCCGAGTCCCGCCATTTCATCCAGGCGAACCAGGCCTTTACCGAAATGGCAAAACGCTTCGGCGGCCTGCCCGAGGGGCGAGATATTTATGACGCGAGTTATGATGAAGTGAACATCGCGCCCGGGGAAGCGATTGATCGCGTCCTCGCGTTCGGCGCGCCCTACCAGCTGGTTGAGCATGCGTTTGTCGATCGCGACGGGATGACTCGTTTCGTGAACGTCAATCTTCTCCGCCTGCAGACCTCGGAGCAGACGATCCAGGGCGTTCTTTACCTCGTGGAAGACAAGACCCGCGACATGACGCTTCGCCAGGAGCTGATCGGCGCGAACGCAGCCAAGGACCAATTCCTCGCCTTACTCTCTCATGAGCTCCGGAATCCGCTCTCACCGGTAATCGCGATGGTGGGCGAACTCGAAGCGAGCGCCGGTGAATCGCCGGAAGTGCGGCGGGCCCTCGAAGTCATTAGGCGCAACGTCGAGCTGGAAGCACGTTTGATTGACGATCTCCTCGACGTGACCCGGATCTCGATAGGCAAACTTATTCTGATGATGGTTAGAGCGTGGTTTATGGAAATTGTGT
>JBJMXC010000219.1:0-4220 GCA_045809825.1 Chthoniobacterales bacterium | reverse complement strand
GGATGCTTGAAAAGGGTGTTGGCCGCGTGATAGGCCCCGAGAGAGGCGCCGTAGGTCGTGATCGCGATGCCGGCCGATTGGCATTGGGAGTCGATGAAGGGAATAACTTCGCTCGCCACGTAGTCGTCGTATTGCGCCTGCAGCCAGCTGCGGTGGAAGGGATGCGCGCCCTTGTTCGAAAATGAATCGGTCTGGACGCCATTGATGGAAAAGAATCGGATCCGTCCTTGCTCGATGTAAGGGCCAAGGGTGCGGACCATGCCCTGGCCTTCCTGTTCATGCTCGTCGCCCATGCTGGTGGGGAAAGCGAGGATGGGCATGCCGTAGTTGCCGTAAATGTTGATGCCCATCTCTCGGCTGAGGCGGTGAGAATACCAACGCTGATGATCACGATGCATTCCGGCGAAGATAGCGACTTCGCCGGAAATCCCAAATTCCAAGTTCCAACCTTTAAACATTGGATCGGCCGTGATGACGCTTCCTCCCAGGATGACGCTTCGGCACGACAAGACGGCGTGGCGGGCGAAGGAGGAAAGTTCCAATTAAGACTTAAAGATTAAGAAAATGGAGCGAGCCGAGCGTGCGCAAAGGTTCCGACCGGACTTAGCCGAGCTGAGCTAGCACAAACATCGTGTAACCGACCAGGACGGCTCGGGACAGACATCCGCGTCAGCGGTCGCCCCCCAGGAGCCTTTGCTTTCCGGGGAACATCTGGCATAACGGGCGCGGCCGTTGGCGAAACTGGCGCTGACGGCGAACGACGCAAGCGATCTGAATTCTTCCCAATGCCTTTTGCCAAATATCGCCCGACTAAGAACCAACCGGCATGGAAGCATCGTCTCTATTCAATTATTTTTGAAAGCGACACGCGCGCCGGGAAGGCCTTCGACGTTGGCCTGTTAATCGCGATCGGGCTCAGCATAACGGCGGTGATGCTTGATAGCGTAGAGTCCGTTAGAGCAGAACACTCACTTCTGCTGCGCAGCGTCGAATGGACCTGCACCTTTCTGTTCACAGTCGAATACGCCGCGCGTCTGCTCTGCGTCCGGCGCCCGCTGGACTACATCAGGAGTTTCTACGGGATCATCGATTTGTTCGCGTTCCTTCCCACTTACATCAACCTCTTTATTCCAACGTTGAAAAACCTGATGATGATCCGCGTTCTGCGGCTTCTGCGGATCTTTCGTATTCTCAAGCTCTCGCAGTTCATGGAGGAGAGCGAGACGCTCATGACTGCGCTGTATGCCAGCCGGCAAAAGATCGCTGTCTTCATCTCCACCGTCCTGGCGGTCGTCCTCATTATGGGAACGATCATGTATCTGCTCGAAGGCCCGGAGAACGGTTTCGATAGCATTCCGCGCGGCGTCTACTGGGCGATCGTGACTCTGACAACGGTCGGCTACGGCGACGTGACGCCACACACCGTGCTCGGGCGTATCCTCGCCTGTTTTATCATGATCATGGGCTACGGTATTATCGCTGTGCCGACCGGCATCTTTGCGATGGAGCTGCGTGAAGCCACGAAGTCGAAGGAGGCGCAGACTTGTTCCATCTGCGCGACCGCTGAAACAGATCGCGCGGCGCGCTTCTGCCGCCGTTGCGGGAAGGAATTCAGAAGTAGCCGGGATTAATCGTGCGCGAGAATGACAATTGGCAGACCGATCAGAGACAGGAGCTAATTGATACGGGCTTACAACCCCTCATGACCTGGAAGCGGCTCTGGTTGCGACGATGCCGCCCGGCCAATACACGGCGCAGGTCCGGGGAAAGAACGACGCCGTCGGGATTGATGTCGTCCAGGTCTACTTTCTTCAATAATAACCAAAAGGCGCACGACGACGCAGCGCGCAGTTGCGTCGGAGCGAGGGCGGAGAAGGTTGCGCGGATGAACGCTTACCCGATCGATCCCGTTGGGTTTATTCGGTCGACCGTGAAGGGGCGTGAAGATGCGCCCCGGCAGGGGCCGGAGGGGGCGCCGGACGCTTGGCTCGAAATCGAACCGCGATTCGCAGACGCGCTGCTCGGAATGCAAGTGGGTCACGAGCTGATCCTGATCACGTGGTTACACGAGGCGAAGCGCGACGTCTTGAAGAACCATCCGCGCGGCGACGAGCGTCGTCCGCTGACCGGCGTGTTTTACACGCGATCGCCAGCACGGCCGAATCCGCTCGGGCTGCATCCGGTGACGGTGCGCGAGATTGAGGGAACCCGCTTGAAGATCGGGCCGATTGAGGTTTTCGACGGCACCCCGGTGGTGGACATCAAATCAGCCTCGACGCGAGCTGACGGGTAATTCGGGCGCGACGAAGGCGTCGCAGAGTTCCGCCCTCCGTTGAGTTACGGCTGAGTCCGCGAGATTTGAGGTGGGAATTGGGGCGGCTCGGGCGACTGTAGAGTTGTTATGCCATTTAGTCCGCTGCATTTAGCCCCACCAATTCTCAAGGCCATCAAAGAGGCCGGTTACACCGAACCGACGCCCATCCAATTAGCCGCGGTTCCTGAAATATTACAGGGGCACGACGTCATCGGGATCGCGCAGACTGGGACGGGGAAAACGGCGGCCTTCGTCTGGCCGATCCTGACCAGGCTCATCGCGGCGAACGAGCAACGCCGCGGCGTCCGGGCCTTGATCGTTGCGCCGACGCGGGAGCTGGTCGTGCAGATCGAGGAGAACCTCCGCGTGTATGCGCGACATCTGGCACTCCGCATGGCCACTGTTTTCGGCGGAGTCAGTGAGCGTCCGCAAATCGAGGCGTTGCGTTCGGGAGTGGATATCGTGGTCGCAACGCCCGGCCGGTTGATCGATCTTATCGGCCAGCGGCAGACAAATTTTTCGAGCCTGCAATTCCTTGTCCTCGACGAGGCCGATCGAATGCTCGACATGGGTTTTCTCCCGCAGATTCGCCAAATCGTGAAGGCGCTGCCGAAACATCGGCAGACGCTGATGTTCTCCGCTTCCCTTTCGCGTGAGATCGAGAAGCTGACGCAGGAATTCCAGAAGTCGCCGCAAACGATCGAGATTGGCCGGCGCGCTAATCCCGCGGAAACCGTCGCGCAGTTTGTCTACGAGGTGCGCCCCCACCTGAAGCCGGCGCTTTTGCTCCATCTTCTGGCCGACGCCCAATTCGACACGGTGCTTGTCTTCACTCGAACAAAGCGCGGCGCGGATCGAATTGCGCGAAAACTGGAAGCCGCTGGGATAAGGGCCGGAACCATCCATTCGAATCGGTCGCAGAATCAGCGGCTGCGGGCGCTGAAGGATTTCAAGTCGGGGGCGGTTCGGGTCCTGGTGGCGACGGATATCGCCGCGCGCGGGATCGACGTCGACGGGATCTCGCACGTAGTGAATTTCGACTTCCCGATGCACGAGGAGGATTACGTTCACCGAATTGGCCGAACCGGCCGCGCTCAGGCGGTGGGTGACGCGATCAGTTTCATCACCCCGGAGGACCAGGCTCAGCTGCGGTCGCTCGAGCGATTCATCGGTCGCGGGATTGTCCGAAAGAAAGCGGAGGGATTCGATTACAACGCGGCCGCTCCGGAAGGGGAACACCGGCGCAGAGGTGAAGCGCGTCCGCTGCGGCCCCAGAAAATCGAGCCGCGTCTCCCCGGCAACAACCCGCGAGGCAGCGGCGAAGCGCGAACCGGCGCAGGGGCGCGGCCCCGGGGTTTTGCCTCAACCAATAACCGGCCGCCGAGGCGGTCTTACCGAAGACATCGGTAGGCCGATTCCGTGAAAATAGCGTAGCACTGAAGCGCTGCGCTATTTTCCAATTCAGTCGCCGATGATCTTAACGAGGACCCGCTTCTTTCGGTGACCATCGAATTCGCCGTAGAAGATTTGTTCCCATGGACCGAGATCAAGTTTGCCGGCAGTGATCGCGACGACGACTTCGCGCCCCATGATCTGGCGCTTCAGGTGGGCGTCGGCGTTATCTTCGCCGGTGCGATTGTGGCGGTAGGCGGAAGTGGGCGCATGCGGCGCGAGCTTTTCGAGCCAGACCTCGTAATCGTGGTGTAAACCCGATTCATCATCGTTGATGAAGACCGAGGCGGTGATGTGCATGGCGTTAACCAGGCAAAGACCTTCGGCAATGCCACTGCCGGTAACGAGCTTCTCGATGGTTGGCGTGATGTTGATGAACCCACGACGGCCTGGGACTTCGAACCAAAGATGCTCGGTGAGCGATTTCATCGCCCGAAACTGCTGAAAGGCTCAG
>JBJMXC010000218.1:0-9537 GCA_045809825.1 Chthoniobacterales bacterium | reverse complement strand
TGAGAGCGATGAGTTCTACGTGCTTTGGCTTCGCGGGGTCCAGTCTTTCGAAAGCCTGGATGCACCGTCGAAGTTACGGTTCAGCGCGCATCTCGGCCGCTTCCTGCGGACAGCGGATAGTCTTTACCTCTATCTACGGCGGGGCGAAATGGACGATCAACTCTGGCGGGGCGTCGAACGTACCCTGGCGGGAACGGCCGCTTACCCGGGCTTCCAAGAATGGTGGCCAACGAGGAAGAGCTGGTACACCGACGAATTCATAGCGCTGATGGATCGGCTAGCCGCGTCGGGTCGACCCGACATCTACGCCGACTATCAATGACGGGGCGCGGTTGCGGAGCCAGCCGCTGGAAACGCTTGGCACTGCAGCGTTTGTCTGTTGGGATGCGGCTATCCGGTCGGTTTAATGACGACGGGAGCAGCACCTTATATGAAAAAGAAATCCGTCTATTTATTTGGAATCGGAAGCATCATGGGCGCCGCCACTTTGATGTCACAGGATGGGGCAACGAAGCCGGCGGACGGGTCATTGATGCTGGACAAAAAGAGCTATGCCCTGACGAAGGCGGTAGCGTTTGAGACCACGATCGACAATGAAGACGCGATCGCCGTCGTCCTGAGCAGCAAGGCCATCTCAGCCGAGAAGATCAACGAAGCGCGGGCTAAGGATAAGGAAAGTGGAGACACCGACTTCGCCCGGCCATTCCTAAAGCTGATTTTTTTAAAAAAAGCCGGCGAATTCAAATACTTTAGCGCCGGGGGTGGAGCGACAATGCTGGGCCGGCACAGCGCCGGCAAAGCCATCGGCGAAATCAAGGTGCACGATGGCCGGGTAAGCGGGAAAGCCAGCCAGGCGCTGGAGTCGGAGGGCATGTTTCCTACGGGGTTCGATGTGCGTTTCGACGTCGCCCTGCTCAAGGCAGGGGACTCTCCAGCGCCCACGGTCGTGAAGAAACCGGGCCCGGCGGCGAACGTGAAGCCAACCGTGACCGGTGTTTTCAAAGGCAACGGCAAAGACGCGAACCTGGGGTTCGTCTCAGCGCATTGGGGCGAACCGTTTAGCGGCAAAACCGGGATCGTCCTCGTCTTCACGGAGAAAGATCATTCGAAAGATAAGAAGCCCGATTTCAACGCTGGCTTTGGAAAATTCGGCAGCGCCCTGATCATCTCGCTCCATGAAGATGGCGGAATCTATAGTTGCCAGGTCGTCCACAGCGCGCACAAAAAGCAGGGATTCAGCTCGACCGGCAACATTGAGGCGAGCGATTTCACGTTCGCCGATGGGAAGGTAGAGGGGGAGATAACGACCAACGGCCAGGTTGAAACATTTGGTGAGACCTGGGAGGTAAAGATCAAGTTCGTCGCGCCCTTGGGCGAGATCCCAAAGGAGTTCGAGGTCGCGGAGGAGAAGAAGGTCGAAGAGAAGCCCACGACCAAACCTAACGACAAGTCTACAAAGCCTGACGCCGCTGCCGGGGACGAAACCGATGACGACGACGATGCGGCCGCCGCCCAACCGAAGACCGCTGGAATGAACGTCAAGGAGCTCGCCCTCACCAAAGATGCGGCGGACATCGAGTACAAGAAGGTCGTCGAGCACGTCCTTTTCAAGAGCAAATCGGACGTGAAAAAAGTTTGTGCGGAACTGGCGGCGAATCTTAAGGCCCAGGGCTGGACGAATGACGGGTCCGACATGGTCCAGCCGCAGTCCTCGATTTTGAAACGGAAGCGGGGAAAGGCGACGTTGACGATTTTCGTGAAGCCCGACGGCGCAGGCAGCCAGGTGCAGATGTTCACCGAAGGATTGTCTTGGGATATGTAGCGGCGGTCTGTCACCGCCGAATGCATCCGAACAGAACAACGACGGTCATAGACTGCCGCGACAACTATCCCGCGTTGCCGAGCGCGGCTGGGTCGGCATGTTCAGCGCGCGATGGAAACCGGCACAACGACCAAAACGCGCATCGTGAGCGCCGCCGTCGTCCACATGTTGCTGGCGACCTGCGCCTTCTCGGTCATGAACGTGTTCGTGAAGCAGCTCACTCGAATTCCGGCAATGGAAATCGTGTTCTTTCGTTGCCTGTTTTCGGCGGCCATCTGTTTCGTCGGGATTGCCCGCGCGGGCGTCGATTGGAAAGGAAATAATAACCTCCTCCTCATCGCCCGCGGCTCGTTCGGCACCCTGGCGCTCTTCACTTTTTTCATCACGCTCCACAACATCCCGCTCGCCACTGCGGTAACGATCGCCTACCTGTCGCCAATTTTTACGACGTTGATCGGCGTATTTCTCCTCGGCGAACAAGTGCGGGCGAAGCAGTGGCTGTTTTATGGGATCGCATTCGCGGGTGTGCTTGTGATCAAAGGCTTCGATTCGTCGGTGCCGATGCTTTATCTTTTTACCGGCCTGGTTTCCGCCGTCGGTTCCGGCGTTGCCTACAATCTCGTCCGGCGGTTGAAGGAGCGGGAACATCCGATCGTCGTCGTCCTTCACTTCCAACTCGTAGGTGTCGTGGCGGGATTCATCGTTACGCTTTTCGTCTGGGTGAAACCGGCGAGCGCCTGGGAATGGTTCTGTCTTCTGATGTGCGGCCTGCTCACCCAGATCGGTCAGACCTGGCTGACGAAATCACTCCAGGCTGAGCGGATCGCGCATGTCTCGATCCTGAATTACACGGGGTTGATCTACGCGCTGGCGTTTGGCGTGTTCATTTTCGGCGAGCACTATCCGGCGCAAACGATCTTCGGCATTGTGCTCGTCGTGACCGGCGTCCTACTCAGTGTGATTTACGGGCAGCGCAAGCCGCTCGAGGTGATTGAGGAAAGCGAACTGGCGGAATGAGGATTTAGGCGCGGCGCGCCCATCGCAGTTTGGCGGAGGTGGCGCGGGGATTTGCGCGACGTTCCTCGATGCTCGGCCTAACGACTTCGCGTGCGATTTCTGCGTAGTGGCCCTCGCGCAATCCGCTTTCGAACGCCTTCTTCACGCGCCGATCTTCGCCTGAATGAAAGGTGAGAATTACGACGCGGCCGCCCGAATTCAGACAGGCTGGAAGGTTTCGCAAAAAAGTGTCAAGAGCCGAGAACTCGTCGTTGACGGCAATCCGCAAGGCCTGGAAAACGCGTCGCACGGAAAGGTCGCGGTCCTCTTCTCTTTTCGATGGTAGAGCGGTGCGGATGGCATCGGCGAGCGCGTGGGTGGAGTCGAATCTCTTGCCGGCGAGGCTTGCGGCGATGGCTTGATCCGATTCGTCGGCGTTTTCGAGCAACAGATGCGCGAGCTTTTCGATCGATAATTTTTGGAGGAGGACTGACGCAGGCGAGCCGCGCTCGGCATTCATTCGCAGGTCGAGTGGGCCATCGTGTTTCATGGAGAACCCGCGCCTGGGATCGTCCAATTGCATCGACGAAACGCCGAGGTCCGCGACGATCAGATCGACCGCGTGGATTCCATTTTGAGCCAGGAGCTGCGGCAAACCGGCGAAATTAATCCGGTGCGCGGAGAACGTGCTTTCATTAAAACCGAGAGCTCGCAACCGCGCTTCTGTTTTCGGCAACTCGATTGGATCGACATCGAGACCAATGAGTCGTCCGCCAGGCTGAAGGAGCGGAAGGATTTCGCGCGCGTGCCCGCCGTATCCGAGGGTGCAATCGACCGCGATCAGGCCCGGGTTGGGATCGAGCGCTGCCAGGACTTCCATCACCATGATGGGCCGGTGCGAGCCGGCGGGCGTTTTCCCCGACGCGATCACTTTCGCGATCGTGTCGGCATAGCGCGCGGGCTCGCGCTCCTTGTATTTTTCCTCGAAGCGTCGTGGATTTTTCCCGCGATAACGGACCCGGCGCGGCGGGCGATCGGGCGGCGATTCATCGGGCATAAGCGTGGCAACCTTATTTGGTCGGGCGAGACTGTGTCGAGCCGGGCTCTGGTTCTCACGCGACCGCGTGCCGTAACTGCAGCGCTCCTTGCAAGCGCTGCGTCGATCTGATGCGATCACGCAATGCGACGCATCCTTTTTATTATCACCGCCCTCGGGTTGACTTCCGCTCCGCGACCCGGGCAGTGCGCACGCGGGCCCGGCACGCTCGATGATCTCAAGAGGATTGAGATCACCTGCTTCGTCCCGGCGTGGTTGCCGGCAGGTTTCAAGGTAACGCGAGTCGCGATTTCCTACGACGAACCAGGGCCGGACGAAGGAGGCGGACGTTTCCCGCTTTACAACATCGAATATGAAAATGATCAAAAGCAGACCTTCTCGATCGACTGCGCCCGCGAAGGAATCGGCGACCGCAATCTTCTGGATACGGACGATTCCGAAAACGTGCCGATTCCGTCGCCGCTCGGAAGAATGTATGTGATTTACACGCCCAAGGGGCAGGAGAAGCAGGGCCGAAAGACCGAGATCAAATCCAACTGGACGCCGGATGCGAATATGGTGATCGAAAAGAGGAAAGATCCGCGTGGGCATCCGGTCCTCGGCCGTTACCACGGCTTTTCCGCGACCGGAATTACGCTGGCGCAATTCCAGAAGATCATTGATTCCCTGCGCCCCGCCCGAAAGAATTTGCGCGAGTAGATCGCCAGCGGTTAGCGATGGATGTGACGCGCCAGACTCGATAGGGCGTTCGTCGCAGGACCATATCGGTAAAATTCCTACGAATTAGCTTCTTCTTCCTTACATTACCTGTTAGTAATTAACAGCATGCGCCTTTATCGCCTGATTGCGGGGCAGAGCCCCCGGGGGCGGTTGCCGTGAGTTCGCCAAAAACCGCGGATAAAGAAGAGCCGTTTTACGCGGGACAAACTCGCATTCTGGAGATGGTGGCATCGGGCGCTCCGGTATCGGACGTTTTGACGAGCATCGTGCTCCTCCTGGAAGCTCACGCTGAGGGGATGGTGTGTTCGATTCTCCTGCTGAGCCCAAATGGAAAACATTTGGAACACGGGGCCGCTCCAAGTTTGCCCCAGGTCTACGTGGAGGCCGTCAATGGAGCCCCGGTCGGGCCGCGAAATGGCTCGTGCGGCACGGCGATGTTTTTGAAAACGCAGGTCGTGGTGACCGATGTGCTAACCGATCCACTCTGGGCCGATTACCGGGAACTTGCAGCGATCAGCGGATTTCGCTCGTGTTGGTCCACGCCGATACTTTCCGCGCACGGCTCCGTCCTGGGCTCGTTCGCGATGTACGGGAAGGAGACGCGCGCGCCGAACGAGGATGAGAAACACCTGATCGAAGTCGCGACCCACATCACTGGGATCGCGCTGGAGCGGAAGCGAGCTGAAGAAGCGCTGCGTCATTCCGACGAGCAGCTCAATCTTCTCCAGACGATCACGATGCAGGTGGCGACGGCAAAAGATCTGGCGTCAGCTCTTGAGGTCGTACTTCACCGGGTTTGTGAAAAGACCGGATGGGATTTTGCCCAATCCTGGTTCCCGAGTCGTGATCGAAGCCGGCTTGAGCTCGGTCCGGCATGGATGGGAACGGGGGATTCCTCGCAGTTGGATAAGTTTCGGCTCGCGTCGAAAGCGCTGCACTTCCGACTTGGGGACGGGCTTCCGGGCCGGGTCTGGGCTTTGAAGCGTCCGATTTGGATAGAAGACGTCACGCGCGATCGCGACTTTCCGCGCGCGGAAATTGCGACGGAGAGCGGACTCAAAGCGGCGTTGGCGATTCCGATCCTGGCAGGTGACGAGGTCATCGCCGTGATCGAGTTTTTTTTGCGCGGCGTTCGCCCCGAAGAAGAGCGCCTGATGAGTGTGATCGCGGCGGTGGCGGCGCAACTCGGCCTTGCTATCGAACGAAAGCGCGCCGAGGAAGCGGTCCGCGAGCGCGAGGCGCGAATCAGTCTTGCCGCCGAGTCTGGCGACGTTGCTTTCTGGAGTTTTTACCCGGGCCAAAACAGCGCCTGGATGAACGAAAAAGGGCGCCGTATCTACGGTTTCGATCCCAATCTGCCGTTAACGCGCGAACTCCTGATTTCGCGGGTGCATTCCGAGGAGGCCGAGGCGGTCAAAGAGGTTTTCGATCAAGTCTGTGTCAGGTTCGGAACATTTGAAAGCGAGCACCGGCTTGTCACGCCATACGGGAAAACCCGCTCTGTCATCATGCGGGGCCGCTGCTTGCACGACGAAAATGGCGAGCTCATCGAGATCGTGGGCGTCACCATAGATGTAACCGCGCAAAAACAATCCGAACTCCAACTCCAGGTGCAGCGGGAACAGCTGGCCCATCTAAACCGCGTCGCGCTGATGGGTGAGATGACGGCGTCGATTGGCCATGAGTTGAATCAACCGCTTGCCGCCCTTGCCAACAACGCCGCGGCCGGGCTCAGGTTTCTCGAGCGAGACGCGCTGGATCCACTCGTCCTCCGCGAGCTGTTGGAGGACATGATCGCCGACAGCCGGCGCGCCCGCGACGTCGTTCGTGGGATCCGCGCTCTCGCGCTTAAAGACAAAAGCGGCCGCAGCACCCTGAACCTGAACGCGCTCATCGCGGATACCGTGCGACTGGTCGGGACCGACATTACGATGCGGGAAAGCTCGGTCAGGACGGAATTGGACGACAATCTTCCTCAGGTGGAGGTTGCGCCGGTCCAGATTCAACAGGTCCTGCTCAACCTGATCATGAATGCGCTCGACGCCCTCGAGTCATTGCCGTCCAGTCAACGTCGCATTGTTATCACAACAAAGTCCGACGACGTCGATGACATCGCCGAGGTTAGTGTTCGCGATTTCGGAACGGGACTGCCTGACGAGTCGGTGGATAAGGTTTTCGATCACTTCTTTTCGACGAAGCAAACCGGGATGGGGATGGGTCTTACGATCGTCCGCTCAATTATCGAGGCCCATGGGGGGACAATAACGGCGGGAAATGCCCCGGGCGGTGGCGCTCTCTTTTCCTTTCGCCTGCCCGCTATCCCGCAGGAAAACGGCTCCGAGCCGCATGACTCGCGCACGAAATTGATACTCGATGAAAGCAGAACTACCAGCCGACGTTTCGTTCCATCCTGGCCCGCGGCTACTCGTCTATAGACCGCGCGGCATTCTGACCGAGGACGGAATCCAAGCCGTCGTCGACTTCCTCGAGAAGATCGAGGATCGCGCATCGAAAGCGTTCAACCGGTTCACGGATTTGTCGAAATTGGACGCGCTAGATCTCGAGTTTAAAAGCGTGATTCGGATCTCGCTCCACCGTCGGCTGACCTACTCTCAGCACGCGCCGGTAAAGTCCGCCTTCTATGTTACCAGCCCTGCCGCCGCTCGGGTTGTGAAAGTGCATGCTCTTTTGACCGATCACTCGCCTCTCCATGTGAAAATGTTTCAAGAACTGACCGCTGCAGCGAAATGGCTCGATGTCTCGATTAACATGTTGCAGGCCGAGGCAGCGCCGACGAACGGTCGCTAGGTGGACTCCGTTTCGTTCTGTCGAAAGTTGGTCATGGACCGGCATTAAGTAGTAATGAACCCGCCAATGCCGCTCGATATCGTATTCCATTCCGAACCGCGGCTGATGGTGTACCGGCCGCGCGGGACCCTAAGCGAATATCGCATAAACAGTCTCATCGAATTTCTCGAAAAGGAAGAAGATGCCGCCGAGAAACCATTCAATCGGTTTACCGACCTATCCCAGGTCGCTGCGCTCGACCTCGATGTAAACGCGATGATCCGGATCTCCCTTTATCGACGACTCGCATATGGGAATTATCCGCCAATAAAATCGGCATTCTATGTGACCAGTGACGGCGCTGCTGACCTGCTGAAGGTTCATGTGCTCCTGACGAACCATTCGCCTCTCAAGGTCAAAATGTTCGACAAGCTTGAGTTCGCCGCGAACTGGCTCGAAGTTTCGCCTGAAATTTTGGAATCGGATTCAGCCGTGTAGTCAAGATACGCGACCGCGGATGACGCGGTTTCCCGCGAAAATTTTTCAGCCTTCTGGGATTGGCCTTCATTCGCGTCATTCGAGGCCAACGAACCGTTCGCGGCAGGTCCTAGAACTCGTGGGCGCCGGCAACGAGAGTTATATCGCTGCCATAACCCGGAGTTGTATCGGCGGGACGTGGCGGAAGCGGCTCGATAGTCGGGAGGCCGGGCGTAGTATCGCCGACCAAGACGTGGACGCGGTTCTGGGCGGGGAAGCGCAACATGAAAGAGACGCCTTCCGGCGGTGCGTTAAAAAAGCGAAAGGTCCACGGAACGTTGGCCTGCAACTCGTTATGAATGGGTTCTACCTGTCCGTTCCATCCCGCGCCGGATAGCTTTAGATCGGCGGGAAGGCGAACGATGACGGATCGTGCATCGCGACGTGACTTAATCTGCAGGGTCATCGTTTGTTGGCCTTCACTCACGAAATTCTGGGTCATCGCGACGGCAGGAGATTCCAGGGAGACCACGGCAGCATCGCTGGCAAAAACCGGACGGTTGAGGCCGGCGGTGTAGGCAGGGTCGCTTTGTTTTCGCGGAGTAGAACCAAGCACGGAAGCTGTCCAGGCATCTGGTGCGGCATCGTAGCTGACCCATTTCGCTTTGTTCTCATCAGTGTTGAGGCTGTAGATCAATGTATCGGCGCGAGGGTGCGCGGCACTCCAGCCACAGAGACGGATTCCGCTCCCAATAAGAACGATTGAAACCAGGAAGAGGAAGATGAGGGCAAGTTTGGAATTGCCCGCAAGCTGATCGAACAGCGCGGGAGCCAGTGCGAGGAGGAGGGCCAGGAGCAATGCAGCCGCGCCGACGGCAACGTAGGTAAAAGTGAGGGCAACAAAAAACATGTAGGCGAGGGGAACAAGAATGAGCAGGGCCGCGATAGCGAAAACGCATTGGCAAATCAATGACGCCGGTTTGCTTAAACGAAAGCTGAGAAGCATCCCGGCCATCGCGAAGAGTAGCGGCCATTGCAGGACGTAGCTGCCGCCAATTAAGAACCAGCAAACAACGAGAGTCACGAGCGACACCGCCAGAAGCTGTCCTGCGTGGAGGTTAACAAGACCCACCTTGTCCCGGAGAAAGCGCTGGCTGGCGACTGCTAAGCCAAGACCGATTCCCATCACCCCGCAGAACAAAAACTGATTGCTGCGCGTATCACCGGGCTGGAATTCACCGGCGATCAATTTTGCGAGCGCGAACGCCGCGAAACTACCAATCAATAGGAGTAGGAGTTGAAGGAAGAACATGCCAAAGCCCGCGACGGTGCGGCCGAAGGTCAGGTAGGAACGTCCGGCCGACCGAAGGCAGAATATTACGAAAAGGACCGGCGCAAGCACCGCCGCCGCCCACGCGAGCCAGACCGGATAAACTACTAGCCAGCTGCCGAACCAATTGAAGTATACAAGGTCGGGTTCTTTCGGCGGTGATTGGTTAAGGTTCCCGAACCGCTCGATTATGCCGAGAACGTTAGCGCCCATGTGTTGGACGCTGCGCGGATCAAGGTTCTCAATCGTATCGAGGCGGGTGTGATAATTTTGGTAGGTCTCGATAAAGGCGATATTGAGGCCCTGGACGCCGACTGCCTTCAACGGCGTGAAATCAGTGTCGTTAGG
>JBJMXC010000217.1:0-9180 GCA_045809825.1 Chthoniobacterales bacterium | reverse complement strand
TTCGTTTTGCCGGGCCTATCCCGGCCACCGTTTTGAACTCCTAAGCCCGCTCGCCGAGGGTGCCGATCGTCTCGCCGCCGAGGTGGCCCTGGCCCGCGGGATAACTTTGCGCGTCCCGATGCCGATGGTTCAAAGCGAGTATGAAAAAGATTTTCCCGAGCGCGAGTCACTTGAAGAATTCCGAAAATTGCTCAATGCCGCTGAAGCGAGCTGGCTAGTTCGGGCAGATGATGTGTCAACGGACGACTCACTTCGGGACAACCAATACGCAGCTGTTGGTGACTACATCGCGCGGTCGAGCCACGTCCTGATTCTTCTTTGGGACGGCGAACAGAACGACAAGCTCGGCGGAACCGGCTGGGTGAAGATGCGACGGGATTTTTGGGTGGCGCAGCCGCATACCGACAGCTTGAAGCCGGCGCCGCCAGGTTACCTGGAGACCATCCATATTGTGACGCCTCGAGAGATAAGCGCCCAGAGCGGCGAGGAACCGCCCCGGATTCGCATTATCGGACAGCTTCCGCAGCTCCAATAAGCGTCAGACCGCAGAGCGCTCGAGGCTATAGACGCGGAACAAGCCATAACTCTTGGCCAGGGCTGTTGTTCCGACGAGGTCGCAGGTAAAGCCTTTGCATTGGTCGGCCGCTGCCAGCGCCGCAAATTCTTCGCTCGTGAATACCTCGCCTTCGTGCGTGATAGGTTCGATTCGCGCGGCCCGGCTAACATGCGCTCCGGTAAACGAAATCTGTCTTACGACTGGATCGAAATTGACGTATACCGGACCGGCATGAATCCCGATGCGGATATTGAGCTGGTGAGGCAGACCTAGTTCTACCCAATCGGTTGACACCACCAGGTCACGCAGGTCGAGCGCGAAGCGACCCGCATCTTCAACGCCGTTAAAAACGAAAAATAAGCCGTCGCCCCAGGTGTTGACGTTGACCGGCGCGGCCGGGCTGTCCGCAATAAGTCGCGACACTCTCTGGTTAAATTGCGCTACGTACTTGGGAATAACTGTTTCCGGTAGCTTACTGTAGCCGACAACGTCCGCGAACATGATCGCCTTGATTTCCTGCCGGCCCGAGGCGCGGACCCACGCCTCGAATTCGTCGTCGCTGTGGTTAACATCAACGTCGAACGTTTCGGCATCAGTCACCATGGATGGGGGCTTGGTAGCTATCGGCACGACCTTGACCGGTATCCCATGGTTTCGCCAATACCGAACGAACGACCCGGTGCCGCCCGGCGCGCCGGCATAGCCATCCCAAACGGCGAGCGGAGTGATATCGAGGTCGAGGGAGCGCGCGAAGATCCGTGCAAGTCCATTCATCGACAGATTGCAGTATTCAAACCCGGTGGCGCTGCCCGGCATGTAGAGTTGGCCCAGGACGCGAATCGACGCAGCGCGGTCCAGCACGTACTCGAATCGTTTGGTCCAATCTCCCTCGCCCGCGACCGCCACGCTCGTCTTAACGAATTCCTCAGCCGGCCAAGGCAGAACGAGGTGAATCGTTCCTCCGCGCGCAATCATTGCTTCGAGGAAAAGGATATCCGAACCCGAAGCGGCACTGGAAAATCCGATCCCCGCATTCATCGCGGCCAGCTGCTTTTCCAATAACGCCTTTATTTCACCTTCCTTCGATGGAGGGAAGCGCGGGGTCCGGCGATCCGGCGCGTCAATCATGTGGCCGGAAAAGATGACAAGCTTTGGGATTGGGAAACACTCATCGAAGACATCGGATCGTCCGTGGATTTGGCGGGACAAGGTTCGCGCCTGCTTCCGGGTAGAAGAAAATGCGCGAAGATTATCTTTCTCGAGGGCTACGGCCGAACGATAGGCATTCTTTGCCCCGTCCATATCGCCCAGGACAACCAGGGCTTCCGCGACCGTCGCCAGCTTCCAATAATCGTCCGGCTGTTTCTGGCAGATCTCCAGGACCTTTGTCGCGAGCTGCTTCGCCCTGTCGGTTTCCTTTAATAGGAGAGCTATGGTCGCCGCATTGATTCCCGGGTAGGAATCCGGTGGCTCGACTTCAAAGGCACGGTTGTAATGCTCGAAGGAGTGACGCAGGTTTTCCTCGCGGGCTGGATCAGCGCACCATTGGTCCTTGTAGGTCCGTCCGAGGATACTAAGAGTTTCGCGGTTAGTCGGGTCTTCAGCGACGAGCGCGTTCAGGATTGCCTGGGCGCGCCCCGACGATCCCATTTGGGCGAGAGCCAAGGCCATTCTTTGTTTTAACCACGCGTCATCCGGACGAGTCTCAACCGCGGCCTTGGCGGCGTCATAAGCTGTCAGGAACTCTCCCGCGGACAGAGCGCGCTTCACAAACGAGTGGACCGCATTGATATCGTCCATCCATTCGACGCGACGACGCCAAAGCTCATAGAGGGCAACGCTGGCGCTGGTGGCGTTAGTGACTTCGGACAAATCGGACACGGATAGAGAAGCAGTCGCGCAGCAGGGTCTGCGGTCTATTAGCCGATAGGTAACAGCCTGACCAGTAATTTCTACGACAGACAACGCGCCTAATGATGGCAGCAGTCGTGCGGCTCCGGTCCATGCTCGTGATCGCACTCGTCATGGTCGTGCCCGCAATCGTGATGGTGTCCGTGGGTGGACCACGAGGGAAACGGATCGGGCAGATGCTGCCAGCGCTCGGGGCCGGCTGCCATTTCGTCAGGAGTCAGGAGACACGCATCAAGCTGCGCACGGATCACGTTTGGTTCCACGTTCATCGTCATCAACGCGATCGCCTGGCGTCGATCGCCGAACGGCTCGTGCCACTGCGCACGTGTGCGGGCCGGCATCTCTCTTTCACGCGTGTCGGCGTCTCGCGTCGCCCACCATTGGCCCGCCGGCGCGCATTGTAATTCCGAGCCGGCAAGGTTAAGCCCGCCGACGAAATCCGTCCGGGTAGCAAGCCAGACAAATCCTTTCGCTCGAAAAACATTGTGCAGATCTTCGTGAAGGAGCCGCCAGAGCCGCTCAGGATGAAATGGTTTTCGCGCGCGGTAAGCCATCGCGCCCATGCCATAGGAATAGGAAACAGGATCGGGTTGCTCTTCGACGAGACGACGCCATTCCGCGGCGTCCAGCGCTGCACCGAAATCAAAGGCTGGCTTTCCGGGATCCAACAAAGCGGCCGAATAGTTCGATGATGCGTCGAGCAAAACCGCTCGGGGATTCAGCGTTGCGACTACCGCGCGGGCAAGCTCGATATCTCTAACATTCGAGCCTGACTCCAGGACAACCTCGCCCGCGAACTCAAGTTCTTCGACGGTGAGGCATGCCAGCCCTGGCGCCCGCTTCGACGTGCTCGGGAGAAGTAAGTGAAGGAGGCCTTCGGCTCTGATTGCCGTCGAGGCGTGCGCCAGTCGGACGAGCGGCCGGGGCTCCTCGTTTTCCCTCGCGAACAACGACGCAAGAGCCATCAGTGGTCGCACTTCGTCGCCCTGAATGATGAGGTGATCGATGGTCCTTTCGGCCGCGATGTTCCGGATCTGGTCGTTGATTTCTGCCGGGTCTGTACTCCTTAGAGTAAAGAGTCGCGATGATAATTCGGGCCGTGTCAGGGGAGGGGGCGACGGTGTTAGGAGTCCAACCGGCGCGCGAGTGTTTCCTGCTTGCCAAACTTGATTCGCGATTGATCCCGCAGCGGGGCCGGCAATGACAGACACCTGTAATACGACAGTGCCGCTGGCAGCTCCCTCCATGTTGTGTCCTATCTGGACGGCGGGGGTTTTCCAGCGCGCGCCACTGGCGCAGCCGACGGAGGAGGTTTGCCCGCTCGCGCAACGGGTGCAGCCGCAGGCCCATCCGCGGAAACAACATTAGGCGCGGTGACTTCGCTTCGCCACGGAATCGCAAGCCGATGCAAAAGCGATTTCGCTTCTAATGGCGCGAGACCCGGCATCTTGGAAACCATTCGTGCTAAGAGCGCGCTCATGATAGGTGCCGCAAAACTACTCCCGGTAACTTCCTTGGTCGCTTTGTTATTCCACGGCAAGGTCACGTCAACGCCACGGGCCGCGAACTCGACAAGGTGTCCGGGCTTGTAGAAGAAGGTGTGATCTTCATCGAAGCGCGCCATGTTAACGGTAATTACACTGGGGAAATAACCGGGCCATTCGGGAGTAGTGAAGTCATAGTTGTTGCAGGCCGAAACGATGTGGATGCCTTTGAGGTAGGATTCGTCGATCCACTCCTTGTATTGAAAGATATGCTCGGACAAACCGCAGCCGAAACTGCAATTGAGAATGTGATACTTGCGATCGATCGCCTGCCGGACTCCTTCGCGAATGATGACCGTCCTCGAACCGAGATTCGCGCCGAGGACACGAATGCTGCCAATCTCGGCGTCGGGCGCAATTCTCCGAATGACAGCCGAAACCGCGGTGCCGTGGCCGAAAACATCGGTCCCGTCGCCTTCCTTCACTTCAATCTGCACCCCGGCGTCGACGACATGCAGATCATCAACCAGCTTCAGGCCGGCCAGGGCGGGGTGATCGATTTCAACCCCGGAATCGATGACCGCGATGCGGACCCCTTTACCGGTGCCTTCGTTCAAGGCCCGGCGCGCTTCCTCGAGGCGGAAAGGACTCGGATCCTGGGTCAGAGTCGGTTCCATCCCACCGCTGTACCGAGAAGCCGATAGTCGATCAAGTCTCTTACCACCGCAGCGATCGTTTGGATCGCGTTTAATTCCGGGGGCCCGAACCCGGATGGAGTTTCGCCAGTCGCCGCCGCCCGCCCGCCGTCGACCATCACGTCGAGGAGTTGGACGCAGGAGATCGCCCCGCGGACCTCATTCAGGAAATAAAGCGGGACCGCGATCATGGCATAGGTGGTCTTATGCAGCTTCTTATCGAGAGTCGCGCTGTGTTTTGCGTTCTTATAGACCTGGTTCTCAACGAAAGCATGCTCGCTGGCCACGACCAGGCTTACAATGCCCTGGCTGACCGGCTGCTTGAAGCCCATGATCTCCTCGGTATTCGGACCGCTGTTATAAGCCACCACGAGATGCTGCTTCTCCGGGTCGAGTAACCAGATGCTGCCCTCATTAGCTGAAATCCGCGCGAAGGTATCGGTCAAAAGCTTCCGCACCATTTCGTCGCAGATGCTCAGGAAATTTTCCGGCGTGATCGCGGCCCCGAGCTTGGCCAGGTATTCCTGGAGGGCCGGCCGGAGAGTAACGAATCGCTGTTCCGGCAGGAAGTTTGCGCGCGTCGCCTTCATTCGGGTGGCTGGCGGAGTGCCTTTGTCTGCATGACGAGGGCCGGAATTAGATCGGGCTGTTCCTGGAACAATTTCTTCATAACCGCGCGCTCGTCCTCTGTGGATTTCCCGTTTGCAAACCGGGCGATCTTTTCTCGCAGCTCCGCCGGGATCGCCGCGGCGGTGCGCCCGGCTACTTCCCGGGCATCGCCGTCGAAGAACTCCAACAGGATTTTGAAATCATCATTCACGGCAAAAGAGTGGTCAAAGAGAAACGCGGTTGAGAAAACTTAAATCATGGTTCGGAGCCCACGAGCGGGTCACGGCGCGGTGGAGACTACCGGCGGCATCCCGTTGTTTATGCTCACTTCTTAGACTCATTTGGCGGCCCGTTTTGCGAATTATCTTTTCGGTCTCAAAAAACATCGGACGAACCGGCGCAGAGCTCGACGAAATCTTCCCAGCGCAGCTCGAGCCATGGGTCGATCTGCTTCAATTCCGAAAGAATGATGCGCGCCACATTTTGCCGGGTGACATCGAGGGTGCGGCTTACCTTCGATTCGTGCCAGCCCCACATCCGCGCGATTTCGCGCTGGCTGAGCTCGTGCAGGTGAACCAGCTTTAACATAAGGACTGCGTCTGCGTCCTGTTTCGCGAAAGCGCGCTTGATTGCATCGCGCAGGAGCACCACCAATTGCTTTTCGCTCGTCGCTTTTTCCGGCTGCGGCCGACGATCGAAAAAGTCTTCCGGCGAATCCGCGGAGGGCGGGACATCGACCCGAAAGCTTTGGCGACGCTTGAGATCGACGAGGCGATTGGTCGCGACCGTCAGGAGCCACGACTCGAGGGCGCACCGGCCCTGGTATTTCGAGAGAAGCGGCTCGCGGCCTCCACGCGGCGCGAAACAATCGGCCCAAAGATCCGCGACCAAATCTTCCGCTTCGGTTTGATTGGCCCCACGGGCCCTGAGAACGCCGACGAGCTTCCCATTGTAACGGCTGCGCAATTCCGCCGCCGCGTCGGGTTCGCCAGCCAGAACGCGCTGAACGAAAGCGAGATCCTGATCGTGGCGCGATGGAGCCAGGGCCGGCATAAGGAAAGCGAGGATGAAGTTGGGTCTGCGGATCGTCAATAGTTTTGACCGCGGCGCCGCGTGCCTGGAGGGATTCGAACCCCCAACCTGCTGATCCGAAGTCAGCTGCTCTATCCGGTTGAGCTACAGACACTCGCGCCGATTAAAATCACGGAATCACGCCACGCGTGCAAGTCTGGTCGCGGCAGCATTCTCCGGGGTAGGGCAAGACTCTGTCGAGCCGCCTCGTCGCAGTATTTCGCTTCCTAATCCACGGCTGATCATCGAATTTCCAGCCATCTGTGCAATAGTTGTCGTCCACCAATTATGAACCTGCGTCTCGTTTTCCTGGCCGCTTTTGTTGGACTCGTTGTCGTGCCGCGCGCACAACCGTACGTGCTGGAGACCGAACCCTGGACGCCGGATCGGACTGTTGTCATGCAATTGTCGCTCGGTGGACCGAAAGCGTTGAGCGACGGGTTCGCCTCTTTCAATGAGTCGGCCCGGGATGCGCTTAACATTTGGAATACCCACCTCGCCCACCTGCGATTCGGCTACGTCATGAATTCGCCCGTCGTCGTCGCCGCAAATGACGACCAAATGTCAGTCGTCTTTTCTTCGAAGGCTGGATCGGACGATTTCGGCACCGGCGTCCTCGCGGTCACCCTCCTCTATTCCCGGGATCCCGGGGTTAGAGAAGAGACCGACACTTATTTCAATAACGCCGTGCAATGGGATTCCTACCGTGGACCGCTCAAGCAGGCGGAAGATTTTCACCGGGTCGCTCTTCACGAATTCGGGCACACCCTCGGCCTCGACCATCCCGACGACGGGGGGCAACACGTGACCGCCATTATGAATTCAACCGTGAGCAACGTCGACTCGCTCCAGTCGGACGACATCATGGGTGCCCAGGCGCTCGACACCGGCCCCGCTCCCCAAAACTCCGTGAACGCTTCCGTTCTTCAAAATATCTCGACCCGTAGCTTTGTCGGCACCGGCGACAACGTCATGATCGGCGGCTTCATTATCCAGGGGCCGCAGCCCGCGACCGTGATTGTGCGGGGGATCGGCTTCTCGCTCAGCGCGTTTGGAATTACGAACGCGCTCACCGACCCAGTGATCACCGTGTTCAATTCCAACAACCAGCAGGTCGGCACGAGCGACGATTGGTTTACGGATGCCGACGCGAGCACGATCGCGAGCTATCGGCTCGATCCGCCAAACAGTATCGAGTCTGCGCTGGTCCTGACCCTGAACCCCGGCTCGTACACTGTGGTCGTCCGCGGCTACTCGGATTCCACGACGCCGGCATCCACCGGGATCGCGTTATTTGAGCTTTACGATCTTCACACGACCGGCGGCCGGGCCGGCAACGTCTCTACTCGCGGACAGGTCGGCGCCGGCGGCAGCGTTTTGATTGGCGGCTTTATCATTGGGGGTAACCAATCCAAACAGGTGATCATTCGCGCGATGGGCCCTTCGCTCGCCAGCCTCGGGGTGGCTAACACAATTTCCGACCCGACCCTCGAGCTCCATAACGGTAACGGCACGATTCTACAAACGAACAACGACTGGCAGCAAGGCACCGATGCCTCCACTATCTCGAGCAAAGGTTTCGCCCCTTCGGATTCGCGCGAATCCGCGTTACTCGCGACCCTGAATCCAGGCAACTACACCGCGATCGTCCAGAATGCCAGCGGCGCCACCGGAGTCGGCCTGGTTGAGGTCTACGACTTGAGCGCGCCCTGATGCTTTCGTTGTAGCTCCTACTTCCTACTTTTGTCCGCACCGTCCAGGAACGACTCGGCCACAAGGACGTCTCGACGACTATGGCGTATACTCACGTCCTGACCAAACCTGGCATCGTAAGTCCATTAGATGATGAGCATTAATTCCCACATTTCATAATCCACCCCGAAATAGACGAAAATTTTTCGCCTTTAACGAACTTTCGTCTATATCTCGTTAGGTCTTTGCGCACGTGGACTACGCTGAAGCATTCGAGCGCCTCTGGAATCACGCAAACATGCCGAGTCGCGGACGCAAGGCCGAAGACAGCTTCGTTTACGCCGCATGGCAGACCGACCAGAAAAAGTTACCTCAGGATTTCCGGTCCCTCTACGACGACATCTTGGCGTGCTTATCAGCCGTCAACACATCGCTCAACGGTCCAGTTCCATCACAGCGTATGGACACCTCGCCGCGACAGATTGACAGCACACTCTGCTACTGTGTGTCGGGTATTCTCGCCGCCGGCTGGCGATATCATTTTCAGTGGCAGCGCCGCCAGTTGTTCGACGCTGAGTTCATTGAGCGATTCGGCAGCATGTTCGTGCGCCTTGGCATTGCTTGGGATCAGGTGTTGGCGGGAGATATCGACGACATTAGGGTAGAGGCGGAGCGTGAATTCGCGATTGATCAGACCTAACCAGGCGATGCAGCTAACCGCGCGCCGCTCTGTTTCCCCGCTCAGAGTAGCTACAACCTTCAACCTGCGGCGACGCGCGCTCCCGGGCGCGGTAGCTGATCTTGTGTCGCGTCAGGCCCTAAAGCGATGAGCACATTCATGCGCAGCATTCCAGATCGATGTTTCGCGGCCTTTCTCTCCCTTCTTCTCATGGCTCCGACTGGCTGGGGTCTGTTTACATATTTGACCATCGATCACTCGAACGATAATCCGGACTGGGTGCTGCAGCTGCTGCTACACGCTGGTATGGAGATTGTCGTCCTGGCGTTCTTTCTCTCGATTCTCGGCGTCGTTTGGGCAGCGTTTGCGCCCGCGTGGCTTTCCCGAGCATTCAGCTTTTGTCGCGAGCACTTCGTCACAGCCCTCGCTGCGTTTCTCATTATCATCATCGGGATGCTAGCGTTCTCTTTTTTCGTATGAGCG
>JBJMXC010000216.1:0-8367 GCA_045809825.1 Chthoniobacterales bacterium | reverse complement strand
CGCGAGCTTCAGGCATGGCAGACCGAGAGTGACGAATTCGTCGATCTCGGTTTGTTATACGAGGTAAAGGGGAACTTCGTATTAACAGCACGAGGAAAGCTGCTCGCGGACTCGGTCGCCGCAGCTTTTATTTGAGGTCCACGGAGCGGCGCTGCTTCAAGGGAAATCGGCTATTCCACGGCGCCGTAGCGGCGATTGCGCTTCCCGAAGTCTTCTACGGCATCCGCCAAATCCTTCTTCGTGAAATCCGGCCAGAGCTTTGGGGTTACATACATCTCGGTGTAGGAAAGCTGCCACAGCAGGAAATTCGAGAGGCGCATCTCGCCGGAGGTGCGGATGAGGAGATCCGGATCCGGGTAGTAACGCGTGTAGAGGTGTTTGCTGAACATGTCGACGTCGATCATGGCGCGGTCGATGTGGCCGGATTCGATCTGGCGCAGCAGGCTTTTGATTCCATCGATGATTTCGAGCCGGCCGCCATAACTCAGCGCGAGAATCAGGGTCAATCCGGTATTGTCGGCGGTCCGCTCGATCGATTCGTGCAGTTGTCTCTGGCAACTCGGCGGTAAATCGGTCAACCGCCCGATCGCTTGTAAACGCACGTTTTTCTCCAGCAGCTCCGGCGTTTTTTCCTTTAGAAAACGTTCCAGCAATCGCATCAGGGCGAAAACCTCCGCTTTGGGCCGTTGCCAATTCTCAGCTGAAAAAGCATAGAGCGTGAGGAAGTCGATCTTGAGCTCCCCGCACGCTTCGACACAGGCCCGGACTGCATCGGCCCCTTTTTCGTGACCTTTTATTCGGGCCAAACCGCGGGTTTTCGCCCAACGGCCGTTGCCATCCATGATGATGGCGATATGGCGCGGGACCAGTTTGGCGGTCGGAGCCATGGGGTCAAAGAATGATCGTCTCGTTACGGGTGGGACCGACGCTTACGATCCTTAGGGGAGCGCCGGTCAGTTCGGCAATCGCTCGAACATAACTTCTTGCTGCTGAGGGGAGTTCTGAAAGTTTTTTTGCTGATTGAGTGGATCCTTTCCAGCCCTTGAATTCACGGTAAATCGGCTCGCAATTTTCCAGCTGGGCGGCGTCGCACGGCGGCACTTCCAGGCGCTTTCCGTTCAGCCGATAGGCGACGCAAACACGGATCGGGTCAACACCGTCCAAGCCATCGAGGTTAGTCACCGCTAACTCGTCGATACCATTCAACATCGTCGCGTATCGGGTCGCGACCGCATCAAACCAGCCGCAACGCCGGGCCCGGCCGGTCGTGGCGCCGAATTCCCGTCCCATCTCGTGAAGCTTGTGCGCGAGCCCCGCATCCTCGGTCGGCAACGCCCCCTCGCCTACGCGGGTTGTGTAGGCTTTCATCACGCCGACAACCAGATCCATCCGATGTGGCGGCACCCCTGAACCGGTGCAGGCGCCGCCGGCGGTGGTGTTCGACGAGGTGACATAAGGGTATGTCCCGTGATCGATATCGAGGAATGTGCCCTGCGCGCCCTCGAATAGGATCTCTTTGCCGTGCTGCAAGGCACGATGGAGATAGACCACCGTGTTAGTGACGAATGGCCGCAGCTTCCGTCCCGCTTCGAGGTAATGCGCATTGACCTCGCGATAATTGATGGGGGCGGCGCCGAACGCCTGGAGAATGCTGTTATTCTCCCGTATTTTGGCCTGCAGCTTCTTCGAAAACAGGACCGGTTGCATCAAGTCCGACATCCGGAGGCCGGTCCGAGCTGCTTTGTCCCCATAGGCGGGCCCGATGCCACGTTTCGTCGTGCCGATTTTCGCGTGACCTTTGCGGAGCTCGCGTTGTTCGTCCAGGGACCGGTGATATGGCAGAACCAAATGCGCGCAATCGCTGATCAACAGGTTTTTGCCGATGTCGACGCCCAGCTTCCGCAGGCCCTCAATCTCGGCCACAAGGGCGATCGGATCGATGACAACGCCGTTGCCGATGACGCATCGTTTCCCGCGGCGCAAAATTCCCGACGGGATGAGATGCAAAATGTACTTCTTGCCCTGGTGGATGACAGTGTGACCGGCGTTATTTCCGCCCTGGCTGCGGACGACGATGTCCGCTTTCGCCGTCAGGACATCGATGATTTTGCCTTTCCCTTCGTCGCCCCACTGCGCGCCGATCAGAATCGTGTTGGCCATGAAACTAAAACAACAAATTGTCCCGACGCATCCGGTTGGACACATTCGGGACTGCGCAAAAGAATAGGATGAGCATCAAAGCCTGCAAGGGAATTCCCATTCTGTTCTTCATCCTGCTCATACTCTGGTCATGATCATGATCCCAGGTGCAGCGAGGCCTCAGACGAGGAGCAGGAGCACGATCATGAAGAAAGAAAAGCGTTGTCACCGATCAGACCGCGCACTTACTCTCGCGCCATGCGCACTATCCTGCTGATTGTCCTGATCCTGCTTTTGATCGGTGCTTTTCCGGGTTGGGGATACAGCTCGGGCTGGGGCTACTACCCGTTTGGCGGGATTGGACTCGTCCTGCTCGTCGTCCTGATCCTGGCAGTGATGGGTAAGCTGTAGCTGGCGGCTCGACAGAGTCTCGCCCTGCCATCGAACTGGCAGTCAGCCTAACGAGAGCTTAGCGCGCGGCGCAAAGCCGCTGAAGACTCGGATGTGCTCCGTTTCCGGGCCGGAAAATTCCGGTTCGAATCGAAATGAAACATCCAATCGTGGGTGAAGGTATTCATCGCGACCTTGTAATTGGCCCCGCCGCCGGAGAGGTGCCGGTGCGCCGCGATAAACTGGGTCGGATCATAGTAATTGCTGAAGTCTTTCTGGAATTTTGAGCGGCTCATCCCAATCTCGAGATTTTTCCGAATCTCAAAATGGAGGTGAGCGTCGTAACGGCCATGCGCATTCCCCATCGTGGCGATCTGTTGGCCGCGCGCTATGCGTTGGCCGCGTCCGACCAGCATGGTGTTGAGGTGGCCGTAAAGGGCGTCGATGTATTTCACGCTCCCGCCTTCGCGATAGGCGTGCCGCACGATGATGACGTTGCCCCACCCCAGGTGGACGTCGCGGGCAAATACAACGATGCCGTCACCGACGCTGTAAATGGGGTCCCCAAAGTCGGTATCCCCGCCCCGAATTCCATCCCAGTCTTCCCCAAGATGTCCGTTCGGACGAAAGCCGCGGGCTTTGTAGTAACCTTCCGCCTCTGGTTTTCCGACTGGAAAATCGAAGCCGTCGGCGATCTTGGTAAAACCGGTATCCAGCGAGCTGCTGACGGCGGCGATCACTTCAGGCGCATCTTTCTGGGACGGCACCGAAACGATGTCCGGCTTTGGGGCAAACAGCTTCGATGAATTGGCCGGGCCTTCGCGAGGCGCCGCGGGTTCCACCTTTGCGATCGCCTTTTCCGGTTTGGTCGGGACCGTAATTGGCGGCTTGTCCTTTGGCGCGGCCGGCTTCTCCGACTTCGCGACGACTGATTTCGCCGGCTCAACCTTCGACGGCGGCGGTTTGACAGGCTCGTCCCTAACCACGGCTACTTTTTCCTCCTTGTGAGGTTTTATTACCGCGACAGTTGCGGGTTTTTCTTTCGCAACAGCTTTGTCGCTCTTCGCGGTGATCGTCTCGATCTGGACGCCGTCAGTCTTCGACGGCTTGTGGCTTTCATCCTTGGGAGCTTTCTCGGCCTTCGCTACAGCAGTATCAGTCTTCGTGGAGGTTGGCTTGAGCGACACCTCAGCCGACGGCTTCTCTTTCGAAGGACCGGACTTTTCCAGTTTGTCCTTTGACCCTTCAGGCTTCGGCGCTTCGACTTTCGCTATCGTCTTCGGAGCGGTCGCGGGTCCCTTGGACGCTGTCGCCTTTTCCACCTTGATCATCGGAACATCGGCGTCGCTCTGTTCCTTAAGCGCGGCTTTTTCTTTCTTCGAATCGGCTTTGGGCGTCTCGGCTTTTGCGATCGCTTTTGTCGCGGGCGCTTTCGCAACTTTGATCGTCGCGACGGCATCTTCGGTTGATGGCTCGGTCTTGCTCACCTTTTTCTCGGCGGGAGCAGATTTTTCAGTTTTCGCCTTGGTCGAGTCGGCTTTGGCAATCTTCTTCGGCTGGGGATCCGCGACAGCCGCCGCCTTTTCGGTCTTCGTCGGTGCCGAGACCGCGGGTTTATCCTTCGAAGCAAGCGCCTTGTCGGCTTTTACAACAGGAACGTCAGGCTTTGCCGCGGCCGGCTGGGTTACGACTGTCGGTTGCTTCGCCGGCGCCTTCGATTCGACCTGGGTGGCGGGCTCGGCCCGTCGCACCGCTTCCTTTGACTTCGCGACTTCCTTTCCGGGTGAGTGTGCCGCCTCCGCCTTCAACTCGCGTGGGACGAACACATCTTGTGCAGATAACGGACCCACGAGCGCAAGGGTAAAGAATAGCGATGACAGGACCTTACGGGACATGCGGCGCCCTTTTTAGATCATTACCGCAGGGTCTGGCAAGCGTTCGTTTCTAGATTTTCCCGCAATTTACGGCGACTGAGCCCGGCCAATCCGGACAACCGGCAACGGAAAACGGAGCTTGAGCGCGTTCTCCAGGAAGATCTCAACGTGATGCAATCCGAATTGCTGGAATTGTACGCCGCCAAAGTAATGGACGTTCGTCGCGTGCCCTTCCATCTCCTTGAGCTCGAACTGGACTTCGGCCTGGGCCAGAACCTGTTGCTCGTCTACGCCGACAATCCGGGATTTTTGCCGGAACGAACCCGAGCCGCTGCACCAGCGCGACCAGATGCATAGGCGGAAGCAATTGAGCGGCAGCGCGGTCGCCGGAATCACGTTAAGGACGCCGACGAGAGTCTGCATACCGTTGATCTCGCATCTGACATCTTCGCAAAGGACGCAGCTTTGCAGGTCGGGCAGGATTGCGCTCGGATCCATCGCCGAAATTTAGATCATCCGGCGGTAGATCAACACGAGCAGCGTAATCCCTAAAATAATTCGATAAATTGCGAATGGCGCGAATCCGCGGGCCCGGACCCATCGCATGAACCAGGCGACTACGCCCAGCGCGACCACGAACGAGACGACGAAACCGATGGCAAGCACGATCCAGCCGTGGCCGGTCATGACCAGCGGAGCCAATCCCGCTTCAGCCGTCTCACCGTGATGCGGCCGGATCGTCTTCAGTAAATCGTATCCGGTCGCAACCACCATCGTCGGCATAGAGAGGAAAAATGAGAACTCGAGCGCCGCAGTCCGAGAGAGTCCGACTGTTTGGCCTGCCGCGATCGTCGACATCGAGCGTGAGGTTCCCGGGAATACCGCCGACAGGATTTGGACCGCGCCGATCCAAATCGCCTGCGGCAGACTCATTTCCTCCATCCGCAATGTGTGGGGGTTCCGGCAAAGGACGTCGACGATCCACATGATGATGCCGCCCAGCAAAAGGGCCCACGCCATCACGCTCAGGCTTTCCAAATTCTGCCCGATCTGCTTTTTTAGCAGGTAGGCCGGGATGGCCGTTACCACGAACGCGATCAACGTCAGGCTGACTGGATGATTGAGCAGGCTTCGGTCGCCATATTCTCCGCGCGGAAAAGTCGAAAGGAATTTCAGGATTCGGCTCCAGAAATAAACCGGCAGAGCGAGGATCGCCCCCAGCTGGATGACGATCGTGTACATTTTCCAGAAGCTGTCGTGGAGATTGAAGCCAAAGAGCGCCTCCACGATGCGCAGATGCGCGGTCGAGCTAATCGGCAGGAATTCGGTCAGTCCTTCCACAATCCCAAGCACAAACGAAACGAGAAAATCATTCATAATATTTAGCGATCTGCTGTCCCATCGATTACCGCCAGCTCCGCTTCCACCATCTCGCGGACGAGATCGGCAAACGAGCCCCGCGGTTGCCACCCGGTTACTCTCTTGATCTTGTCGGGCGACCCGACGAGGCGCGCCGGATCAGTCGGACGGTCAAAGGCGGGATTGCGTTTTACGTATTTTTCCGATGGAAGATTGACGACGGAAAATGCGGCTTCAACGAAATCCCGGACGGAATGAGTTTCGCCAGTCGCGACTACATAATCGTCCGGTTTGTCCTCCTGAAGCATCAACCACATCGCAGCGACGTAGTCCTGGGCCCGCCCCCAATCGCGCCGGCTGTCCAAGCTACCCAACGACAATTCCTGGTCGAGGCCGCGGGCTATTCGCGCCGCCGCCCGCGCGATTTTGCGCGTCACAAAATTTTCGCCGCGCCGGGGGGACTCATGGTTATAGAGAATCCCGTTGCAGACAAACAAACCGTAAGACTCGCGATAAACCCGCGCCAGCTGCGTCGCAAAGGCCTTGGCGCAGCCGTAGGGACTCGCCGGCCGCAACGGTGTCGTTTCGGTTTGGGGCGATTCGGTCGCGTTGCCGAAAATCTCGGAGCTCGAGGCGTGATAAAATTTCACCGGTTCAGGTTGGTCCCGGGCGATCTCGAGGAGGCGGAGCGTCGCCATTCCAACTTCTTCGCAGGTTGATTCCGGAATTTCGAAGCTGAGACCCACATGGCTTTGGCCGGCCAGGTGATAAATCTCCGTTGGCCGGACTTCGGTGAAAATCCGCCGCAGCGTCGTCACATCCGACAAATCGCCGTAATGAAGAAAGAGCGACTTGTTGTAGATCGCGTCGTCGCCCCGCAAATGTTCAATGCGCGAGCGCAACAGATTACTCGTGCGGCGGACGACGCCATGGACCCGGTATCCTTTGCCGAGGAGGAGCTCGGCCAAATAAGAGCCGTCCTGGCCTGTGATACCGGTAACGAGCGCAATCTTCTCCATGGCGACGTGAGACCAATTACCGAGCCAACCTTATCGCACAAGGAAGAATGGAGGACCGGTCAGGCCTTGCGACCGAACTTTTTCTCGAGCTCGCCGTGGGAGATTTGAATCATGGTCGGCCGCCCATGCGGGCAGCAATACGGCAGATCGCACTCCAGCAAATCGGTGATGAGTTTTTCGATCTCCAAATATCGGAGCGGATCGTTCGCCTTCACCGCGTGACGGCAAACGGTCTTCGCGATCATCTCTTCGCCCAGGCGCATCGGTGAAGTGCCGTTGCCCGCGCTCTTCAAGCCGTCGATCACTTTCCGGACGAAACTAACCGGGTCGGAGACATCGAGAAAAGTCGGCAGGCTATCGATCTTGAACGCATTCTGGCCGAACGACTCGATCCCGATTCCCATTTTCTGGAGGGTGGAAGCGTTGCGCTCGACCCATTCCGCATCGCGCGGGGTCAGCTCCATGGTCTGCGCGAGCAAGAGACGTTGCGAGGGGACCCCCTGCTCTTCCATCCGCCGTCGTAATTCTTCGAACAGGATCCGCTCATGGGCGGCATGCTGGTCAACGAGGACAAGGCCCTCCTCGTTTTCCATCAACACGTAGAGCTTGTTCAAAACACCGATGATCTGGAAGTGGCGGGAACGACTCGGCCTTTCAACTGCCGGTTGATCGTTCCAATTTTTCGACGCGGAGATCGACGGCGACAACGATTCGTTAGGCGCGAGGTCGAACGATGGCGGCGCTGTAGCCGGGATCGGTGATCCCGACTCCGTCATCGGCACCGACGGCGTCGACGGAGGAACCCGGCCGGGATCCCGGATCCCGGCTGCAACGGCCGGCGCGCGAAATTGTTCCTGCCATTCTTCCCGGCCGCTTTCCAAGGTCCGTTGGATGGCATGAACGATGGCTTCGCGGACTGAATTCGGATCGCGAAACCGCACCTCGCGCTTTGCCGGATGAACATTCACGTCTACCGCTGCCGGATCGAGATCAAGAAAGAGGAACGTAACCGGAAACTGACCTTTCATCAGCGCGGTGTGGTAACCCTCGCGCAGCGCCGCGGTCAGAAGCGCGTTCTCCACCGCGCGGCCATTGACGAAAACGAGCTGCTGCGCCCGGGTTGGCCGGCTTACTCCGGCCTGGCCGATCAGACCGTGGATTTGAATCGCTGCCTGCGGTCGTTTCTCAACCGGCAGAAGCCGATCGACCAGCTCCTTCCCATGGAGATCACGAATTCGGTCAGCCAAACTCGGAGCGGCTGGGAGCTGAAACGTCACCCGTTCATCCCGCACGTAGACAAACGCGATGGCCGGATGGCCGATCGCCTGCAGATGCAATTGATGTTCGATATTGCGGCTCTCCGTGTTCTCGGATCGCAAAAATTTCCGGCGCGCCGGCAGGTTGTAGAAAATCGAGCGCACTTCGATCTGGGTCCCCGGCGCTTCCCCGCCGTCCCGGACCGTTTCGATTTTTCCTCCACTCACGATGATCTCCGTGCCGGCGATCGCATCCCCTTCCCGTGTCGTCAGCCGAAACCGCGAGACGCTCGCAATACTCGGCAGCGCTTCGCCGCGAAAACCAAGCGT
>JBJMXC010000215.1:0-7980 GCA_045809825.1 Chthoniobacterales bacterium | reverse complement strand
ATCGGCCGGCATCTGGGCGTGGCCCTTGTCCTGGAAGGCAGTGTCCAACGGACCAGAGATCGGGTCCGAGTAACCGCGCAATTAATTGATACCCGGACCGATGATCACCAGTGGGCGGAACATTACGATCGCGAACTTGCCGACGTGCTCGCGATCCAGACTGACGTTGCGCGCGCCATCACCCAGCAGCTGGAGTTGAAACTTTCCCCGCGCGAAAAAGCGGCGATAGAGCCGTCGACGCAGGACATCGGCGCGTTCGATCTTTATCTCCGCGCCAAGGAATTGATCAAAACCTTTCATGATTCGCCAGACTGGAAGGGCACGTTGCTCCAGGCCGCGCGTTTCCTGGACGAAGCGATCGAGCGCGATCCGAATTTCGCCCTGGCCTATTGCTGGCGGACGATCGCCCACGACAATCTGTATTGGAACGGTCTCGATCAAACGCCGGAACGGGCGGCCCTAGCCCAGGCTTCCGCTGACAAAGCGCTCGCGCTCGTCCCAGACCTCGGCGAAGCCCACCTCGCCCAGGCGCTGGTCTATTATCATGGAAAACGCGATTACAGCCGGGCCTTCCAGGAACTTGCCCTCGCCAGCCGCGCCCTGCCGAACAACGCGGAAGTCTTTTACATGGCGGGCACCATCGCGCGAAGGCAGGGGCGATGGGATGATTCGATTCGGAATCTCGAGAAGGCCTACGAGCTGGATCCGCTGAACCCGAAAATGGTGAACGGGCTCTCAGTCATCTACGATGTGCTGGGCCGCTACAATGATGAAGCGGCGCTTTTCGACCGAGCGGCGGCGGCGAATCCGAGCAGCCGGCATTATGCCCAATTGATTCACGCCCAAATCGAGCTGCAACGGGGCGACCTGAAAGCAGCGCGTTCCTTCCTGGCGTCGTTGCCGCCGGAGTACGATCCCAACGGCGCGACCACCTGGACGAGGATTACCCTCGCGCTTTACGAGCGGGATTTCGATGGGGCGGCCAACTTTCTGGCCAGCTGGAAACAGGAGGAGCTGGTCGCGGGCGCGGGCAAGGTTTTCCCGGTGAGTTACTGGCAGGGATTAATCGCGCGAGCGGCCGCAGATAAGACAAAGGAGACCGAAGCTTTTACCCGAGCGCGGGCCGTTTTTGTGTCGCAATTGGCGAAGCAACCGGACGATCCGAACCTGCTGGCTACGCTCGGCCTGGTTGATGCCGGACTTGGGCGGAAAGAGGATGCGCTCCGTGAAGGCCGGCGTGCGGTCGCGCTGCGGCCGCTTTCCGAGGACGCGGTCGATGGCGCGGCGATGCGTGGCTCGCTCGCGCTGATCTACGCCTGGTCGGGGGAAGGGGGCAGCGCTTTGGATGAGCTCGAATTTCTTGCGAAGGTTCCGAACGCGCCCAATTACGGCGTGCTCAAGTACGATCCGGCATGGGACGGGATCCGCCAGGAGCCGCGCTTTACGGCAGTTCTCGCTTCGCTCCAGCCGCGCTGACCGCGATTGCGACGACGAGCCAGAGAAGGGCGTAAGCATACCAGAACATCACGAAGCTCGGTCCTTTCATCAGGGGAAAGATGAGTCCGGATCCGACGGTATTGACGGTCGCGTGAAAGAGCATCTGCGCGAAGACGCTGCCGCGGGTGCGATTGAATATCCAGGTTTGGACCAGGGTTCCGGCAACGAGCGAGATGAGGAACGCGGGAATCACCGCTGGCGCGAACTCATTGCCAAACAACGGCAAATGCCACAGGGCCCAGACCGGCGCCAAAATCAGGCTCGCGACGATGGGGTTGTGGCCACGTTGTAATCGCGGCAGCGCGAATCCGCGCCAACCGGGCTCTTCACCGAGCCCAATGAAAAGGAAAATGAAGATGAAACGATCCGGCAATTCGCGCCATGCCGTAGTGGCTGGCAGCGCGGGGAGGTTACCAGTGGCCGACACAATTGCGAGGGCCACCCCACAGATGACAACAGGCAACGCGAAGATTACGAAATACCATCGCAAAGGAAAACGGACCCTGACGATTCTGCCCAGCAAATCGCGCAGTCCGGCCTTTCCGCTGGCGATCCCGGCCACAAGCAGCGCAGCCAGGAACGGCCCAAGCGGATTCGGACCCGAGGCGCGCCCCTGGACCAGCGCGATCACCCACGGATACCAGGAGAACAAAAACGCGAGCGCAAAAAAAATCGGCAGCTCGTGACGGGCAACGAAGTCGCGCCACCGCGAGCGTGTGACTTGAGTCATTCCGAGCAAAACCGAGGGTGCGACTGATTGAGTCGTTAGGCCGTTCATTGTACCCATGGGATGCGGGCAATGGCCTCGCTGGATTCAAAAACCTCGAATGCTCGCGCTTCGTTCGCGAAATTGCGACTAGACCACGTGCGGTGGCTCCTGGACGCAGGTGCAATCTTCGTCGCCTGCTTCCAATTGGATCGTCATATGTTCGATCCCGAACCGGTCGTGCAGCTCGGCCTGAATCGAGGCGAGCAGGGAATCGTCCAGCTTGCAGTCAGGCTTCACCAGGTGCGCGGTCAACGCGCTTTTGGTCGTGCTCATCCCCCAGACATGGAGATCGTGGACACGGCTTATTCCGGGCAAACTCGCCAGGTATTCTTCAACCGCGGCGATGTCGATGCCGGGCGGGACGGCATCGAGCGAAAGATTAAGAGAATCGCGGAGCAATCCCCATGTGCCGATCGCAATGACGGCGACGACAAGCAAACTCAGGACCGGGTCGATCCAGAAGAGGTTGGTCTGCGTAATAATGAACCCACCCAGAACGACCGCGGCGGAGACGCCGGCGTCGGCGGCCATGTGCAAAAAAGCGCCGCGGATATTGAGGTCCCGCTCGCGCCCTTTCATGAAAAGGACAGCGGTGCCGGCATTGATCAGGACGCCGAAGCCGGCCACGACCATCATTGTCGACCCAGGCACGGCCTCCGGACTATTGAACCGGTGAACGGCTTCCCACCCGATGCCGCCGATCGCGAGGAGGAGAAGGCCGGCGTTGAGCAAGGCCGCGATGATCGTCGAGCGTCCCCATCCGTAGGTGCGTTGTTTGCTTGGCCTGACCTGGGAGAGATGGTTCGCGGCCCACGCGAGAAGGAGGCTGAGGACATCACTCAGGTTGTGCCCGGCGTCGGCCAGGAGCGCGAGCGACCGGCTCGTTAGGCCGAAGCTCGCCTCGAGCACGACATAGGCAAGGTTCAACCCGATGCCGATCGCGAAGGCGCGGTTGTAATTGGCCGGCCCATGCGAATGGCCGGCAGAATGGCTGTGATCGTGCCCAAGCATCGCCACATCATAACGCCACCACGATTTCGTCGCAGCGAAATTGAATCCAAATTGCTCCCTTCCCGCATCCTATGGGAAAGGCCAATTCTATGATCCAGGATTTTCGTTTCGCGTTTCGCCAGCTCATCAAGACGCCCGGGTTCACGATTGTCGCGATCATTACCCTGGCGCTCGCCATCGGGGTGAACTCAGCCATCTTCGCGCTCATCAACGGCGTCGTCCTCCGGCCGATGGTCCCGGTGAAGCCGGAGGAGGTGGTCAACGTTTTCACGGCACGCCAAAACGCAAACCACGATTACCGGCAATTTTCCTACAACGAATTCCAGGAGCTCCGCGAGAACGCGAAAGAAATATTCGCCGACGTGGCCGCGCTCCAGTTCACCGTGGCCGGGATCGGCGCCGAACATGAGATGCGGCGGAGCTTTGCCTTCATGACTTCGGAAAATTTCTTCACAATGATGGGGGTCCAGCCATTCCGCGGCCGCTTCTACAATGCGGAGGAATGCAAACCGAACGCGAACCTGCCCGTTGTAGTCGCGAGCTACGGATTTTGGAAACGAATGGGCAGCCGCGCGGATTTCGTCGGCAGCGAAATTACGGTCAACGGCCAGCTTTACACGGTGATCGGAATTTCGCCCGACGGATTCAGCGGAGTAAGTGCGCTGATTGCGCCCGATATCTGGGTGCCGCTCGGGATGTACTCGAAGCTGGGCAATGCCTTCAGCGACACTGATGTGGCGACAAATCTCGCGCAGCCGACAAATTATACCTTCAATTTATCGGCCCGTCTTCGCCCGGGCCTGACGCTCGATGCTGCGAAGACCCGCCTGCCGGTTTTAAGTCAGCGGTTTAACGCGATTCAGCCGCCCGACTCCGAGTTTGCGCGCGACCTCCAAATCCAAAAGCCGTCCCGCTTCAGCCTGAGCACCAGTCCGGAAGACGATGGCCCGATCGCCTTGATCGCGACGCTCCTCATGGCAATGGCGGGCGCCGTCCTGCTGATTGCGAGCCTAAACCTTGCGAACATGTTGCTCGCCCGCGGAACTTCGCGCTCAAAAGAGGTCGCGATTCGAATCGCGATCGGCGCGTCGCGCTGGCGCATTGTTCGGCAATTGTTATGCGAAGGATTGCTCCTTGCGGTCGTGGGCGGCGCCGTCGGCCTCGCGGTCAGCGTCTGGTGCAACGGCCTCATGTTGCAGTCGCTCGGTCGCATGCTCGGCTCGCTCAATTTCTCGTTCGTCGCCGATCTGCACCCCAGCGCGACGGTGCTTTCCGTGACATTCTTCTTTTGCCTGCTCGCGACGTTGCTCTTCAGTCTCGGGCCGGCCTTGAAGGCGACGAAGACCGACCTGGTAAACGACCTCAAACAACAGGTTGGAGAACCGGCGCGGATCGGGCGGCTCAGCCGGTTCTTCGCGCCGCGCCACATTTCGGTCATGGCCCAGATTGCCTTGTCGTTAATGCTGCTCTTTTCCGCCGGATTATTTTTCAGAGGAGCGATCAAGGCCGGCGGACTCGATCCCGGATTCGTCGCCGGCGGTGATCTCGTGACCGAGCTGGATTTTTCGCTCGTGAAAAAGGAGCCGGTCGAGGCGAAGCGCCTCATGTTTACTGCAATTCAACGCGCGCGTGAGTTGCCGGGTGTGCAGGCCGCGGCGATCGGCACCATGCTGCCGTACGGCAATTTCACGAACACGCGCCGGATTATGTCGACGCGCGAAACGATGCCGACCGATCCAAAAGCCCCGGACCCGGGCGCAGGCGCCTTGTTCACGGCGACGACCCCCGGCTACTTCGATGCGATCGGGGTCCGCATCCTCCGGGGCCGCGATTTCACGCAGGCGGAGGCCGAAAACAAGCAGGCACCCCGAGTCGCAATCATCGACGAAGCGATGGCGAAAAAACTTTTCCCGGATACCGACGCGGTTGGTCAGCACGTCCGTTACACGCAGGCCCCGCGGGATGGTTCGCCTAACGACTTCGAAGTGGTCGGTGTCGTTGGCACTCATCGTCACGACGTCCAGAACGACACCCTGCTGCGCCGAATGTTTGTTCCCCTGGCCGTAGCACAGAGCGGGAATGTTTTTCTGCATGTTCGGATCGCGAGCAAGGACCGGCGCGCCGTCGCGGCGATGATTCCCACCGTGCGACAAATGTTGCGGACGGTTGATCCCGATCTGCCGATTCTCGGGATCGCGCCGTTCGTGGACCTGATGGAGAAAAGCGTCGGGCTTTGGATCGTGCGGCTCGGCGCGGTGCTCTTTGGTGTGTTTGGCGGAATCGCGCTGTTGCTTGCGGTAGTCGGCGTCTATGGCGTGAAAGCCTACGCGGTGGCCTGTCGCACCCGCGAGATTGGCATTCGGATGGCGCTCGGGGCGCGACGCAGCGATGTCTTTGGATTGATCATGCGCCAGGGCGCGATGCAAACGGCGCTTGCTGTTGGTTTCGGACTGCTGCTCGCGCTCGCAGTCGGGCGCGTCCTTAGCCAGATCCTCTATGAAGTGAGCCCGAATGATCCCTTGGCGCTAATCACTGCCAGCCTCATGCTCGCCGCTGCCTCATTGCTCGCCTGTTTCTTCCCGGCGCAGCGCGCCACACGCGTGACACCGATGACCGCTTTGCGGACCGAGTAACCGGGGGCCAGACGTTGTCGCCGTGCCGGGCAGATGCTGATAGGTTCGCCCAACATGGCGCGGGTACTCCTGCTTTCAGCGACACCTGAGGATGACCAGACCGATTACAATCTCGCGCCGCTCGACCACGCCCAGAAATCCGCCGGGGTGGATCGCTTTCGGGTTCATTCGCTAACCGACGACCCTGAAGCAGCTGACCTGATTATCTTCCTGGAATGTTATGGCGGCGGCTGGTACTTCGAGCGTGTCCGGGCGCATCCGCTTGTTCGGCGTTATCGCGAGAAATGCTTTCTCTTTTCCACCAATCCGTTCGTGATCCCCTTTCTTCCCGGGATCTATACCGGCATCGAGAAACGCTGGACATCTGCTCGGACCCGACCCGGCTTTTACCTCGGGCGCACCCAGAATGACTTCACGACCTTCAGCGAGCCCGCCGATGATTTGCCGTATCTCTTCAGCTTCATGGGATCGGTCCGGAATTCGCCCGTCCGCGAAAAGCTTGGGACGCTCCGGCATCCGCGGAGCTTCTTCCAGAATACGAGCGACGATTTCGAACGCATCCTCCAACAGAAGATGGATCGCCGGGAGCGGCTCGATTACGACCGCCGTTACGCTGAGGTCACGAAGGCCAGCAAATTTGTCCTTTGCCCGCGCGGGCTCAGCGCATCGAGCATCCGGTTGTTCGAAACAATGCGGATGGGCAGGGCGCCGGTAATTTTGTCAGACGATTGGGTGCCGCCCCTCGGACCGCGGTGGGAAGAATTCGCGGTTCAAGTACGCGAGCGAGACTTTGCCAGGATTCCGAGTCTTTTAGAGAAACGAGAGAACGAAGCCGTTGCGATGGGTCAGCGCGCCAGGGCCGAGTGGGAAGAATGGTTCTCGGACGAAGTTTTATTTCATCGGCTGGTGGAACTTTGCCTCGACATCAAAAACAAGCGCGCGATGCCGGAAAGTGTTGGGCGCTGGAGAGCGTATTTCCATTTTCTGCAACCGTTTCATGTTCGGCGAATCGCAGGCTCAGCCTATCGTTTTTTGCGTGTATTTATGAAAATTATAAAGCCGCAGACGAGACGTCTAGTTTCGTAGTAAATAGTCGGTTTTTTTATTGACACTTTTATGCGTCCGGCCGCATACCGGACAGCGAAGGATTCGAAAACCGTTTCGAAAGGAAAAACTCATATGCGTACTCGTTCTCGCCTCTCCATCATTGCATGCACGATTTTCTTCGCCGGCATCGCTGCGGCCCAGGCCTCCATCGTTTGGGATCTGAATCCGAACGATCAAAATGCGCCGGTCGGATCGAGCAGCCATACTTATACCAGCTCCGGGTTTTCGATTACGGCCTACGGATTTGATAACCACGCCGGCATCGGCACCGCCCACGATCTATTCTTCAAGAACGAGAACCTGATCGGCGGCGCTGTTGAGTCAGGCCTCGGCTTGACCAATACGCCTCATAACGAAATTCAGGCCGGCCTCAACTTTATCCAGTTCGATTTCACCGCGGCGCTCGCTGCCGGGATGATGAACGGACAAATCAGTGTCGGCAGTATTCAGCCGGGTGAATCATTTTCGCTTTATGGCTCGAATACCCTGGGCACGCTCGGCATCCAGGTCGGCGCAGTCTATGGGAGTAGCTCGGATAATCAGTTCGTGCCCATCCCGGGCTTCGGAACATTCCTTTATTATTCCGTCGTCGCGATCAGCGAGGACGTTCTGCCTGTCGCGATCCAAGCCGATCTGCCGGCGGTGCCTGAAATGAGCGCGATCCTGCCGATCACGGCGCTGCTCGCGCTCGTTTTCGCGGTCGAAATTCGCCGCCGGCGCCGAAGCGTCGAAGCCTAATTGCGAGCGTAACTAACGCAGAGACGCCAGCTCGGCTTCGAGCTTTTGCTGGCGCTCGTTCAGGCTCTTAAGCCGGAGTTGCCACCGATGAAGCTGGATGCTGTGCTGGTTAATGTAGCTCGTGATCTCGGTCCGCTGCGATTCGTTCTCCTTCAACTGGTGTTGGAGATCTGAAACGCGGTCCGCATTTTTAGTAGCCGACTCCGCCGTCGGCTTCGGCACGGT
>JBJMXC010000214.1:0-7061 GCA_045809825.1 Chthoniobacterales bacterium | reverse complement strand
TCGAACGCCGGCTGCCTACCGGCGCTATCTTGCCACCGCGACGGCGGAGTTTACCGCGATTAAGGGAGTCGACGTAGCCTGGCGGACCGGATGGCTCAGTGACCGGGCCGCCGCGTTTCTCGCTCTCGGGCGCCCGGTGATAACCGAAGATACCGGGGCGGCCCCTTATCTTCCACCAGAGAGCGGATGCCATTTTGTCCGCGACCTCGAAACGGCCGAGGCAGCGGCGCAACAGGTCATCTCGGACTGGCCGCGGCTCTCCCGAAGAGCGAGAGAAACCGCGGTCGACCTGTTCGATTCCGCGAAAATCATAGGGAAAATCCTCAGTCTCTGATGATGCCGCGGCCGTTAAAAAACTGCGCCGATTCTCCATTGCAAAAAGACTTGAGGGTGTTACTCGTTCCCCGTTATGGCTGACTTGCTGAAGCCCGAAGAGGCAAAAGCGCGACTGAAAAAAGTCCCGGAATGGGAACTCGAGAAGAAGCATATCGAGCGGACGTTTGAGTTCGATGACTTCTCGGAGTCCATCGATTTCGTAAACGGGGTCGCGGAAGTCGCGGAAGACGAGGAGCACCATCCCGACATCGATATTCGCTACAACAAGGTGCGCCTGGTCCTGAGCACCCATAGCAAAGGCGGCCTGACTGATCTCGATTTCGGCCTGGCCGAGCGGATCGACACGCTTTCGGAGTAACGGCGAATGCCGTCCCGAGGCCGGATCATCCTGGCGTGGATCGTTGTTGTCCTGACGGTTATCGCCGTCTGGAAGTTCGTCGATTATCGGAATCGGCCGCCGACGGTGATGAAACCTGTGACGAGTGACGTGTGACGAGTCGCAGAAATTCTCTGGTCACCTCACTAGTCAGACGTCACTCGTTACTTTCCTTCCCTCATCCGCGTCGATAAACTGAAACATCGTCTCGATCTCGGCGCGATCGGTCATGCCAGCTTCGCGTTTCCGGCGTGCGAGAATTTCGCTCGCGTGGTCGTGCCAGGCGAACTTGCGCATGAACTCGTTCCACATCGTGATCTCGTCCTCGTTTGGGCGACGGCCGTTTTGGAAAGCCCATTCCACCATCTCGTCGTCGCTCGCGCCCTCTTTCACGCGCCTGGTGAGCGCCGCGTAATCGAGATGGAGGAACGCGCAGCATTTTGCGTCAAACCCTTTGCCAAGGTTGGGTTGATAATCCTCCGGTAGCTCGCCTTTCGCATGGACCCGGATCTTGTCGAGCATGCGCCCGAAATAGACAAGACCGCCGAGTTTATCGTATGGGCTGCGGACGGGAAATTCCTTCGTCATAGCTAAGAGCTTCTGATTGCCTTGCGCTTTTTCAAGCGCGCGACCACGTTGCTGTAGAATGGATCGCGTCGCCGGGATCGAGACCGAATACGGCTGCCTCGTTAGCGCCGATGAAGGCCGTGGCCATACCGACGCGTGGCCCGTTCGCGTGAAAAACTTTCTGTTCCGCAAAGCGCAGGCGGGCGCGATCGACCTGCACTACCGCGATTATGAAGAACCCCCGGGCAACGGTGGATTTCTCCTTAACGGCGGCCGGCTCTACCTGGACATGGGCCACATCGAGTACGCCTCACCCGAGTGTCTGCACCTGCGGGACGTTGTGACGTACGACATTGCAGGCGATCAATTGCTCCAGCTGGCGTTGCAAGAGCTGGGCGCCGCGGATCGCGTTTCATTCATCAAAAACAACGTCGACCACACCACCGGCGCGACGTTCGGCTGTCACGAGAATTATCTGATGAAACGGGAGGCGCAGTTTACGCCGCCAGTCCTCGGCACCCTCCTCGCGTTTCTTGCCACCCGGCAAATTTTTACGGGCGCCGGCCGCGTCGGGCAGGCAAACCCGTTGGCGTTCGATTTCCAATTGCCCCAGCCGGAAGTCCCGGTCGAGTTCCAGCTGAGCCAGCGCGCCGACCATATCGTCAACGACATTTACCAATGGGTCCAATTTAACCGCGCCATTATCAACGCGCGCGACGAGCCGCTCGCGGATTACCGCAAGTATCGCCGGCTGCATTTACTGATTGGCGATTCGAACATGAGTCCTTTCGCGACTGCACTGAAGATCGGGACCACAGCGTGCGTCCTCTCGCTTCTCGAAGACGGCCGCCTGCCCAAAAACTTTATCCTGGCCGATGCCGTCCAAAGCACTCGCGACATATCCCGCGACGCGACCGGCGCATGGATGGTGCGGCTGGAGAATGGCAAGACGATCGGCGCGCTGGACATCCAATGGCAGTTTTACGAGCTGGCCCTGGCGCACCTCGGCGGCGTGGACGAGGAAACCGACTGGGTCCTCGAGAATTGGAACTTCACTCTCGACGCGCTGAGCAACAAACCGGAGGCGCTCATCGGCGGGGTGGATTGGATCACGAAGAAATGGCTCCTCGAGACCTTCATGGAATCGGAGGGGATCGGGTGGAATGATCCGTGGCTGCAGAGCCTCGATCTCGAATATCACAATATCGATCCGGCGAAGGGCCTGTTTTTCGGCGTCAATCCCGCGAAGCGAATCGGGGAATGGAACAACAGCGTTCGCCATCAAAACGCCAGCTTCCATCCGCCATCCAATACCCGGGCTTGCGGCCGCGCCCAAGCCGTCGCCTGGTTCCAGAACAGCGACCAGCCCTACGTGATCAATTGGGACTCGATCGCGTGCGACAACCGCGATTTTCTTGTCATGGGCAATCCGTTCGACGTCTACACCGACGAAGTTACGAAGTTTCTCGCTCAACCACGGACGCGCGGGATTCGGAGCGAGGATCGAGAATAGAGGATTGAGGCTGGCGGAAATCCGCAGCTTTCGAGACCTTAATGTCTATAAGAGCTCGATGCGAAGTGGCAACAGATCGGCGGGATGCTGAACAAAATGATCCTCGCTTCATTCCAGCCTCTGCAAACTCGGCAAACCGTAATTCGCCTTGAGCGCGTCGGCTTCCGCTTCGACCTGCTTTGCGTCGAGCGCAATCTGCTTGGGGTCTTCCTCGGTCTCGATGGTGATGAATCCGTCGACCGGGTCTTTGACGGCGTTGACCACATCAGCGAGCGACTTCACTTCCTTGCCGTTGACCTTGCGGACGCTGAGATAACCGATCTCGTCGTAGCCGATTGTTGTGTTCGCGGGTAGGACCTGGGTCAGGACAACGACCCGCCGATTTCCTTCCGGATAAAGTTCCGATTGAAATCGGTCCTTATAGACCAGGCGCTGGGGCGCATCTTTCATCCAGTTCGCGCCCCACTCACGGAGGTATTGCCGCGATAACTCCTGGAAGATCAGTCCGCCGAGCACGTAATAGAGCGGCGCGCGATCAAGCGAGTATGGCGGAATCACGTAATCGTCCACGTCCCGATGTTCGAGGACCATGTTGAACAGCATCGGTTTTCCTGCGCGTTGAATGTGGATGGGCAGGGTGTCGCCCGCAAACGACTTAGCGGTAATCAAATTCGTGAACTCAATCTTTCCATAAAGCGGATCAACGTAGTTCCCGTTTTGGTCGATCTCGTTGGTCCCGATGCCGACGACAATGTCGCCAACCTGAAGACCGGCCTTCGCCGCGGGCGAATTGGGATCGACGCTGCTGACATAAACACCCGCCGGTTTACCCGTCTGTTCGGCGAACTTGCGCAGCTGCGGATCGCGGGTGGGAAAAAATCCAAACCCGGCCGAGACAAAACCACGGTAATGCTGGCTCTCAGCGTCCTTCAAAAAATGAGCGATAATCGGTGCCGGGATCGCGTCGACGACCTGAGTGCGCTGATCGAAGCGGAGGAGGAGCGCGGCGAGCTTGTTGTTTTTAACCAGCGGGACGGTGTAGCTGTTGTCGCGATACTGGAGCGACATACTGATGCGGTAGGTCAAGAACTGCCCCATGTCGGCCGGATACCGCGTCATTTGAATGGTGGTGACGAGACCTTCGGTGAGAACGAGGGCGCCGGTGGACTCCAACTGAAGTGCGGCTAGCCGATCGCCGACGACGGTATCGAGCGCGAGTTGAAGCGGGGTCAGACCGTCGAGGAATTTTTTATCGGCGGGTTCGAGCAACGCCAGATTCGATTCGTAATCTACGACGATCACGTTCGCAGCAATCTTGTCGCCGGACTCGGCGCGTTCCAGCTCGACATAGTTTTGGTTCGCGACGAGGTCCGCAGTCACCAAAACCCGCCCCTGCGCAAGAACGGCGCCGAGAGCGCGCTTCGAGAATGGCGCTTTTTTCTGCCAGGGCCGCACGTAATCGTAAGGCTGGCCCGTGACGTTGACGCGGACCATAGAAAGTTCCTTCGGCTTAACGACAGTCTCAGGGCCTTTGGTCGCGGCGACTGCGTTCAGCGAAAAAAGCAAGAAAGACAGCGCGATTGCAAACGTCCTGGCAGGGCGAGACTCTGTCGAGCCGAACGCGATCGTCCTGACGGCTCCGCAAAGCGTCGCCCTACCAAGAGATTTCAAAGCCGTTCTCATCAGCTTTTCGTCTGGTCGGCCGGCGTTGGCTTGCTCGGCTGCTCCTCGAGGTTCTGTTCGGACACGACGTTGTAACGGGTTTTGATGCGTTCGCGGGCTGATTCGACTTCCTTCGGGTCAAGCACGAGCGGCGGTCCGTCCCCAATCATGCGCACGACGAAACGATCGGTTTTTTCCGCGAACGCGGCGGAGAGATCGTTCAGCTTCCTGATTTTTTTTCCGTTGATCTCGTCCACGATGCTGGCTCGATATGGCGCGAGATAGGTATTCGTTGGATCCGGCAGGATGTTTGTCAGGATGACGACTTCGGGATGTTCAAGATAAAGCTGTTCGATAACGAAGTAATCAAAGTAGTGCCTGATGCGAACATCGGTCGTCTGGAAAACTTCGATGAGATCGAGGGTGAGCGGCTGGAAGACAAGGCCGCCATAAACGACGTAGCGGGGCTTCACGTCGTAACCGTGGGCCAGATACAGGTAAGGCCAGACTGAGCCGAGCTCGACGTTTACCGTCATCGGTTTCTTGTCGCGCCAGATGTCGAGCTTGACCTTGTCCCCCTTGAATTTGCGCTCGACCACTTCCGGCATGTCGACTCGTGAACCTTCCAGGTCGACCGTCGCGTCGCTCGCGATCGGATGATCGTCGATCGTCAGCAGGACATCGCCGGCTTGGAGGGTGTTCGCGGCGGGGCCGGCGGCGATCACAGTTCCAACAAGGACGCCGCGATCGTCATCCTTTAACCCGAGGAAATGACGTTGGGCGGGATTCTGCAGTTTCGTCCAGGTAATGCCGAGGTCCACGTACCGATCGTAATGGCCGTCCTCAATATCCTGGAGAAAACGACGGATCACCGGTGTCGGAATCATGAAGGCCACCCCCTGGGCGACGTCGCCGCTGTAACCCTGGAACGCCACCCCGACGACTTTCGCGTCCTGCATCACCGGGCCACCGCTGTTCCCCGGATTGATCTGCGCGCTGATTTGAATCGCGAGATGCGAATCGACCGATGAATGGGTGTAGAGCGTGAAATCGATTCGCGAAACGATGCCGGTTGTCACCGACATCCGTTCTCCACCGAGTGGATAACCGTAAGCCGAAACCGTCGATTCGAGGTCGGGGATGCCGCCAAATTTTAGCGGAATCATGTTCTTGAAGAAATCCGGCGAGGCAACCTTCAACAATGCGAGGTCGCAATCATGCGCCACGAACAGAACCGTGGCGGGATATTTATTCGGGTCGCCATCGCGCTCGACGGTCAAATAGCGCGAATTACTGACGACGTGCGCATTCGTCATGATCCGGTTTCCGTCGATCACGAAGCCCGCGCCGATGCCGCGCTGGATCCCGCCAGAGTTCCACGGGGCGCGATAATCGGGCTCGACTTCGGTGGCCGTGATGCGGACCAGGCTTTTTTGGATCGGGCCATTAGGCCGGGCGGGGGATGCCACGATCACCGCTGGAGGCGGAGCCGCGGGAAGGGAAGCGCTCGGAGACGCGAAGTCGCCTGGAGGTTCTGGTGGTTTTTGCGGCGGCTGCTGTTGTTGAGCCGGCGCGTTAATCGCGAGCAGGAGCAGGATGGAAAAAATCGCCCAACGCCTCATGACAAAGCCGCAAAGATGAAACAGATGATCGAGAAAGCAACCGGCCATTGCCTTCGCAACTCTCCTCGTGAGCGTCAGATGCCAGCGCGTTCCAGGAGTGATCGCAGTACCTTTTCCGCCTCAAAAAATTGCCGGGCGATCTCACGCGCGGCCAGGGAATGGCGGGTGTAATCGGCGTTAATGCTTTTCACGGCTTCGCCAATTTCGTCCAGTGATTTGAAAGCGATGAGGCCGTGGCGTCCGCCCCCGAAAAAGTTCGTAAACCCTGTTTCCTGGATAATGACAGGGCGGCCGGCAGCGAGATAGCACCCGCTCCGATCGCTGAACCAGCCGGTGTTGAGCCGAACGTATTGGTCCTTCGCGACGGTGAACTCGCCTTTCGAACCCCGAATGTAGTTGCGGTAAAGGCCGTAGTCCGCACTCAGGTCGTGCGGAGCGCGAAAGCGCCAGCCCTTTTTGAGGAACTTTTCGCGAGTAGCTTCGTCTTTGATATCAGTTGCGAGCTCGAAGGTTTCCCCGGCGCGTTCGGGTGCATCGACGAAGTGGAGGAATTCGCGCGATTTGCTCCACAAATATTTTTCGCCCCGCCACTCCATATCTTTCAGTCCGCTGGTCGACCAATTGGCAACTGAGGTGAAGACGGCGGCGGCTGCCGGGCGACGAGTTGTTTTCCACAAATCAGTCACGATCGGCTGCCGGGTGGGCAACCATTTCAGATCGTGGGTCGGGACCGGGAAACGATCCGTGCCGACGTTCTCTCCGAACGTGAACAAGGCGTGGTGGCGACGAAGATATTCGATCGTCTCCTTATTACCCCGGTCGACCTTGATCTGTTCGACAGCGGGATCGCTTTCAATGTAAACGATGCGCTCGCTCGCGAGGAGGTCGGGATTGAACTCCTGCGTCCCGCACACGTTCAGGATCGCGTCGGCTTCGCGTTTAAGCTGGCGAATGATGGTTAGTGTTTGGTGGTGTGTATGAGTTT
>JBJMXC010000213.1:0-8498 GCA_045809825.1 Chthoniobacterales bacterium | reverse complement strand
TGAATGGAAAGGTCGCGCAGGAAGTCCTCGACCGCGCCGGCATTACCGTGAACAAGAACGGCATTCCCTTCGACACCTACCCCATCTTTAAGCCCGGCGGCATCCGCGTCGGCACCCCGGCCGTTACCACCCGCGGCATGAAAGAAGAAGAAATGCTCGATATCGCCGACCTCATTAACGACGCCCTCACTCACCGCGACGACGCAAGCGCCCTCGAAGAAATCCGCGGAAAAGTCCGCGAGCTTACTCGCCGATTCCCGTTGCCGAGCTAAAGTCGCTCGCAGTCGGATCGGACGACTGCGAATTTGAGTTCCAATCAGCGGACAGCTGTTACGCTCGTTACCGCCGTCTTCTTCGACAGGTCACCGTTTGTGGATGCGCCAGTGAACTGTCGAATGAAGTCTTCCAGAGGTTTGGAGCCGCCAGCGTTTTCCTGGATGTTGATGCCGGCTTTTTCGCTGAGGATCAGGCTCAGCAACGTCTCGAGGACGCTGCCACCGTTCGGACTCTCGCCATCCTTGGCCCCGCCGCCGTTGCTGATGAAGAGGCGGCTCGGCACCAGCGGTTGGACTTTTCGGGACGGGCACGGCGGTTGTTGGCGTGTCGCAGCGTCAAAAAGACGCCGTCGAGCTAACAAGCCATGCCCTCGTGGGTTCCACGTGTTGGCATGTTTGTTGTAGCCGGGAGTGTGATCCCGGCAGCGAAAACTCAGACAGACCGGGATCACCGATCCCGGCGACAACAAGAATTTTCCTCTTACCTAAGCGCCAACAATCTGCCTAAATCCTAGTTTCCGACGATGAGCGCTACGGCAGAAAAACAACACGCGAATCCGCTCCGGGAAGGATTGACGACGCGGACGGTGCCGCAGGCGTGCACAGTGGTCATCTTCGGCGCGACGGGCGACCTCACAATGCGGAAATTGATCCCGGCGCTTTATAATCTGTCCGCGGATGGGGAATTGCCGCCGGCCGTTGCTATTGTCGGCTTCGCGCGACGGCCGAAGACTGACGAGCAATTTCGGAAGGAGCAGGAGGAGTCGACCAGAAAGTTTTCGCGCCAGGACGTGCGCGATGAAATCTGGGACGGTTTCGCGAACGCGCTCTTTTATCATCAGAGCGAGTTTCACGACGCCGAGGGCTACAAGAAGCTCGCGGAGCGGCTGGATAAAATCGACAAGGACCGCGGCACGGGCGGCAACCGGCTCTTTTATCTCGCGGCCGCGCCCGATCAGTTCGAGCCGATCCTGAAAAATCTCAAGGCCGCTGGATTAGCCGAGTCGCGGGAAGGTGGGTGGGCGCGGGTGATCGTGGAAAAACCGTTCGGGACTGATCTGCCGTCGGCTCGCAAACTCAACAGTATCGTCCGCGGGGCATTCGCGGAGAATCAGACTTATCGGATCGATCATTTCCTCGGAAAAGAGACCGCTCAAAACATTTTGGTGCTCCGTTTTGCGAACGCGACCTTCGAGCCCATTTGGAACGGGCGTTACGTTGACCACATCCAGATCACAGCGGCGGAGACACTCGGGGTGGAAGGGCGCGCGGGATATTACGAAACTGCGGGAGCGTTGCGCGACATGGTCCAGAACCATTTGCTCCAGCTTCTCTGCCTTGTCGGGATGGAGCCGCCGACCGATCTCGGCGCCGACAGCATCCGCGATGAAAAGGTAAAGATCGTCCGGTCCCTCCACCGGATGAATGCGGAAGAGATCGGCCGGAACGTTATTCGCGGACAGTATTCGGACGGGGCGATTAACGGCGAAGCAGTTCCAGCCTACCGCGACGAGAAAAATGTGAATCCGGATTCGAAAACGGAGACTTTCGTCGCGCTGAAAGTACGGGTGGATGATTGGCGCCTGGCCGACGTCCCGATTTATATCCGGGTGGGGAAGCGGTTGCCGAAATCAGGAACGGAGATCTCGGTTCATTTCAAGAAAGCGCCGGCGGTTCTTTTTAATCGCGAGTCGGTTTCGCTCGATCAAAACGTGCTCGTGATTCGGATCCAGCCGGACGAAGGGATTTCGTTTCGGATGCAGGCGAAAGTCCCGGGAACAAGTTTCCGGATCGAGCCGGTGAAGATGGATTTTCATTATGGGACCTCGTTCGGCAAAGCGAGTCCCGAAGCGTACGAACGGTTGTTGCTCGACGCGATGAGCGGCGACGCCACCCTTTTCGCGCGGCGCGATGAAGTGGAAGAAGCCTGGGCCTTCATCGATCCAATCGAGGAAGCATGGCACGGAAAAGAAAATCAGCCGGACCTGTTCATGTATCCTGCTGGATCGTGGGGCCCAGAAGAGGCTGACGAACTTCTCGCGCGCGACGGCCGCGCCTGGCGGCGACTCTGACATGGTCGCGGAATCTTTTTCACCCGGGATCTCCGTCGAAATCGGAAAAATCGATCGGGAGCTGAAGAAGCTGTGGGCCGAAGGTGGCGGGGCGAAAACGCGGGCGTCGCTGATTAACCTGGCAGTTTACAGCGAGGCCCCGGGTTCACTCCCGGAAAACACGCGAATCATTTCCGAGATCACGGAAGACCACGCCTGCCGCGCTATCGTGATTGGCGCGACTCCGGCAGCGAAAGAGAACCGCGTCCAAGCCTGGATCGATGTTCATTGCCACGTCAGTCGTGCCGGAAGCAAGCAAGTTTGCTCGGAGCAACTTTCGTTTCTGCTCGAGGGCCCGTCGGCACGGCTGCTTCCGAACATCGTTTTTTCGCAGCTCGATTCTGATCTTCCTCTTTATCTCTGGTGGCAGGGCCAATTCTCGGATCCGATGGACGCCCAACTCTGGGCATGGGTCGATCGCGTAATCTATGACAGCCGAGGTTGGACTGATTTCCGCAGCCAGATGGAACGCGTCGAAACCGCGCAGGCGGAAGCAAAGCAACGTATCGTGTTATGCGATTTGAATTGGACGCGGCTGGTCCAGATTCGGCTCGCGCTCGCGCAATTCTTCGACCATCCCGCAACCCACGCTCGTTTCGACGCCATCGATCGTGTCGAAATTGATTTCGCGCCGGGATTTCGGTCCACCGCGCTGCTCCTGGCTGGTTGGCTGGCGGCCCAGCTGAACTGGGCGGAGGCCAAGCAGCTTGCAAACGATCGTTTCAGTTTTCACAGAGAGAACGGCGGGGAGATCGAAGTATCGCTGCAAGAAGCGGCCGGTGAACCGGTCAGCCGCTGCGCCGTCCGAACAGGTGACCTCGAATACAAGGTCGTCCATCGGGCGAAAGCCGACCTGCTCGATGTGGCCGCGGGCCAGCGTTCCTGCCGCATGCCGGCGGGTCGCAATGATGCCGTTCGCCTCATGAGCGAAGAACTCATGCGGGGCGGTCCGCATCAGGTTTATCTACGCGCGATGAAGTGCGTGCGGGAATTCTTGTAAAGATCTCGCGCAATTGGCGCACGTTCGTCTCGATCGAAAATTTTTCGGCGGCGATTTCGCGACCGCGAACGCCAAATTCCCTGGCCCGTTCTCGATTTGTAAGGAGCGCGGCGATCGCATTGGCGAGCATGTTCGGGTCGCGCTCTGGCACGAGGTCACCGTTGATTCCCGGTTTCACCATCTCGGGAATTCCGGCGAGCGGAGTCGAAACAACCGGCAACCCAGCAGCCATCGCTTCCATTATAACGGTCGGCAGATTGTCCATGGCGCCATCCGCTTCACGGATGCACGGCAGGGCGAAGAGTGTCGCCCGAGCAAGGCGCGAAGCGATCTCGGGTTGCGGCAGGGGGCCGGTCAATTCAACGCAGTCCAGCAACCCGGCTTTTGTAATTCGGGATTGAAGGGCTTCCTCGAGCGGGCCGTCGCCGATAATTGTGCAACGGAAATCGTGGCGCTTCGCTTTGAGGATTCCGCATGCGTCAATCAGGTCGGCAAAACCTTTTTTCTCAATCAATCGTCCAACCGAAATAATCGACGGCTTTTCCGCATCCGGCTCGGCAGCCGGAAATCGCGACAACTCGATGCCGTTGTAAACTCGACAGATCTTCGCGGCGCTCTCGGGGAACTTCTGCTTCAACAGGTCGACGGCGTAGTCGCTCACCGTGACGACCGATGCCGCATTTGAAATCAGTTTCGCCAAAGAGACCGTGAATTCCCGCGGCGAGAAAATATCGTTGGCGTGCGCCGTGAAACTGTAGGTCGTCCCAAAAAATTCGCGGATCCAATACGCTGTCCGCGCGGCCATTCCTGCGAAGTGGGCATGGACATGTCGGAGACCGGCCTCTTCCATGTGGCGCCCGACATGGACCGCCTGATAAAGCCGGAGAAAATCAGGCTGGCGATCCCACGATTGGATCGCGCCGCGCATTCCGCTCGAAACCGCGCCCTTTTTAATCGCTCGGTCGATTTCAGGTACGAGAACCTTTTCTTCCGGCAGATAATGGACGCGGTCGACCAGACGCTGGTCCCAGTCCTGTCGAGGTTCATCGGTAGGCCGGCGGATCGAAAAGACCCGGACCCGGGCGCCCTGCCGCTCAAGCTCCACGACCTCCCGATAGCAAAAGGTCTGGCCGAAGGACGGAAACCGCTCGAACAAGTAGGCGACGTCCGGCATGGCCGAAGACTGTATCGCTGGCCGAGCCGGTGCAACTGGATTGGAGGGAGCGCCGCACGCCCTTCCCACGCGGCTCCTTCTAAAACGCTCAGTTTACGGAGGTACTGCGCTTCCGGCCGTCCAAACCGGCGATCCGGAGCACAACTCCTGCTTTTACACGTCCCGGAAAATGCGTGACCCCGACTTTTTCGCTTATTGTACCGGTCTCAAGCTCCTTGAGCTAAAGGCCATAGGCGAGTTGTCCTCGGTCCAGCATCTGCCGGAAGGCGAAACCATCTATTCGACCGGCGATCCCGGAGACGCTTTGTTCATCATTAACCGCGGGGTCGTGGAGGTAATCCATCCCGCAGCCCAAAAATCGGCGCCGGCAGCGTACCTGTCGCGGGGTGACCTTCTCGGCGACGTCGAAACGCTCTCCGGTTTGCCCCGCAACCATGTCGCGCGTGCCTGCGAGCCGGTCAGCCTGCAATGTTTCCCGAGCAAAAATTTTCCGGAACTGATTCGCCGGGTCCCGTCATTTTTTCATTACCTCAGCAACCAACTTGCGATGCGGTTGGCCCAGGCGCGCGACATGGCTGTCTCCCCAAGCCACTGCCTCGAGCTCAGCGGCAACCTCGCGAACTTCGACCTGATCACCATTTATCAGACGATCGCCAATTCGTCGCAGACGGGCGAGTTGCGGATTTCCGACCTGAGCGGCGAATTGCTCTCCGCTTTTTTCTTCGAGAATGGGCAGCCGCGTTGCGGCCAATTCGAGCACCTGATTGGCGAAGAAGCTTTCTTTCAATTGTTCGTCAGTGAGGAGCTGGCCGGGATGTTCGCCTTTTCGACAGGAGAACTGCCCGAAAAGGAATGGATCCAGTCCGAATTGATCACGAAAAATGCCAGCGAGATGTTGATCAACGCGCTCCAGGGACGGGACGAATTCGCCGAGTTGAAAGGCCATTTCTCCGAGAGCACCGCGACGGTGCAATGCGCGAGGCCGGCTTTAAATTGGCCCGCCTCGGCGGCTCCCGAGTTGCGGCCGGTAGCGGAACAAATCTGGAAATTCGTCGCGGGCGGCCCGAAAACAGTTCCCACAATTTTCCGTCACTGCACCGTGTGTGAGCTGAAAGTTTACCAGGCCGTCGATCAGCTTATTGAATCGCGACACCTCGTCTGGTCTCCTGTCGCGCATGAGAAAGTCGCCTAAAGGCACGTGGGAAGTGAAGATTCTATCCCTGGCGCTGCTTCTTGCAGTGGCCCTGCCAGGGTGTTCGCGTTTTACAGAATCGGGACGGATGGATCGCGCCTACTACAAGCACATGAAGCAGGTCAACAAGGAGCGCGATAAACGCAAGAAGCGCATGCTTGAGCACCAGCGAGGCGAGACCCCATCGTTGCGGACGCAATCACCACCGCCCCTCCAGGAAAACGTCCAAACCCAATCCGACGGCCAATAACCGACGGAAACCGGAACGTCAGTGCACCCGCTGGACGGGGACCGGTTTTCCTTCCCGGTCCAGAGCGACGTAAGTGAACACACCTTTGGTAACGAGGACTTCTTCGCCCGACATGTAACGTTGCACCCAGACTTCCACCGGGATGATCATAGAGGTGCGACCTATCTTTTCGACCCACGCGTAACAAGCCACCCGGTCGCCGATTCGCACCGGCCGCAAGAATGACATGCTTTCGATCGCGACCGTGACCACGCGCGACTTGGCGACGTTCGCCGCGAGAATCCCGCTTCCCAAATCCATTTGCGAAACGATCCAGCCGCCGAATATATCGCCGCTTGGATTAGTATCGGCGGGCATCGCGATCGTCCGGATAACGAGCTCGCCCCTGGGCTTCTCCTCCATCGCGCCAGTTAAACGCTCACAGGATCAACATGCAATCGCCGTAACTGTAAAAGCGATAATGTTGCCGGATTGCCTCGGTGTACGCGGCCAGGACAAATTCGCGGCCGGCAAAAGCGCTCACCAGCATGAGCAGGGTTGAGCGGGGCAAATGAAAATTCGTCAGGAGCGCATCGACGTGGCGAATCTTCATCGGCGGGTGAATGAAAATCTCGGTCGCACCTTGCTGCGGGAGGAGACGGCCGGCGTCGTCGCGCGACGCAGATTCCAATACACGCACTGTCGTCGTTCCGATGGCGACTGTTCGCTGAGCAGAATTAATCGCAGCCGCTGCCGATTCCGAGATCGAAAATTCTTCCCGATGCATATGATGCTGCGAAATGTCCTCGATCTTCACCGGTTGAAAGGTCCCGGCGCCGACGTGCAAGGTCACGAACGCGTGTGGCAAGTCGCGCAGCATTTCTCGCGTGAAATGAAGGCCGGCCGTGGGCGCGGCGATCGCGCCCGCCACCCGGGCATAAACCGTTTGATAACGCTCCAGGTCCTCGGTGTCGCCTTGCCGATGCAAATAGGGAGGCAGCGGCACCATTCCCTCCTCCCACGGATCGAACTCGCGCCCAAAACTAACAATGCGTTCGCCGTCGGAACAGATTTCTTCCACGCGTACCGTGACGCCAGTGATCGCGGTTTCAGCGCCCGTTCGGAATTTGCGCCCCGGGCGGACCAGGCATTTCCAGCGCACAGGTCCGAGCCTTTCGAGGAAAAGAAATTCGATTTTGCCGTCGTCGGAGAAACGGCGCGCGTTCACGACCCGCGTGTTGTTGAGCACCAACAGATCGGCCGGTTCGAGGAACTCTTTTATCTCGGCAAATCGTCGATGCTCGATCCTCTGATCGCGTCGATGCAGGATCATGATCCGGGAATCCTGGCGATTCGGCAGCGGCCGGGTCGCGATAAGATCTTCGGGCAGTGGATAGTCGTAATCAGCAAGCGCGAGGCTCATTTCTTCCAGTAACGATGGCGCTCTGCTACAACAGCACCAGCGACCGTCCTAAAACATCAAAGACGTTGCGATACAACGCGAAAAATCACATGGTCGGGAGAGTGGCCACAGAATTTTCTCCCGCGCTCGATCTTGTCCTCGGCGCGCTCGAACAAATGCGCGATGGCGGCGGGAAACTGCCGCGAGCCTCACGGATCGCCCTGACGCAGCTTCATCAACCGGTTGTTATCGCGCGGGTCGAGGTCGTTGAGCGGCGGGGAGTCGGCGACAAAGCGGCGCGGCTCGCCCAAATCCAGGCTCGTGTCGCGGTTTGTACGACCTGTCCACATCTTGCGCGCTCACGGACGCAGACCGTTTTCGGGGTGGGCAATCCCGATGCGGAGTTGATGTTCATTGGTGAGGCGCCCGGCGCCGATGAGGACGCGCGCGGTGAGCCATTCGTCGGCCGCGCCGGGCAATTGCTGACAAAAATTATTGGCGCGATGGGATTGGGCCGCGACGACGTTTATATTGCGAACGTTTTGAAATGCCGGCCCAACATGCCGCGCGGCAGCGCGGGAAATCGACCACCGACGCCGGAGGAGATGAAGACGTGTCTCCCCTACTTGGCGGAGCAGATCCAGATCGTTCAGCCGAAGGTGTTAGTCGCGCTCGGAGCGACTGCGGTCGAAGGTCTTCTGGGTTCGCGCGGAACGATGCGGGAGATGCGAGGCCGCTGGCACAGCCACCAGGAAACCCCGCTCATGATCACTTACCATCCGTCTTATTTGCTACGGCCCGATGGAGCGTTGCAGAAGCGCAAAGTGTGGGAGGATATGCTGCAGGTAATGGAGCGTTTGGATCACCCGATTACCGAAAAGCAGCGCAGGTTTTTCACGTAGCCCGCCGGTTCATTATAGCGACGAAATTCCGCTGCAATGAGCGGGGCGACGCCAGCGCGGTCGACACGACCAGCTTCCGCACTGCAGCTCGCGGGACTTTGACTCTGCGCGCCAGGGAATCTGGGCCCGCTGCGCGAAGAAGACCGAGTGTCCGCGCCCCAATCAACCCCGGCAACGCTGTTGCGAACCGGACACGACGGTTTCGGACTGCCG
>JBJMXC010000212.1:0-7211 GCA_045809825.1 Chthoniobacterales bacterium | reverse complement strand
GTTTGCCCTAATGGCCGTCTATATTGTCGTCGTTTACGCGATCATCCGAGGCTTTGGGGCTGCGGCCCAGGCCGGATTCGGAGTAGGCGCACGGGTGATGCAGGCGATGTTTTTGCCCGTGATCGCGGTCGCGTTCTCGGTCGCGCCGGTTGTGGGCCAGAATTTTGGGGGCCGTCGGGCCGACCGGGTCCGGCAAACGTTTTACTCGGCAGTGCTGATTACGTCCGCGATCATGGTGTTGCTGTCAGTGCTGGCCCATTACGCCGGCGCATTGTTCATCCGCGGCTTCACAAACGACCCCAGCGTGATCGCTTTCGGGAGCGAATATCTCCAGATCATCTCACTGAATTTCCTGGCGATGGGAATCATATTTACCTCCTCGAGCGTCTTCCAGGGGATCGGGAATACCTGGCCGCCATTGATTGCCTCGGGAACGCGTTTATTGCTGTTCGTTTTACCGGCGCTGGTCCTGGCTTCCCGGCCGGACTTCCACATCAGGCAAGTATGGTATTTGTCCGTTGTCTCGGTTCTCGTCCAGGCGGGTGCGAATCTGCTGCTGCTCCGCCGCGAATTTCAAAAGAAGCTCGTGTTTCCAGATGTCGAGATGGCGCCCGTGACCGGCTCAGCAACTCCGGCGTAGTCGCCGCATGAGCTTCCAAAGCCGGCTCGGCTGTCGGTGGGTTCGGCTTTATGCAAAACAGAAACCGCCCGGCGAAGCAGCGCTGGTCGACTTTACCCGTCGCCGTTTTCGCACGCCCGGCTGGCTGGTCTGGATGCACTCGTTAGGCGTAAAGATCCAGGCAGTCGAATCACCGGTGAAAGGCGAATGGATTTCACCGCGCGAAGGTCCGGAGAACGATCTCGTTGTTTATTACCTGCACGGCGGCGGATACATTTCCGGCTCGGCTAAATCGTGCCGTCCGATAACCTCGACCCTCGCGCGACAGTTAAAGGCGCGAGTGTTCGGACTCGATTACAGGCTCGCACCCGAACATCGTTTTCCGGCCGGGCTCGACGATGCGGTGGCGGGTTACCGCTGGCTCCTTTCGAACGGAATCGATCCGCAATTTATCGCAGTGGTCGGCGATTCCGCGGGAGGCGGCATGACACTGGCCCTGGCCCTTCGACTTCGTGACTTAGGCGGACCTTTACCGCGGTGTCTCGTTTGCCTTTCGCCTTGGACCGATATGACGGGCACCAGTGAATCGCTTTCATCAAACTCCGATTGCGATTCAATGTTTGTCGGCGAAGACATCGAGCGTTACGCAGCCGCCTATCTCGGCAGTCATTCGCGACAAGATCCCCTGGCCTCGCCGCTTCTTGCGGAAGTGAGCGGCCTGCCGCCGCTGCTCATCCAGGTCGGCCGCGATGAAGTGCTATTGGACGACGCCCGCAACTTCCATGCGAAAGTATCTGCCGCGAGCGGCTCCAGTCATTTGCACATCTACGAAACTGTTCCGCACGGTTGGCATTACGGCGCGCCCTTTCTGCCGGAAACCCGACAAGCTCTCAGTGAAGTTGCGAAATTCATTCAGCGACTAGCGCTGTAGCAACGTCGCTAATTTATTTCGGCGGCGCAGGAGCAGGAGCCTCCGCGGGCGCGGTCTTCGTCAGGCCGCGGCGCTTGAGCAGTGGCGTCACATCCGGATCGCCCCCGGTGAAGTTGCGGAACAACTTCATCGCATCGTCGCTCCCGCCCCGGGAGAGGAGGGTCTCCCGGAAGTGATCGCCGTTCTCACGCTTCAATCCGCCATGCTGTTTCATCCACTCCACGCTGTCGGCATCGAGCACCTCGCTCCAGAGATAGGAATAGTATCCGGCCGAATAACCGCCCGCAAAGGCATGCGAGAAGTAGGTCGAACGATAACGCGGCGGGACCGGCGGATAATCGACGCCCGCTTTTTTCAATGCCTGCGCTTCAAACCCGAGCGTATCCGTCGGTACCTGGTCGGGCGCCAGCTGATGCCAGGCCTGGTCGAGCAGCGACGCGGCCAGATACTCGGTCGTCTTGAAACCCTGGTTGAATTGTTCCGCCGCCATAACCTTGTCGAGTAACTCCTGCGGCATCGGTTCGCCGGTCTTGTAATGCTTCGCGTAGTTCTTGAATATTTCCGGCCAAGTCGCCCACATCTCGTTGACCTGCGACGGATATTCGACGAAATCGCGCGGCACACTCGTTCCACTGAAGCGAGGATATTTTACGTTCGAGAACATGCCGTGCAGCGCGTGCCCGAACTCGTGAAACGCGGTCCGGACCTCGTCGAATGTGAGCAGCGTCGGCTCGCCGGTTGGCGGTTTCGGAATATTAAGATGGTTCGCGACAACGGGCTTGGTGCCGAGCAATCCGCTCTGCCCAACGTACTGGTTCATCCAGGCGCCACCGCGCTTTGACGGACGCGCATAATAATCGCCGATAAAAAGGGCAAGGGGTTTGCCGTCGCGATCAGTTACTTCCCAGATGCGGACTTCGGGCAAATAAACCGGCAGGTCCTTTCGTTCCTTGAACGTGATGCCATAGAGCTTGGTGGCGGCGAAGAACACGCCGTCAACGAGAACATGATTCAGCTCGTAATAAGGCTTGAGCTGCGATTCATCGAAGGCGTAGCGCGCCTTCCGCACTTTCTCGGAATAGAAATCCCAATCCCATGAGGCGAGCTCGAAACCGCCTTTCTCCTGGTTGATAATCTGCTGCATGTCCGCGCCTTCCTTCTTTGCATTGGCGACTGCGGCTGGGGCGAGATCGGAGAGAAGCTTGTTGACCGTCGGCACGTCCTTCGCTGTCTGGTCTTCGAGCTGATAAGCGGCGTGGTTCGGATAACCGAGGAGCACTGCCCGCTCTGCCCGCAACTTCGCCGTCCGGCTCACGACTTCCTTGTTATCGAACTCGCCGCCGTGACTATTCCGCGCCAGGGAGACCTGCATGATCTTTTCGCGCAACGCCCGGTTTTGGAGCGAAGTTAGAGCCGGCTGGCCGGTGGTGTTGAGCAAACGGATCACGAACTTGCCTTCCTTGCCGTCGGCCTTCGCTGCCGCGGCCGCCGCCGATATTTCGTTATCGGATAATCCGGCGAGGTCTTCACGCTTGTCGACGACGATCGAGGAAGCGTTCTTTTCCTTGAGGACGTTCTGCTCGAAATCGGTCTGGAGCTTGGCCAGTTCCGCGTTAATCGCCTTGAGCTTCGTTTTATCCGCGTCTGATAGCTTCGCGCCAGCTCGAACGAAATCCTTGTAGTAACGTTCCAGCAACCATTTCGATTCGGGGTCGAGGTTGCTTGTTTCGCGAGCGTTGTAGAGCGCTTCGATCCGCGCAAAAAGGGCAGCATTGAGGTGAATAACGTCGCTGTGCGCGGCAAATTTCGGCGCCAATTCTTTCTCCAGCTTTTGGATTGTCGGGTTCGTGTTGCAGGCCCCGAAGTTTGAAAAAATGCGGCGGGCCCGGCCGAGCAACTGTCCCGATTTTTCCATGGCGACAATTGTGTTTTCGAAAGTGGCCGGCTCGGCCTGCTTTGCTATGTCGTCGGCCTCTTTTTCCTCTTCGGCCATCCCCTGCTCCAAAGCGGGCTGGAAATGCTCGTTCTTGATTTTGTCGAACGGCGGGAGGTTGTAGGGCAGCGTGCTTTCGGTCAGGAGCGGATTCTCGGTCATGTCTGTTTGGTTTGTACTCGACGTCGGTGATGGCAAAGCCTCAGCCGGGACCTCGGCCTTGGGCGACGGCTTCGGCTTCGGCTTGGCAGCGGCGGCAGAACCGAGTAGCGCCGCTCCGAGGAAAAACGCGGTCGTGATATTAATGATGGGGGCTCGGAGGGAGGTCCCTGCGCGCGGGTCAAGATGTTGGTCCATAATATGTGATCGGCAGCCGGGCGCTTCGGGGCCGTAACGCGCGCGGACCGTTATTAAAGCGACCGCCGTCGGCAGCGCAAGCGCCGGCAGAGCGATATGCGTGGAGCAATGGAACGCGCCCTGCTAAGAAGAGTCGAACATCCGCATCTCAATCGCCTCTCTTTACGCACCTTACATGACCAAATCTTTCTCTTCCTTGCAATCCGAACAAACGGAAGGGGCGGGAGCGCCGGCTTGCGATCCGAACCTGCAGAAGCCACGGCGCGTTCTCTATATAGAAGACAATTCTCCGAACATGGCCCTGGTTGAGCAGATTTTCGCCGAACAGACGTCGCTCGAATTGATGACCGCAACGGAGGGCCAGATTGGGCTGGACCTCGCACGCCAACACGCTCCCGACCTGATCCTGCTCGACCTCCACCTTCCGGACATCCCGGGCTGGGAGGTCATTGAGCAGTTGAAGGCCGATCATACCACGCGCGAAGTCCCCGTCATTGTGGTTAGCGCGGACGCAACGGTGCCGCAAATCAAACGTCTTCTCTCGGCCGGCGCGCACTCGTATCTGACCAAGCCCTTCGACATCGCGGAATTTTTCCGCAGCATCGACGAGGCGCTCGCTGCTCCCGAGACCGCGAAAGCGGGGTAGGGCGTCGAGCACAAACCGCAGTCGCCGTCCAAATCGACGGCAATTATCCTAGTCCGCGGCTGGCGAAGGCGATAAAATCGCCATCATCGGCCCATGAAGATATCGAAGGCTTTTGCCCAACAACCACGCGGATGGATCCTGTTCGAGATCGGCGTCGCGCTGCTCATCATCGGTCTTTTCGATTTCATCACCAGTTACGAATTCAGGCTGCTTCCGTTCTACGCCGGCCCGATTTTCGTGGCCGGCTGGTTTTTTGGAAAACGATTCGGCATCGGCACGGCGGTCATTTCGGCGGTGATCTGGTGGTGCGCGAACTGGTTCAACGGCGATCCCGATCTCCACAGTTGGTTCCGGACCTGGGAGGTATTTCGACACGTGTGCTTTTTCCTCGTTGTCGGCTGGACCGGCGCGGCGATGCGCGGGAAGGGCGAGATCGCCGCCGCTCGAATCCTTTTGCTGGAACACTCGAGAAGGCTGGAAGAGCAGATCGTTGGAATCAGTGAAGCCGAGCAACGGCGGATCGGCCAGGATTTGCACGATGGAGTATGCCAGGTCCTGGCGGCGCTGAGCTGTTCGGCAACGTCGTTACGCCGTGCGCTGGAGAACCGGAATCTCCGAGTCGAGGCGCGCCAAGCTGGTGAACTGGCGAGTTTGTTGCAGAGCGCGGTTGTCGAAACCCGAGACATGGCGCGGCGCCTGGTTCCCGCCCACGTGGACGACGTTGGCCTGGCCCTCGGCCTGGAAGCGCTGACGCAATCAGTCAGCCGTTTGCATGGAGTGAATTGCAGCTTCGCGCGAGAGGGCGACAGTTCGACGGAAGACCAACAGGTGGCGACCCATTTTTATCGAATCGCCCAGGAGGCCATCAGCAATGCGATCAACCACGGCAAGGCCCAAAACATCGTCGTCTATCTGGGTGCGGAGGCGGATCGGCTGACCCTGCGGGTCACAGACGACGGTATCGGCATTCCGTCGAAGCCTCCACGCAACGGCATGGGCCTCGCGGTGATGGGATACCGCGCCCGCCTCACCCGGGGCGAGCTTGACATCGAGCGGCTGGAGGAAGGTGGGACCCGCGTTTCGTGCACGGCGCGGATCAATCAAGGGCAGCATGAAACCATCGCGGCTTAAGCGGATCACCGTCGTTATCATCGAGGACCACCGGATGTTCCGGGAACAGCTCGCGCACCTCATCAACCAGGACGACGAGATGAGAGTGTGCGGAGAAGCCGATAACGTTCCGGACGGCATCGAGTTAATCAAGGGGATGCAGCCGGCCATCGCGATTGTCGATATTTCGTTGAAAGGCTCCAGCGGCCTCGAGTTGGTAAAACAATTGCGCTCGCTCGAAATTGAAGTGCCCGTCCTCGTCCTCTCCATGCACGAGGAATCGCTTTACGCGGAACGGGCCCTGCGGGCCGGCGCCAATGGTTACATCACGAAACACGAAGCGTCGGCTGACGTGATGAACGCGGTTCGCCAGGTCTTGAGTGGTGATCTTTATCTCAACCCACGCTTTATGAGCCGGATGATGAGCAAGATCATGGGGGGCGCCTCGGGCTTGTCCGGCGAGCCTACCGCCCGGCTTGCGGACCGTGAGCTCGACGTTTTCCGGCTGATCGGCCGCGGGCTGACGACACGCGAAATCGGCGAAAACCTGGGGCTTGGAATGACCACCGTGGATACGTATCGGGCCCGGATCAAAGAAAAGCTGAAGCTGGAAAATATGGCCCGCCTCCGGCTGGAAGCGAGCCGCTGGGTGCAGGAGCATGGATAGGAAACACGGTCGGGTGCAAATACGGCTTGCGCATACAATTGCATCTTGTTTGAATCGCCGGACGAAGAACGACGGCGGAGTCAGGACCCCCGGCCACCGTGTTTTGCGTGATTACGATGCCGCGCACACGGAACCATTCCCAACCCCCCGGCCCCCAGGAAAAGACGCGCGTTTTTATTATCGATGATCAGCCGATCATCCGGGAGCGGCTGGCTGATTTAATCCGCGCGGAGAAAGACCTCATGGTTTGCGGCGAGTCGGCCGATACCCGGGTCGCGGTGGATTTGATCACCCGCGAAAAACCCGACCTCGTCATAACCGGGCTTTCGTTTAAAAACTCCCATGGCCTCGGTTTGGTAAAGGATCTCCACAAATTTTTCCCGCGGCTGCGTGTACTCGACTTCTCGATCTACGATGAAATGCTTTACGCGGAACGGGCGATCCGGGCCGGGGCCCGCGGATTTATCGAGAAACGAGCGCCGACCAAAGAGGTGCTGCACGCGATTCGCAAGCTCATGGCTGGAGAGGTTTATTTGAGCTCGAAAGTGGCGGCGAAAACGGTGAAACGTTTCTTCGGCCGCACCTCTCTGACAAGCGGCTCGCCGCTTGAGCAATTGAGCGATCGTGAGCTCGAGGTCCTCCAACTCATCGGCCGGGGCCGGAGCACGCGGCAGATTTCTGCCTCGTTAGGCGTGGACGTGAAGACGATCGAAACCTATCGGGGCCGAATCAAGGTGAAGCTGAATCTGGCGAACTCCGCTGAGTTGTCCGCCCAGGCCAAGTCATACCTGGAGGGTGCGGCCTCCTCTCGTACGTAAGGGTTTCGCCTTACAAAAAACAAATCGGGTCGCTAATTTGCCCGGCAATCCTCGGGTTATCTTCTACAGGAAAATCCTGATCCCGGCCTGACAGACAGGTCGCTCGCGTCCTCGCTACAGTCGCGCGTGC
>JBJMXC010000211.1:0-8936 GCA_045809825.1 Chthoniobacterales bacterium | reverse complement strand
TACGAACTCCGTCGCTTTGTTGCGCAGAGGCCGACCGCTCAACCCGCCCGCTTCATCGCGCTGCTGCGGGATCGCCGAATGATCGAGAGTCGTATTCGTCGCGATAATCCCAGCTACGCCATTTTGTTCCGCTGTTCCGACGATCTGATCAAGCTCGGCCAGTGAAAGGTCGGGCGCGATTTTGACCAGGACCGGTTTTCGCGTCCCGTTCTCCGAGTAGACAGCCCGCAGCAACTGCTCAAGGGCATCGTGTTCCTGCAAAGAGCGCAGGCCTGGGGTATTCGGTGAGCTGACGTTGAGGACAACGTAATCGGCGAATGGCGCCAAAAGGCGGTACGAATAAAGATAATCATCCACGGCCTCCTCGATCGGCGTAGCTTTCGATTTACCAAGGTTGATTCCGACCGGGACCACGGGCCATCGGCCGCTCTCGCGCAGGCCCCGCAATCGCTGCGAAATTACGTCGGCGCCGTCGTTGTTGAAGCCAAGCCGATTGATCAAAGCCTGTTGTTCCGGATATCGGAAGATCCGAGGCTTCGGATTTCCGGGCTGCGCCTTAGCCGTCACCGTACCGATCTCGATGAAACCGAAGCCAAGGGCAGCCCAGGCAGGCAAGGCCACGCCGTTCTTGTCGAACCCAGCGGCGAGGCCAACAGGATTTGGAAAGCTAAGGCCGAAGACGGTCGTCGGTCTTGGCGCCGGCTGGAAGCGCTCGAGTATGTGGAGGAGCGCAGGCCGTGACGAAACCATCGACAAGCTCCGGATCGCGGCGTGATGCGCCGTTTCTGCGGAAAGCGAGAAAGCAATCGGCCTAACGAGACGTTGGTAAAGCCAATCGTGACTCATTTGCCGATGCAGAACTGGGCAAAGAGGGCGTCGCGGACATCTTCCGCCCTGCCCGCGCCGGTGACTTCATCCATCGCCGTCAGAGCCGCGCGTAAGTCGATAGCGACGTATTCGGGCGCCAGTCCATCATCGAGCGTCGCCCGGGCCAGCTCGCAGGAACCCAATGCTCGACGCAGACAATCCTGATGACGCGCGTTTATCGCGACGCCGCTTTCGGGTTTTAAGTGGCGGCGGGAAATTTGATCAATAATCGTTTCCTCCAACGCCGCCATCCCGTCGCCGGATAGACAACAAATGCGCACCGCGTCGCTTCCCTGCCAGTCAGCATGCTCGGGCAAATCGCTTTTGTTCAGGACCAGAATACGCCGGTTGTCCTCCCGGTTGTCGGTCAATTCGATCGGCCGAGCCAGACTGCGATCGATCACGTGAAGAATCAGGTCCGCGCCGTCGACTGATTTATTTGTTCGCTCGATGCCTGCACGTTCGACCTCATCCGTCGATTCGCGGATGCCGGCTGTGTCGAGGAAGCGGATCGGGATGCCGCGCAGATTAACGACTTCCTCAATTGTGTCGCGCGTCGTTCCGGGCTTGGCGTCCACGATTGCGCGGTCGTATCCGAGCAAACGATTTAACAGACTCGATTTGCCCGCATTGGTCGGTCCGTAAATGACGGCGCGCACGCCTTCCCGGAGGACGCGGCCCTGGCCGGCTGTGGCAAGGAGGGTCCGCATTTTGTCCATGACGCCGTCGAGCCTGGTTTGGAGACGCGACCCTTGATCGACCTGAAGTCCCTCTCCCGGAAAATCGATGGAGGCTTCGAGGTGAGCGAGGACGTCGACGAGATCCTCGCGAACCGCGCGGACCGCTTCGCCAAGGCTTCCTTCCAGTTGTTCCTGGGCGGAGCGAAGCGCGAGGTCGCTGCGGGCCCTGATCAAATCCATGATCGCCTCGGCCTGGGTGAGATCGACTTTACCGTTCAGAAATGCGCGCTCGGTGAATTCGCCCGGCCGCGCGGCCCGGGCCCCGGCGCGAAGGCACGCTTCGAGAACCCGGGCCGTAACGAGAATCCCGCCGTGGCAACTGATCTCGACAACGTCTTCCCCGGTATAACTCCGAGGCGCCCGGTGAATCGACAGCATCGCCTGGTCGACGACGTGGTCACCGTCCACGATCTCACCGAAATGCTGCGTGTTTGATGGGAAGGTCTGCGGTTTTCCGCTGCTTCGGAAAATTTGCTGGGCCACGCTCACCGCAGCCGCGCCGGAAAGGCGAACCACCGCGATCGCGCCTTCTCCGGTCGGCGTCGAAATCGCGGCGATTGTTTCACCGCCCAGGACCGGCTCAGTCGAAGGAGTCAACGGTTGGCGCCCGGCAGTATCTCCTTCAACGCTGCGATGCATCGCCGATTCTGTTCCATGGTTCCCACCGAAATCCGAACCCATTCCGGCAGCTTATAACCTTTGAGAGCTCGAACGATGATGCGCCGCTCGAGTAACGCGCGAAAGATTTTCGTGCCGTCACCAACTTTCACGAGGACAAAATTTCCCACGCTCGAAACGAAGGGAAGGTTCATCGCCGCAAACTCGTTCTGCAGGTAGGCGCGGCCTTCGTCGGTGATGCGTTTGGTTTCGTGGCGATGCTCGTCGTCCCCCAGGCTCGCCAACGCGGCGACCTGCGCCATTCCAGTCACGTTAAAAGGCTGCCGGACTTTATGCAGAGCCTGGATGAGCTCGGGTCGAGCAATGCCATAGCCGATCCGCAAACTCGCGAGCCCCTGGATTTTTGAAAAGGTTCGAAGCGCGACGACGTTCCGCCCGGCGCGAATAAATCGCAGGCTGTCCGGCGGATTGTCGAGGTACTCGTAATAGGCCTCGTCGATGACGATGACGACTTCCGGAGGAACCCGTTCGATAAACCGATCGATTTCGTCCTGCTTCGCCAGCGTTCCGGTTGGGTTGTTTGGGTTGGCTACGAAAATCAGCCGCGTCTTCGGGGTAATGGCGGCGGCCATGGCGTCCAGGTCATGTCCAAAATCGCGGCTCGGGACTTCAATCGTGCGCGCTCCAAACACCGCCGCCACGAGACGGTAAACGACAAAAGCATGCTCCGACGTGACGATGTCATCGCCGCGGTCGAGAAAAGCGTGTCCAAGGAATTCGATGATTTCGTTGGAACCAGCGCCAAGAATCAAATGTTCCCGGCTGATGCCTAACGAATTCGCCAGGGCTTCGCGCAAATAATAACCACCGCCGTCAGGGTAGAGATGGGCTGTTTGGAGCGTCGCGCGCATCGCTGCGACCGCTTTCGGCGAAGGGCCCAGCGGGTTCTCATTCGAGGCGAGTTTGATGATCTGGTCCGCCTCAGCTCCGATCTCACGGGCCGTTTCCTCGATCGGCTTGCCCGGTTCGTAGACGCCGAGCTCGCGCAGCTGCGGATTAGCGAGATCCCAGATGGAAGACATGGATTCGACCTTAGACGGATTCGACGGAGAAGAAACCCCCGCGATCACGGGAAAGACGGCCGATTGTAAACCGCCGCTCCTTGGAGGAACCTTGGCCCGTTATGAAAAGTCTCCAGTTTCTCGCTGAGACCCACGTCTTTGGGATCCTGATCCATCCCTGGAAGATAGTGGGCCTGACCGGCAGCATCGTGTTCGGTCTTCGATTCCTGATCCAGTGGATAGCGTCCGAGCGGGCTCGGAAAAGCGTGATTCCGTTTGGATTTTGGGAATGCAGCGCGCTCGGGAGCCTTCTGATGCTTAGTTATTTTGCGATTTACCAGCGCGATTCGGTGGGCGTGCTTAGCACCGCCATGCCGCTCCCGATTTATCTCCGGAACCTTTATTTCAGGTACACTCATCGCGATCCGCAGCATCCTGGCAGTGCGCCGCGCCCGCCTGAGTGAGCGCGAGACCGCTCTTTACGGCGATGGTGACGCTGGGCTACACTCGTCGCTCCATGGTCTCTCGCGAGCAGATCATCTACCTCGACAACAACGCGACGACGCAACTCGATCCAGCGGTGATCGAGGAGATGTTGCCGTTCCTGACGGAGTATTACGGCAACCCATCGAGCGGATACACGTTTGGTCGCCAGGTCCGCGGCGCGATTGACCTCGCGAGAGAGCGGCTTGCGGGACTGCTCGGCTGCGAACCGACTGAAATCGTTTTTACCAGCTGCGGGACCGAATCGAACAACGCCGCCGTTAATTCCGCCCTTCAACTCGATGCCGGTCGTCAGCACGTCGTGACAACGGCAGTCGAGCACAGCGCCACTCGCCGGCATTGCGAGCTCGTCGGCAAACGCGGCGGCTCGGTCACCGTCGTCGGCGTGGACGGCCAAGGGAACCTGGACTTGGATGAACTGGAACGAGCGATCACACCCCAAACCGCAATCGTCACCGCAATGTGGGCAAATAACGAGACCGGCGTTTTATTCCCGGTCGACAAGATCGCGGAAATCGCGCGCCGGAAACGTGTCCTTTTCCACACCGACGCGATTCAGTGCGTTGGCAAGATTCCAATCCGGCTAGCCGACACGACGATTAATTCGCTTTCGCTGTCTGCCCACAAGTTGCATGGGCCCAAAGGTGTCGGCGCACTCTACGTAAACAGGCGGTCAGCGTTTCGGCCGTCACTGGTCGGTGGCAGCCAGGAAAACAATCGTCGGGCAGGAACGGAAAACGTGGCATCAATCGTGGCGCTTGGGAAGGCAGCTGAATGCGCAGCTGCAGCGTTGACAGAAGAGAACAGCCGGGTGCGTGCGCTCCGCGACCGGTTCGAAGAAGGTGTTTTGGAAAAAGTCCCGGATACGTTTGTTAATGGCCGGCAAGCGGAGCGGCTGCCCAATACCTCGAATCTTTCCTTCGTCGGAATCGAATCGGACGCGGCCCTGATGATGTTGGATCGTAATCAGCTCTGTTGCTCGGCCGGCTCAGCCTGTCGCACTGGATCGCTGGAGGCCTCCCACGTATTGCGCGCGATGAACCTGCCGCCTGAGCGAGCTCGGAGCAGCATGCGATTTTCCTTTGGTCGCTTTAACACCGAAGCGGAAGTCGCCAAGGCGCTCGAAATTATTCCCGCCGTTATGTCAAAATTGCGGGCGATGACGACGAGCAACGTCTCCCGCGAACCTGCGGCGGTCTGAAATTAAGCGGCCTTGCGCTTTGAGGCGCGCAGCTTGGCCCGGCGATGCAGACAGCCGGTTAGGCCCAAGGCCAAAACACAACTGCCCGCGGCTGCGACAGAAGGATTGATTTCAGGAACGGGCGTAAACGTGATGTCGCCGATACCGATGTCCTGGTAGCGCGGGGCGCCGGCTGTGTTGCCGAATCCGAAGAACACGTCGGTAATCAAGGTCGACCCGAAGCTGATCGTCACGTTTCCATTGCCGGAATTGTTAGCCGCCGCTGCGTTGCCGGAAAGTTCGTACAAAAGTCCGCTCCCGACGACGGTAACCGTGGATCCGACGTTTGTAATCGTCGGGGCGATATGGGTCCCGTCGGGCGCGACACCATAAATGTTGCTGATAATGTCGGCGTTCGTCGTGATATCGATGTCGAATATCGTGAACGAAACGTTGTTCGCTCCCGGGGTGTTCAGAGCCCCATTGCCGCCAGTGAAAGTGAGCTGGATCGTGCAAGCACTCTTCGTGTGCATGTTCGCCGCGACCATGAGCGAGTTTTCGGCGGGAGAAATGCCGCCGGTCATGGTTTGGTTGTCGAGCGGGGCCTGTAAGCCCGAGGTCGGATCGAGGGCCCAAATATTGGCCTGCTTCGAGGTAATCTCGACCGTGATGTCGTTCACCGAATCGCCATTAAGATCGTAGGAATTAACGAGGTCTCCGGGCGCCCAGGTTACGCCGTCCCAGTCCAGGGTCAGAGCACGAGCGGCTGGCGCAGCTGCTGAAAACAGGGCGAGAGCGGCGAAAAAAGGAGCGAAAAAGCGGAGAATGCCCATCTATAATTGCCATAAAGCGAGTTCCGCGCCAAGGGTTCCGAAAACCGACACAAATGCCTCTATTTCGGGTTAATACGGCGTTCCGATGGTAACCGCTGCAGGTAGCGCAGTTATGATGCCAGAAGCGGCGCCGGAAACGGCATTTTCGGTTCTCTTAGCCGCACCCATTCCGCCAGGCGTGGCCGTGCTCGTACGCGTGCACAAAACGTCCGGAAACGCGAGACCCTTCTCAGACGCCGTTTGCCTCTCTGGACAGATTTTAAAATGCGAAATTGATTCCGGTGCGGGCCATTCCGAAGTTGTTTTTCGAGCCGGACATGATGTTCCAGCTGAAATCATTGGTCCAGCCCATGTGCGGCGTTATGCTACCGGACGAGCGGTTGCCGAAAACAAGGCCGGCGTTCAGCGGTTCACGCCAAACGCCGGCTCAATGCTAAACAAACGCCAAGCGTCGTTGATCAATCCTCGTCGAGGACCACGCGGTCCACGAGGAGGTTGTCGCCCTCGCCCGAATAATGGACGTGGACCGGAACCCCGACCTTGATGCGGGTCCTGACGGTATCCTCGTCGAGGGTTTTGCCGCTCTTGGTCACGTAAGTGACGGTCTTGCCGAAGCGATAATGCCGCGGTCCACTTGTTTCCTTGAGCGTGATGACGCTTCCGGGCGTGTACTCGGTAATGGTTCCGCCGCCCTCCGTTGTCGTTGTCGTCGTAGTCGTACTCGTACTGGAAGTCTGAGCCCAGGCAAACGGTGCGACCAATGCCAGCGCGATGCTGAGTATTGTCTTCTTCATTTTATCCTTCCCTTTGGATTTTTCCCTCAATGCGAACGCCGGGAGACCAACCTTCTCGCCAGAGCAGGCGCGTTCCGTTTTCTCTTACTTCGAATCAGACGGTTCTCTTGGCCCTTTTGTTCGAAACTTCGTTTTCTTTCCGTCCACCTGAGTGCCCAAATGCGTTTCTACTATCGCAGCAGGAAAATTGAGGGACAGAAAATGAGACCGGGAGTTGGGCGGGCAGAAGAGTTAGCGAGAAAGGCGTGCGCACCGCGCACGAAGCGGCGACTCAACGGCATGGGCGACAAAGCCGGCCTTCCCGAACCGCCAGTCCGGGGACAGTTCATGCGGACGGTCGCATTGCTCGACGCCGCCCTCCGCGTTTGGGAAGCGAAAAATTGTGCGCGCCGTGTTTCATCGGTATGGCGCCGGCCTCGCGATCGCGAAGCCTGACTTTTTCGTCCAGAGGTCTCGTCAGTGCCGGCCTTCAGCGAAAGCAGTTGCGGACAGCGCGGCAAAGCTAGCTAGAGTTGTCCTTGGGGCAGGACGCTCGATCATGCAAAGGACGAAAGCTCGCATTCTCCATGTAGACGATCACCAGGACACGCGGCTGATGATGGCGGCGCTGCTCCAGGATTGCGGATACGGGATTCTCACCGCTGGCAGCGTTGCGGAGGGCCTTGAACTGGCGAAGGAGATCAGGTTCGACCTCTACATTCTCGATATTCGACTGCCGGATGGAACGGGCGTGGAGCTCTGCCAAAAACTTCGCGAGCTGGATAGCCACGCACCTATCCTTTATTATTCGGCCTACGGCGACGAGGCCGACCATCAAACCGCTCTGGGTGTGTGCGGCAATGCCTACCTGAAAAAGCCAGTCAATATTGCAGAAATCCAGGATTCGATTTCGAAACTCCTGGCGGAACGGGATCGCGACTAGCGCGCGACGAGGCGCACTTACTTGGCCACCGGGCCAGGTAGTTGTGCTACCACCGCGGGCTGATTTTCGCGCCATTGCCAGGAAACCAGGCTGGACCGAAAGGCACGATGGAGGACGTCGAAATCGCTTGTCCGAGCCGTGAAGACGAAAACGAACTGCGTATCAAAGACATTGGTGAACAAAGCACTTCGAAGAAACGTTTCCCCCATGACCTTGTAACTGACGGTGAATTCGTAGCTCGGGCTGTTATTCAGGATCAAAGGGTTTGCCTCCTCTTCAACGAGCTTAACCATCTGGGCGCCCGGCGGCAGACTGGCGAGAAAACGCTGTTTCGCGGCCTCGATATCTTTTTCTTCCAAAGGCTGGGGCTTGGGCAGCGGCGCCATGCGAATTAGCGCTTCGGCGAATGGCTTGTCCGGTACTGTAAGCTGGATTCCGTTTTCACCGCGGTAATTCCATTTGTCAGGCAATTCGTAGCTGACGCGGCGATCACCATCCTTGAAGCTCAATTCTTTGTGCGAAAATCCCTCACAGCTAGTCTCAACAACCGTCGCTTTTGGCTCAACGGCCGCGGAGGCGTAAGGAGACGCCGCGGTTAGGAGGAAGACTATCCCGATTAAGTGACAATAAACGAAGCGGATCATGTTAGTAGACTTGGTACCAGCGCTGTTGCTGGAGATAAGCGGCAATCTGAAGGTTTCCGGGGGGCGAGCTAGTGCTGAAGTTAGGCTCGTAAAACCAATGCCGCGTAGGGGACTTGTAGACCGTTCCACCCGGCGTGATCCAGACTCCTCTTGCCTGCTGGCTCTTATAGAGCTGCACCATCGAGCCATAATAGGTAAAATGGGCGCCGGACCAGTCCTCCAGCAATCTGACGAAGTTTTCCCCGCCGCCGCTGTACGCGCTGGCCGTAGTCGGAACAATTCCAGCTACGATGGCCGCATTCACAGTTGTGTTTTTGGCATCCCGCTGCGGCGTGCTCTTGTTTGAGTTAGAGTCGTTCCAGTCACCGGACAGGACAGTAACCGCATCGGCGACTATGGCCGCGTTTCGGCGGACGTAGCCACTAACGTCCGGATCGGTGTAGGTCCCGCTATTCGACGGTGGGCTGCCACCGGTATTAAAATCGCCTAAGATATAGACGGGGTTCTCGGAGACGATCGTCATACCGCCAGTAGGCAGGGTCGCGCCATTCTTGAATCGAATCGCGCGGTTGAAATGATCCGGCACGGTTGAACCGCCAAAGCTCGGGGTTGGAGCCGCGGCCGTCCCGGGGTTCGTTACGGTTCCGGAGTTATCAACCACTTTCGCGCTTGTGTCAGCAACATAAATAACCCCGTTCCATTCGTTTAGTTTGTTCAATTCCGAGATCAGGCCGGCTATGTCCACCTCTACAACCCGAACGTATTCGGCCTCT
>JBJMXC010000210.1:0-21993 GCA_045809825.1 Chthoniobacterales bacterium | reverse complement strand
TTTTGTGGGATGGGAATCCCCGATTGCCGAGAGTCTCTTGATGCGCCGCTGACCGATATCGCGTTCGTTGGGCTGACGGACATTTCCTATTCGCCATGGTTTCTTTCAGTACAGCTAAAAAAGCTTCCTTACCGTTCGGTTGAAGAACGGCAGGGAGGTGAATTTGTCGACGGTGTGTGCCGAAAACTCCAACAGCGTTGTTGCGCTGTTGCGGCAGCGGGCTGATTTGTAGTCTGTGGCGCGCGGCGAAAAATAATTGATCGCTCAGGCCGGCCGACGTGTTGACCGTGTTTTAAAAAGCGACCATAGATTTTGTCATGGTGAGTGAGTGCGGCTGACGCGCTTCTCCTGACAGCCCAGGCAGCCGCCTGGGGATTCTGGAGTTACTTTTTCCTCTTCTGCGAGCGGTGGAACATCTCACCGCTCCTTCAATTTTTTGGCGCGCTTACTATTATCGCGCATCCGACGGCGTTCTTTTTGGTCGCCGGATATTCCGAATCGCTCTTCATGATGGGGCTCTTCGGGTTCATGTACTGGAGCACGGCCGAGGGTAGGGCAGCGAAGGCCTTGGCCGTGCTCCACGGCTTTCTGATGTCGGCGACGCGGATTGTTGGGATTCCGTGCGCGGCGTTTCCTGTTGTCGTGGCGGTGTTTCGAGATGGCTGGGGGGGCCTGACGGATGTGCGCTCGTGGTGGCCGCGCTACCGGACCTCGGTGCTGCTGATGGTCGGCGCCACCCTCGGTGCAGCGGCGTTCTTTTTTTACTGTCAGCTCCGTTGGGGCCGTTGGGATCTTTACATGTTAACCCAGCAATCCGGGTGGGCGATCATTCCCGATTATTTCGCAGTGTTAAAACCATCGAGCTATCACTGGCTAATTCCCGCACTGAAGAACCCGACCGAAGCGAGTCAGCTGACCATGACCCTGGGCGGTCTCGTTTTGCTCCTGGTTATTCTGGGCGAGCTCTTACCGGTGGAACGCCGGCAATTCGGATGGCCGACCCGGGTCGGCTTTTATTTCTGCGGCGCAGTCGTTTACTACATTTCAGTAAGCGGCGTGGCCTCGGTTGAGATGGAAAGCATGCTCCGCTACCAATTTTGCGTCCACGCGTTAATCGTGCTGGCAATTGTCCAGTTTTTGAATCAATTACCGACCCCGCGACTGTGGGTTCGAGCCAGTGGCATGGCGGCCATGGCATTGCTCACCGCGGCAGGGCTCAGCGTACAGGGCTGGTACGTGTGGAATTTTACGAGGGGCAACTGGGTAGCTTAACAACATGAAAACTAACGTAGCGATTATTGGTGCCGGGCCGGCAGGGCTGACCGCGGCATATCTTCTTTCCAAGAACAACGTGCCGGTCACGATGCTGGAAGCCGATCCGGTTTATGTAGGCGGCATTTCCCGCACCGCCACCTACAAGGGTTTTCACTTCGATATCGGCGGTCACCGGTTCTTCTCGAAATCCAAAGAGGTCAATGAGTTCTGGAACGAGATCCTGCCCGACGACATGCTCGATCGCCCTCGCTCGTCGCGAATCTTTTATAACGGCAAATTTTTTGCCTATCCGCTCCGGGCCTTCGAAGCCCTGATCAAGCTGGGCGTTATCCGCTCGATCCTGTGCGTCCTTTCGTATTTCAAGGCGAAGATGTTCCCGGTTCCCAATCCTAAGAACTTCGAGGACTGGGTGACCAACCAGTTCGGCAAACGCCTTTTCAATACTTTCTTCAAGACCTACACCGAGAAGGTCTGGGGAATGAGCTGCAAGGAAATCTCAGCGGACTGGGCCGCACAACGGATCAAAGGTCTTTCGCTGGGCAGTGCGATCAAAAACGCGCTTCTGCCCGCGAAGCAGTCGAAGGACAACAGCAACGTGATCAAGACGTTGATCAACTGCTTCAAGTACCCGCGGAAAGGCCCCGGCATGATGTGGGAAGCGTGCGCTGAGAAAACGAAGGCGATGGGCGGCCAGATCGAAATGGGCTCGAAGGTTGTCGGTCTCGATTATGACAGCGCGAATGAAACCTGGACGGTTTCATTCAAGAATTCGCAGGGCGAAACCCAGACTCTCGAGGCCGAGCACGTGATTTCGTCGGCCCCGATGCGCGAACTCGTTCGCGGAATTCGGCCCGCCGTTTCCGAAGCAGCGAGGACCGCGGCGGATTCGTTGAAGTATCGCGACTTCCTTACCGTCATGCTGATCGTCAAGAACCGCGACGCGTTTCACGATAACTGGATTTATATCCACGACCCGAACGTCAAGGTGGGCCGAATCCAGAATTTCCGTTCCTGGTCGCCCGAGATGGTGCCGGATGAGGACAAAGCCTGTTACGGGCTCGAATATTTCTGTTTCGAACACGATGGCGTCTGGGATGCGAAGGACGAAGAGCTAATCAAGCTGGCTGAGCGCGAGCTTCTCCAGATTGGTCTCGCCAAATCCGGAGATGTCCTCGACGGCACGGTCGTTCGGCAGAAGAAGGCGTATCCGGTTTACGATGACGATTACGCTTCGCATGTCGACACAGTCCGCGACGAACTCGAAACGCGTTATCCCAATTTGCACCTGGTCGGACGTAACGGAATGCACAAGTACAACAACCAGGATCACGCGATGATGACCGCGATGCTCTGCGTCGAAAATATTTTGGCTGATACGAAGCTTTACGACGTCTGGGAAGTGAACGGCGACGCCGAGTACCATGAAGCGGGCGAAGCGGCGGCTGAACAAACCAGCGGAACCGCGATTCGTGACGTGCCTACGCGGGTCACGGCGCCTCCCGAGCTCGCGTCCGAACAGACGTAGTTGTCCTGTAGCGGCCGTCTATGACCGCCGAAGGCTAGAGGAAAAGATCGGCGGTGTAGACCGCCGCTACAGCATCAGCCTCACGCCTCGATGTTTTCCATCGGCGGGCAGGTGCAGAAAAGATTTCGATCGCCGTAAACGCTGTCGATGCGGCCGATCGCGGGCCAGAACTTGTGTTCGCGTGTCCACGGGGCGGGATAAGCTGCCTGCTCCCGCGAATACGGGTGATCCCATTTGTCCGACACGACCTGTTCCGCCGTGTGCGGCGCGTTTTTCAAGACGTTGTTCTTCTTGTCGCCCTCCCCGGACACCACCGCCTTAATCTCGGCGTGGATGGAAATCATCGCGTCGCAGAACCGATCGATCTCCGCTTTCGATTCGCTTTCCGTCGGCTCGATCATCAACGTTCCCGCAACCGGGAATGAAACGGTCGGCGCATGGAAGCCGTAATCCATCAAGCGCTTGGCGACGTCTTCGACTTCGACGCCGCCGGCTTTCCATTGCCGCAGATCGACGATGCATTCGTGCGCCACCCGACCGCGCTTGCCCTTGAAAAGAACGGGGAAATAACGATCGAGCCGGTGCGCGATGTAATTCGCGTTCAGGATCGCGATTTTCGTCGCTTCAGTCAGGCCTTCACCACCCATCATCCGGATATACATCCAGGAAATGGTCAGAATGCTCGCGCTTCCCATGGGCGCGGCGGTGACGGGGCCCACGGAAGGATTTTGGATTTTGGATTTTGGATTTTGGATCGTGGAGAGAGCGGGAAGGAAGGGGACAAGGTGGGAGGCGACGCCGATGGGACCGACGCCGGGGCCGCCGCCGCCGTGGGGGATACAAAAAGTTTTGTGGAGATTGAGGTGGCAGACGTCGGCCCCAAAGTCGCCCGGGCGGCAAAGGCCCACCTGCGCATTCATGTTGGCGCCATCCATGTAAACCTGGCCCCCGTGGGAGTGCACGATGTTGCAGATCTCGCGGATCGTGGTTTCGAAAACGCCGTGGGTGGACGGATAGGTGACCATTAGCGCGGCGAGATCGTCTTTGTGGGTGTCCGCTTTCGCGCGCAGATCGGCGAGGTCGATGTCTCCATCCTTCAAGCACGCGACGGGGACGACCTTGAACCCTGCCATGACGGCACTCGCCGGGTTGGTGCCGTGAGCGGAGGTCGGGATCAGGCAGATGTTGCGTGCGGCCTGGCCGCGGGAAGCGTGGTAGGCGCGGATCGCAAGCAATCCGGCGTATTCGCCCTGCGAACCCGCGTTTGGTTGAAGAGCCACCGCCGCGAACCCGGTTATCTCGGCGAGCCATTCGGCGAGTTGATCACACATCTCGCGGTAACCCGCTGACTGATCTTCGGGCGCGAATGGATGGAGCTTCGCAAGCTCCGGCCATGAGATCGGGAACATCTCCGCGGTCGCGTTCAGCTTCATCGTGCACGACCCCAACGGAATCATCGAGGTGGTCAGCGACAGATCGCGCGATTCGAGCTTGCGGAGATAGCGCAGCATCTCGGTCTCGGTGTGATGGGTATTGAAGACCGGATGGGTGAGGTAATCGGATTTTCGATTCTCGATTCTCGATTCTCGATTCGATGGAGCGGCGAGGTCAGCGCCGAAGACTTCGCAGATATCCGCGAGATCTTTCGCGGTGGTTGTCTCATCGAGGGAGATGCCGACTGCGTTTCCATCCAGGCGTCGCAGATTGATTCCTGCTTTTGAAGCGCGGGTAATGACGGCGCTGGCGTCGTCGACTTCGATTCGGAGCGTATCGAAAAAATTTTCATGCACGGCCGTCGGCAATGAAGCGGCCAGTTGAGCCGCCAGGTCGTGGACGCGTTGCGCGATCGCGCGCAGGCCGCGGGGCCCGTGATAGACCGCGTACATCGAGGCGATGACAGCGAGGAGGACCTGCGCTGTGCAGATGTTGCTCGTCGCTTTGTCGCGCCGGATATGTTGCTCGCGCGTCTGCATGGAAAGCCGGTAACCGAGCCGTCCGGTCGAGTCATGAGAAACGCCGACCAAACGCCCGGCCATATGCCGCTTGAACGAATCGCGGGTGGCGAAGTAGGCGGCATGGGGACCACCGAAGCCCAGCGGAACTCCGAAACGCTGGGTGCTGCCGACGGCGACATCGGCGCCGAATTCACCGGGCGGTTTGAGTAAGGTCAGCGCGAGAATATCCGCGGCCACGACGAGCAAAGCGCCCGCATCGTGCGCGGCTTTGGCGAATGACTCGTAATCGAAGATGGCGCCGTCCGTCGCTGGGTATTGGACGAGCGCGCCGAAAACCGTTTGATCGAATTTGAAGCTCGAGAAATCGCCGATGATAACTTTGATGCCCAGCGGTTCTGCCCGGGTCTGGACGATTTCGATCGTTTGAGGATGGCAATTATCGGCCACGAAGAAAGTGGTACGATCGGATCCAACCGAGGCGCGGCAGAGCGCCATCGCTTCCGCGGCTGCCGTGCCTTCATCGAGTAGCGATGCATTCGCAATATCGAGCCCGGTCAGGTCGGTGATCATTGTCTGGAAATTGAGGAGCGCTTCCAGCCGGCCCTGCGCGATTTCGGCCTGGTACGGAGTGTAGGCTGTGTACCAACCCGGATTCTCGAGGATGTTTCGCTGGATCACCGGCGGCGTGATCGTGTCGTAATAACCGGCGCCGATAAATGAACGAGCAAGCGTGTTTCTCTTTGCAATCGACCGAAGTTCGGCCAGTGCCTCCGCTTCCGATTTGGCCGCCGCTAGCTCCAAGGGGTGATCGAGCCGGATGTCTTTCGGAACGGTCGCGTCGATCAATTCATCCAGGTTAGCGCACCCAAGCTCGGAGAGCATCGCCGCGCGCGCTTCCTGGTTTGGACCGATATGGCGGCGCGCGAAAGAATCGACCCGATCTTTCTCGCGCGGCGGTCGCGAACCGTCGCTGGATTTAGGTTGTTGCGGAGGCGATTCCGTGTCGACGCTGAGCATCCATCATCCTACGAAGTGGCCTTTCTCGTTCAAGTGGAAGGGTGGAGGCAAATCTGTTCGCCGGGCCACGGCGCGGTGATCGGGGTGCGACGAGAGACAGCGAATCCGGCTTTTCCGATGGCGCCCACCAGCGCCTCGATATTTTCCCAGAAAAAGCTCTCGAAAAAACCGGGATTGATTCCGCGGTCGCGGCCATGAACGGCTTCAACGATGAACACACCGTTCGGCTTAAGAACGCGACGAACTTCTTTCGCGACCCGATCGAGATCGAAGGCGTGATCGAGCGAGTTCGTGTAAACGACGTCCAGGGAATTCGTCTCGGCGGGAAGATGATGGAAATCGCCAAAAACGACGTGGGGATTGTTTTCGCCCGGATTGAGATCGATGCCGGTCGCGGCCGCGCCCAGGTCGAGGAAAGCCTTCACTTCGGTGCCGATGCGGGCACCGAGGCAAAGTACGGATTGGCCGGGCCAATTAATGTCGAGGGCGGAGAGACGTTCACGGAGGACACGTCGAAAATCCGCGTCGTAGTTGCCAAAGCTATGCGTCTCGAGTTTAGCGGCCTGGTGTTCCAGATAGTCGGCATAGGACGCGTAGCGGCGTTTCTGAAAATTCCCGCCGTTCGTGTCCCACTCGTCGCCAAACCTTCGGTGTAGGAAGCGTTTCCGGAGCGAACGCTTGAGCCGGTCGAAAGCGCGCACGTCCTACGTGTCGAAGGTCCGGACCCCGTGCGCCTTGAGCCGCGCTCTCAATTCCGCGAGATGGGCATGGTTCCGCGTCTCGACGGTGCAAAGGACATGAACCGCCGACACATCCGAGCCGGCAAAAGCCCGATCGTGGACGACTTGTTTGACGCTGGCGCCGGCCGAAGCGATTTGGGCGGCGAGATCAGCGAGACCGCCGGGACGATCGCTGATCACCGCGGTGAAGCGGCCGAGCCGGCCATCGGCGACGAGTCCGCGTTCGACCACACGACTGAGGACATTGGGATCGATGTTGCCGCCGCAAAGCAACAGGACCACGCGCTTCCCTTTCAAGTCGTCGAGCTGACCCGAAAGACACGCGGCCAAGGGTGTCGCGGCGGCACCTTCGACCACGCCTTTTTCGAGTTCGACAATGCGCAGGATCGAAAGCGCGATTTGTTCCTCAGTAACAATCACGGTGCGATCGACGAGCGACGCCGCGGTCTCGAATGCGTTCTGTCCGACTTGCGCGATCGCAAGGCCATCCGCGAGCGTTGGTTCCATTTGGATCCGGATCGGCTTTCCTTCCCGCATTGCGGCGGAGAAACTGGAAACATTTTCGGCTTCGACCGCGATGATCTTCACCTGGGGCTTCGAGCTCTTTATCGCGAGGGCCACGCCCGCGAGGAGACCACCACCACCGACCGGGACCACGACCGCGTCGAGATCGGGAACCTGTTCGAGGATCTCCAGGCCCATCGTTCCCTGGCCGGCAATGATCGCCGGATCGTCGTAGCCGTCGATGTATGCCAGCCCGCGTTCCTTGGCGATCGCGTGGGCCTTTTCTTTCGCTTCGCTGAAATCCTTTCCGTGAAGGACCACGGTAGCGCCGAGCTTTTGGCAATTGCCAATCTTGATCAGCGGCGCGTACTTCGGCATGACCACAGTCGCGGGAATGCCGAGCAATTTTCCCTGGTAGGCGAGGGCCTGGGCATGATTGCCGGCGGAGGCCGCGATCACTCCACGCTGCTGCTGGTCGGCCGGTAATTGAGAAAGTGCATTCCGTGCTCCGCGTTCTTTAAAGCTCCCGGTGCGCTGCGCGTTGTCGAGCTTCGAGAAAATCGTCATTCCGGTGATTTCGCTCAAGGGAATGGAACGGGCGCACGGCGAATAAACCACAGCCCCGTCAATGCGCTTTCGCGCCGCTTCGATGTCGTTCAACGTGATCACGCGACGGCCTAATATACCGCGCCAGAACGAGCGGCAATGCCGCAATCCGATCTCGACCAGCAGCCGACCTACGCGGGCGTCGTATCGAGCGCTTCGCGGATTTTTACTGCGAGCTGCTCGGGATTGAATGGCTTGGGAAGAAAGAATCCGTGCTCGCGGCGATCTCCGGGATGGAGGGATTCCTCGAGATATCCTGAGATAAAAACGACTTTGGTTCCCGGGCTCGTCTTGTTCATCCAATCGGCGAAACACCGGCCACTCATCTGGGGCATGACCATGTCAGTGAGAACAAGGTCGATTTTCTTATTGTTTGTCCGGCCGATGAGGCGTTGCGCGTCGTCGCCGTTAGCCGCCTCGAGAACGTCGTAACCGAGACCGCGCAAAACGCGAACGGAGATGTGGCGCACGCTGATATCGTCTTCGAGGACCAGAATCGTTTCCACGCCTGAAGGCATTTTGGTCGCGCCTGGTCGCTTGTAGCCGGGAGCTGGTGGCGCCGGGACCTTCGGAAGAAGAATTTTCACCGTCGTCCCTTTGCCGATCTCGCTCTCGACAAAAATGTGGCCGCCGCTCTGGCGCACAAGTCCATAACTGGTGGCGAGGCCGAGCCCGCTTCCATTTCCTTCGTCTTTCGTGGTGAAGAACGGCTCAAAGAGATGGTCCTTCACTTCTTGGGTCATGCCGCTGCCGTTATCGGTTACCGATATCCGGACGTATTCGCCCGGTTGGATCTCGTGGTCCGCAATTTCATGATCTTCGGGCAGCGCGACTTCAACGGCGCAGGTTTCTAGGACGAGGCATCCGCCATTCGGCATCGCGTCACGCGAATTGACGACGAGATTGAGGATGATCTGGGTAAGCTGGCCGGGATCAACCCGGGTGTGCAGGCCTTCCTTCGAACGCTGGAAGTCGCATTCAATCGAAATGTTCTCGCCAACGAGCCGCAGCAACGACCGCTCAAGGTTCGTCAGGAGGGCGTTAACTTCGATAATGCGTGGAGCAAGCGGATGCTTTCGGCTGAAGGCAAGAAGTTGCGCCGTCAAATCGGAGGCGCGTCCAGCAGCGTTGCGAATCTCGGAAATGTGGTCGGCGATCGTGCCTTTCATTCCGAGCTCGTCCAAAAGCAGGGTGCTGTAACCGAGAATCGTCGTCAGGAAATTATTGAAGTCGTGCGCCAAACCTCCCGCGAGCTGACCGAACGCATCCATCTTCTGGGAACGCACGAGCTGGTCCTGCAATTGTTTGCGCGCCGTGATGTCCATGAGCGAGCCGACGAATTGCAATGCCTTGCCGGCGGGGTCGCGAACGATATGGGCGCGCTCGAGCAAATCGAGATAGGAACCGTCCCGGTGACGGAAGCGGTATTCGCCCGTCCAATGGTCTCCTTCCGCGGAAAGGGCGTCACGAATGCCGGCGGCGGCGCGAGCGCGATCCTGTGGGTGAAGTTGTTTCTGCCAGAAACCGATGTCGTTGGTCGCCGGAGAAGGGGAGTAACCGAGCAGAGTCTCGAGACCCTGGGGCCAGGTCAATTGGCCGGTAGCTAGAGTCCAAACCCGAACAGCATCATTCGTAGCTTGGGCAGCGAGCGCAAGATGTTGCGAGATTTCAGCCGGGCCGCGCGATAGGTCTGAAGAAGTTTCATGAGATTGGTGGTGGTTGGCTTGCTTGTGGGATATTTCATCTCCCTGAATTTCGGTCGCTAATCGCATCTTCAGGTCGTGTTGGAACCCCGGTGGTGGAGAAAGCTAATTTCGTGCCCCTGTGGAACGGTTGGCGAAACGGAAAGCGCGTTGTTTTGATTCACTGAAGCCGCAAAAATTCCCACAATTTCTGGTCAGAAGCGCCACCGCGATCCGGGCCCACCGGCGTGGATTTTTTACGGCATTGCCGAGTCGGCGGTGGCCACGCTCTTCATCACCTTTTGCGAATCGTGCTGGAGAAGCTTGCGTGTGGCCGCGGTCAAAAGCTGTTGCTCTTCGGGAAGCAATTGCGCCTTGTTCGCGTCGGACAAAAACAGGTGCGCGCGTTCCATGCTGCCGTTTTCGACGAGCATGACGAAATAATAAGCCGCGACGGCGGGATGCCGAAGCTGCCCGTCTTTCAACGTCTCCATGGCGCGGAGCGCGTCCGTCGTCCGGCCTTCAGTGAATAGCGCGAAAGCGTAGGTCGTGTTGAAGGCAGCGTTATTTGGATTCTCCGCATGCAGTTTCGTGGCGAGCCGGCGCGCGGCGCTGTCGCCCGTAAGAAGCAAACCGAGGTTGGCGCAATTGTTCGCCGCGACCAGGTCCGCCGGATTCAGCTCCAAGGCGCGTTTCGCGACCCGGAGCAATCCGTGGCTGTTCAATTTTGTTTTGTAAAGACGTTGTAATGCGGTCAACGCTTCCTTTGCGTTCTCGTTGCCGTTCGCGACCGCCCACCACGCGTCGGCCGCTTCATCAGCATAGCCCCAGCCTTCGGCCAACTGCGCGATCGCCGCCAGATGGGTGGCCTGCGTCCCGGCTGTTTTCATGGCCGCGGCCCAAACGGTTTGCGATTCCATCGAAGACCGGTCCGGAGGGGTGAGACGCCGCAAAGCATGGCATTCCACGGCGAGGCGCAGGAATTCTTCGGCACCCCAATTCTTCCCGTCTACCCAACGCTGCAGTGCCTGCCAGTCTTGGAGAAAACTGTAGGTTTCGGCGATCGCGAGGGGCAGCGGCTGTTTCTCACGAATTTCGGGAGACAGGGCAAGAGCCCATTCGAGCGCTTCTCGTGCTCGGCCGTGTCGGTTCAGCCACGTCACCAAAGTCGCGGCGGTGGCGGGAGTTTTCGAGGCGGTAGCCTCGGCATCGCGCAGCGCGTTGCCGGTTGTGTCCGACTTGTAAACGGACTCCAAATAAAGAAGAAGATCGGAGAAGAGCGCGCCTTTTTGGGTGCGCAATTCGGAGGCCCATGTTTCCGCAGAAACAGGCGCGTTGTTTGCGAGGGCATCGGAGGTCAGCGCTCGAAGGGCTTCGAGGCGGAGCGAGCCGTTGTGCGCGAGCCGAGCGAGGTCGGAACGAGCTTTTTCACGGACGGCATTGTCCGGCGAAATTAACTCCACACTCGCGAGATTTACCGCGAGTTGCTCGTTCTGCGGGTCGAGTCGGAGCGCGGCCGCGAATTCGGTCGCGGCAAGAGTCGGATTTCGTTCGGCAATGGCGAGCGCGCCAGCAAGCTCATGATACCTGGCATTCGCACGTCCTGATTCAGTGACTTTGTCCAAAGCCCGGCGCGCTGGAACGAGCTGGCCGAAGTTCATCGCGGTGCTCGCGAGTGAAATGAGGTTCTCCCCGGACGACGGATCCAAGGCCGCGACTTGCTCGCGCCAGGAAAGGGCTTCGCGCCTGCCAGCCGCCTCTGCGGTGTCCGCCATGACACGGCATGCCGGGATATTTGCAGGATCGAGTTGGAGCAGTCGCCGCGAAACGAGAACAGCGCTTTGGTAGTCGCCGTGCGCGTAGAAATCCTGCGCCTGCTTCGCGAGATGCCGTTTTCGCCAGAAGCCGTACCCGCGACAACCGCCGAAAGCCATTAAGCCGACGATGGCTAGCGCGGCCAGGCGCCGCCCCCATCGTCTATAAAAAGCGCGCCGTTCGAGGGCGCGAATGTTGCCGAAGCAATCGTTATTTCGGGAATTTTGCACTGTGACGAAGGATAAGAGCCCCAGCCAAGAAGACTGCCGACCTTGAATAGCAGCCGACGTGCCCCCTCTGCCGTCGTTCGTATGCGCTGAATTATTCCCGGACCCCGCTGCTCGTAGTAGTCTCCGCTTGGTTTTTCCGCTGACAGCCGCAAGTCTTCCACATGGCAGTCGCTTCCAAGCGCGGAGCAGTTATACCGGCGGTGCTTTGGTTATGGCTTTTTGCCCATCTCCAGGCGGAGTGGACGCTCAACTCGCAATACAATTATGGGTGGTGCGTCCCGTTCCTTGGGGCGCTGATTTTTTATTTTCGTTGGCGGTCCGCTCCAGCCCCAGTTGGATTGGGGAAAAAATCAGCCCGGCCGAAGATCGCAATTTGGATTCTACTCCTCATGTTGCTTCCTATTCGCGTGGTCGAGGAGGCAAATCCCGATTGGCGGTTTTTAAGCTGGGTTCTCGCCCTGGATGTCGTCGGTGTCTCGCTTTTGTGGATCTGCCTGGCGGGTGGCGTCGCCTGGCTCAGGCACTTCGCGTTCGCGTTCTCCTTCCCTCTCGTGGCGGTGCCATGGCCAGTCCGCTTCGAGAACATAGTAGTCCAGAACATGATGCGCGGAGTCGCTTCCGTCGCGGTTGAGATTGCCGGGTGGTTCGGCGTCGGCGCGTATCAGTTGGGCAACGTCATCCAGTTGCGTAACGGTTTCGTCGGCATCGACGAAGCGTGCAGCGGGGTGAAAACCCTCCAGGCGGGGATTATGGTAGCGCTCGTTCTCGGCGAATTGTTGCGGCTCCGGCTATTGCGCCGAGCCGGCTTGCTGGTTCTCGGCTGCGCCTGGATTTTTCTTTGCAACATCGTGCGCGCAACCTTGCTCGTCTTCGTTGCCGCAGGGAGTGGCCTCGACGCGCTGGGGCGCTGGCATGACGTCATCGGCACAGCTGCGTTAGTTGCGGGTCTGGCAGGGTTGATCGCGCTTGCCTGGTTTTGGAAGAAGGAACCCGACCTCGATGAGCGCGCGAGAATGACGAGATCGGTTCCCCGATTCCCGGGCCATTGGATGGGGCTGGTTTGGATCACCCTCGTTTTTCTAGGCACAGAATGTTGGTATCGGTCTCACGAACGCAGCTTGATCGAAAAGCCGGCGTGGCACGTGGCGTCCCCCGGGCCTAACGACCCGTTGAAGCCAACACGAATTTCAGAATCCACCCGCGTTATCCTCCGCTACGACGAAGCAACAAGCAGTGAGTGGGAAAGACCATCCGGCGTCCGATGGTGGATGTTTTTCGCCCATTGGAAGCCGCGCCGCGCAGCGTTGCAGCTGGTGCGAAGTCATTCGCCGGAAATTTGCCTGCCGGCGATTGGCCGCAGTTTTCGTTCAACCCGTCCTTCCGTGACGGTGCCTCTGGGTGAAGTGACCCTGGATTTTCGTGCCTATGAATTTGAGCAGAACGGCCAGCCGCTTTTTGTTTTCGTCTGTATTCAGGAAGACAAGCGCGTCCGTTCGCAGGTCGCGGATTCCAGCGACTGGAATGTCCGTGGCCGATTACGCGCGGCGTGGCAGGGCAAAAGGAATCTCGGCCAGCGATTGCTAGAAATAGCCGTGCTCGGATTCAGTGATTTCGAACAGGCCAGCGCTGCCTTGGCGAAGACGGCGGAAACGATAGTGCAGCCCGGAAAGGTTACGGGCTGACGAGGGGAAGAATCGGCGGCGACGGCACGTATGGCGGGCTGAGATTGCCGATCGAATCGTCGGCGTAAATGTCCGGCGTCTCAATTGTGCTCAGCATCGATAGGGTCATTTCGCCGAATGCGCTGACTTCCGCGACCTCGAAGCCGTGGGCCACGGTCGGATCTGAAGGTGTCCAGCGGAGAGCCACGTAGCGCGCGCCGTTCGGATCGAAATCGACAGCTGCCTTGCCGCCGCCGGTCTCGTCGATTACCGAGGCAACGGGATTGTGATTGTGCAAATCTCCGGGATTGTCGCCGAGTTCATTAAGCAGAAAAACGTCGAGCCGGCCCCGCTGCATTTTGTAAACAGCGCTGACCCGATGAAGCTTTTCGCGGTCCGCCAGTTGGACGACCACTGTAGGCTCGCGGTCGCCCGCTGCGAATTCAAACGAAGTGATGACGTCGTCGTCGATCATCCGTTTGGCTAATACCTCCGAACCCGAGCTGACGAACACGATTTTCGCCCGTGCATACAGATTGGCGAAGTTAAAATTCAGCATGTCTTCCAGCCGCTGCGCGGCGGCTTTTGTGATGCGAGCGGCACCGCGTTGCCGCGCGGCGAATTTCTGAAGCGATTGCCCACCGTAAAGACCGAGCGCGGCAATGCGCCCGGCTTTCGCGGCATGAAACGTCAGCTTCACATAACGCGCTTCAATTCCGAGGAGCGAGAGATCGATGAGACGTTTACCGGAGAATGCGGTCCTGCCGTTTACTTCATTCCATTTTTGGCTGTGGGCGGACAGGCGATAATTCGAGACTGCGATCGTCAGGTCACCTTGCGTCGCCGCGTTTTCGTTCACGAACGTGAACCGATCCAGAACGGAAACGCGGGGAAACGAGATCACAAAAGTCGTCTCACCTTGCGCAAGCGGATAGCTCAGAGTGTCATCGTCGAGGAGCAAGGTTGTGGGCGCTGGTTGCGCGTCCGCGCCTGTCGAAGCCACGATGGGGCGGCCGTCCGAGCCGATGCGATCGATCGTCGCCCCGCAATTCAAACGGGCGAGATTCTTGGCCGGATTACTCGAATCGCCGGCTATTTCGCCGGCCGTAGCCACATTGATCGTGGCGAGGAACGACAGCGCTGCCGCGACCAAACCGGCGCTCGAAACCCGGGAAGGGCAAAACCAAGCCATCATAGATACCCTGAAAAGCTAGGACCGAGCCAATTTCGGCCTCTTTTTGCAACCGACTCCCGCGGGGTGTTTTATTATCCGATTCCGGTAAATCGATAGCCAGCTGAGTCGACCCCCCATCCAGAGTCGCCTCGCCGGGCGATTTTCCTTGCTGAATGGTTCTTCTCATACAAGAATCGGCGTCGACAGCTTAACCTTGAAACAACACCTTTTCGAATCCCAAACGGGCCTCGGCCGATGCTGCGCGAGGTCATGCGAACGCCTGACGGCGTTCAAAAACGCTTGGTATCACTTCTGCTAACCTACACCGGACCGACACCACATGAGTCACGCATCTTCGCCTTTTCCTTCCGTCCGCCGTCTCGGCCTTGCTGTAATCGGGTCACTTCTTTTTACTGCAGTTGCTGCGCGAGCGCAGGACGCAATCCGGCCATCGCTGGCCGGTGAAGCGGCTGCCGAAGCGCGCCGCCAGTCGATCGACAAGATCCCTTACAATCTCCAGGTCGGCCCAATTAAATTCCGGTTCAGCGCTACGTTGGGCTTCGAATATAACGATAACATCAACCTGGCCGAGGACGGTTCCTTCACCTTCCCGAGCCTGACGGGCCCGATTACGGTCACGACCGAAAAGCAGAGTGACTTCATCATTCGGCCACAGATCAACGTGAACGCCCTTTGGCCGGTTACCCAGCTGAACACCCTCCGACTTGATCTGGGCATCGGCTATTCGTTCTATCTCGACCATTCCAACTACAACACGACGGGCGTCCTCGTCTCTCCGGGGTCGCAGCTCGCATTCGATATTTTCGTGGGTGATTTTCGTATCAACATCCATGACCGTTTTTCCGTCGAACAGGATCCGGTCGCGGAAATCGCCCTCAGCAACGTTGCTGACTACGGCCGCTTCCAGAACACGGCGGGCGTCTCGGTCCTCTGGGATTTGAACCAGGCCGTCGTCACTTTGGGCTACGACCATTATACCTACATCGCGACGAACGATGTGTTCGATTATCTCGACCGTAACGCTGACATCGTTTCCGGGTCTATCGGTTTCACTCCGAGCTCGACCATCACGGTGGGCGTCGAAGGGTCGTTCGTGAACACCTACTACGACCAGAACGTTCTCAACGATTCACGCACTTTCAGCATCGGCGGTTTCCTTGAGACGCAGCTGACCAGTTACCTGAGATTGCGCGTCGCGGCCGGTTATCAAATGATCGACTTCGATAACACCGGGCTCGTCCTGGACTTCCAGGACGTGGACGATTACTACGCGAACGTTGTGATCTCCCATCGCGTCAATTCCGTCCTCACCCAGAACCTCGCAATCGGCCACGAAAACCAGCTCGGCGTCAATTCGAACTACGTCACCCTGAATTACGTCCGGCACACGACGACCTGGAATATCCTTTATCACACCCTGCTCTCGACGGAGCTGTTCTATGAGGATGCCGAAGATTCCGGTGGCAATGCTTTCTTCCCGCTCCTGCCTGGTGTGCCGAGTATCAATCCCTTCGCCGCGGAACATATCCACCGCTACGGCGGCGCCATCACGCTTGGCTATCAACTGACGCCTCACGTCACCCTCGGACTTCGTTATCAATACACACAAAAAGACTCGGATCAGCCTTTGCGGGATTATCGCCAGAACCGCATCGCATTTGATGGCACTTACAGCTTCTAAAGGGGAGAAACTTGCAACTGGATGAAAACCTGGACCTACGCCTTCCTCGCCGCTCTATCTCTCGCCGCGCCGATCGTTCAGGCTCAGGACTCCAGCCCGATGCCGTCCATTCCGAAGGCCACCACGGTCGACCCGCCCACCACCAGCACGGTGATGCGTACGAACTCGATGACCGTGCTCGACGACAAGAAGCGGCTCGGCTCTAACGATTACGTCAGTTTTCGCGTTGTCGAAGATCGCGACAACGAATCGCAGCACCTCCGGGTCAACGATAACGGAGAGCTCGAAGTTCCCTATATCGGCCTCGTCCCGGCGGCCGGCCGCAGTTGCAAGGAGTTGGCTTACTCGGTGAAAGCGGCGCTTGAGCGCGAATATTACTATCACGCCACCGTGATCATAGCCGTTGACCATGTCAGCGAGAAATCACGCGGCAAAATTTACGTCTACGGATCCGTCAAGGGGCAGGGGCCGCAGGAAATCCCGGCGGATGAATCTTACACCGTCAGCAAGGCCATTATTCGGGCTGGCGGGTTCGGCGATTTTGCGAACAAGCGCAAGGTCCGGGTAACCCGAAAAGACGGAAAGAATTTTGTTGTCGATCTCAAGCGCATTATCGAGGAGGGACACACCGACGAAGACCTCGTCCTTCAGCCGGATGACCAGATCAATGTCCCGCAGCGCTTGATCAACATGTAGTCATGCACGCGCCCGCTCCTGTCACCACCACTGATCGCCCCGTCTCCGCTCCCTGGAGCACCGCGTTCATCACGCGTCTCCATCGTTACAAAGCGCTTTTGCAGCGTCGCTGGTGGATTCCTGTCCTGACGATTTGCCTCGGGCTCTTCGTCCAGGCCTGGCTCATTTACCAGACGCCGCCGTCGTTTGAATCGCGCAGTAAAATGATGCTGGCGGGGAAGATGAACATCAGCCAAAGCGCGGTCTACAGCGAGGACAGCGTCAATTTTTACGGCACCCAGATTCAATTGATGCAGAGCCAGGAAGTCCGCCGCAGCGCTGAGCAGCTCGTCCGTGCCACTCATCCAGAGATGCAGCCGGTCGCGGTCGACATTTCAGTCGTCCAGAAACCGCGCACATCAATCTTCGACCTGGTCGCGATCGGGAGCACGCCTGATTACACCCAGGCTTACTTGAATGCGGTCATGCAGAAGTATTTGGATTTCAAAAAAGGCATGCGTGAAAACCAAGGCTCTACCGTGACGACCGCGATCACCGAGCAACTCATCCAGGTCGAGAAAGATCTCCGCGGCGCCGAGGATGAAATGATCGAGTTCCAGAAACAGAACAACATCGGATTCATCCAGGAAGAAGGAAACAGCGCCGCCGCCTACCTGGTCCGGTTGAATCAGCAGTACGCTCAGCTCAAGACTGAGTACGATCTCCTCAGCTTACTCGATCTCGACCAAAACCTTGACCGGATGCCTGCCAAGATTGACGGGTCGACGCCGCCAGCTCCGGGCGCTGACGATAAATCCTCAGGCATGGCCTTCTCCGACGTCGGTCCGGAAGGCGATTACCTGAAGGCGAAACAGAATCTGCAGCTGTTAAAAGCCGAAAGGGAAACACTTTCGAAAGATCTGCGGCCGAAGCACCCGAAAATCATCAAGCTGAACGACGAGATCACCAAGCAGGAAAAGCTGATCGATCTCTATCGCCAGGACACCGTCGAGAAACTCGACACTCGCCGCAAATCCATCGGCAAACAGATGGAAAATCTCCAGGCCAACATCAAGGAGTGGGAGACAAAGGCCCTCGATTTGAGCCAGCGTTTAGCGCAATTCAACCGGATCAAGGGCAAGGCCGAACGCCTGAAGACGCTCTACGATCGTCTGACGAATAGCCTCAAAGACGTCAACGTTTCCCAGAGCGTGGACAGCGGTGACCAGGTCTCAATCATGGAAATGGCGAGCGGCCCGATGTCAGTTCGCCCGGGGTTGTTGAAGAGCCTGCTCATTGGTCTCGGCTGTGGCGCTCTCGCCGGCATCGGCATCCTGCTCTTGCTCGATCGGATCGACGACCGGATGGCTTCGTTCGGCGAATTCCAGCACCATTTCTCGGAAAACGTTCTCGGCCAGATTCCGAAGGAAAAAACCAAAGGCCGGGTCACGCTCCTTCAGCCGGACGATGCGCGGCATGTCTTTGCGGAATCGTACCGGAATGTTCGGTCGTCGCTCTTCTTCATGCCCTACGATGGCCCGCGGCCGAAGACGATGCTTATCACGAGCTCGGTGCCGAACGAGGGTAAATCGACAATCTCTTCGAACCTGGCAATCACGATGGCGCTCTCCGGTGCGCGCACCCTGTTGATCGACGGTGATCTTCGCCGTGGCGCGTTGCGCGAGGCATTCGGGGTTTCGTCGAAGATCGGGTTCTCCGAAGTTTTGAAACAGGAAGTGAACTGGCAGGAAGTTGTCGTTCCCACCTCCTACCCGAATTTGTTTATCCTGCCGCGCGGCAAAACCCTCGGCCAGCCGAGCGAGCATCTTCTCCGCGAATCGACCGATTCATTGCTGCGGGACATGTATAATCACTACGACTACATCATCATCGACAGCTCGCCGGTCCTCGCTGCGGATGATTCGACAAGCCTTGCGCCGAAAATTGACGCGACTCTCTTCGTTGTCCGGCTTTCCTACACTTCGGCGCGGCTCACCCGCAAATCACTCGAGCTTCTCTACAATCGCCAGGTCAACGTGCCCGGAGTCATCCTCAACTACGTCGATACTTCGCTGCCTGAATACTATTACTACCAGTATTCAGAGTACTACAACACGCCCCAGGCAGTGGAAGAACCTGACGACGTCGCCGCCGCCGGGCTTCGTCATAATCAGCCCCGACAAATCCAGTCGTCTTAGTCGATGTGACACTCCTGGATCGCCACCGCGAGCGGTCCGGAGCGCCCGAATAAACCGATGAGTTTCTTCGGGCCGATCTCTCCACCGGTTCTTAGCGAAGCTTCGGCTCCGGCGATTCGGCGTGCGCTCCATCGGGCCCGCGTGGTCAGTAAGTTCGCGCTGGTCCAAGGCTTCGTCCAGGTGATCGGGTTCTTGAGCGGCATCTTACTGGTCCGGTACCTGGATCAACGTGAATACGCGTACTTCACGATTGCCAACACCATGCAGGGGACGTTGAACGTCCTTGCGGACATCGGAATTAGCATCGGACTTGTATCGATCGGAGGCCGAGTCTGGTTCGACCGGCACCGATTTGGTCAATTGGTCAATACCGCTCTCGGGTTGCGGCGAAAACTTGGCCTTCTCGCGGCGGCGGGGATTATTCCCATTCTCGCGTGGCTTTTGATTCGAAACGGCGCGGCACCCATTTACATGGCGCTGCTCGTACTCGCCGTGCTGGCAGGCTTGGCCGTTCAGCTCTCAATCGGTGTTCTCAGCGTGGTCCCGCGCCTCCGCTCAGACATTGCGCGCATTCAGACGATCGACCTGACAGGCGCCGTCGTCCGACTGCTCGCGCTAGTCATCCTGATGTATTTTTTCTTGAACGGTGCCATTGCTCTCGCCGTGGGATCCGCGGCCCTTTTACTCCAATTCTGGATGTTGCGCGTCTATGTGGCCGGAGCAATCGATCTAACCGCTCCGGAGAATGGCGAAGACAGAACCGCCATGGTCGGATTCATTCGGAGCCAGGCCGCGAACGCGCTGTTCTTTTGTTTTCAGGGCCAAATCACAGTTTTCCTGATCAGCATTTTTGGGCGCCAGGTCTCCTCCATTGCTGAAGTCGGTGCGCTCGGCCGGCTCGCGATGATCTTCGCCGTCTTGAGCAACCTGCTTGCGAACGTTTTCGCGCCGGCTTTCGCGCGGTCGCAGCAGAAGCGCCAGCTCGCATGGCGCTACCTCGCGATCCTCGGCATTGTAACCGGTTTCAGCGTCGTCATCGTTGTCGCGGCAGCTTTTTTCCCCCACCAATTTCTTTTCGTCCTGGGCAACAAATACTCGCATCTCGAACGCGAACTTCTCCTCATGGTCGGCGGTGCGGTCGTTACCGCCATGGCGAGTACTCTCTGGTCTTTGAATGCAGCCAAGGCCTGGATCAGTGGTTCGTGGCTTTACATCCCGATTACGCTGGCCACTCAGCTAGCCTTGATTCCGTTCACCGATTTTTCCAGCGTTCCCGGCGTGCTCACTTTCAATCTTGTTTCCGCGATTCCCAGTCTCCTCCTGAACATCGTCCTGAGCTATCGTGGCTTCCGTGGGTGGCAGCCCGCTACCGAATAACGAATGCCAAACTACGGCTACCATCTCGCTCGCGCGAAAGGCCGGGCCATTCGTACCCTTTATCGCGCCTTTCTGGGCACCTTGCCGCGACTCGAGCCGCCGCGGACTTTCCCGCTGTCCGTTTTTTCCTATTCGGGAGAAGCAGCGCTACCGGAGCAGGTCGCCTCAATTCGCTCGTTCCTGCGATACGTGGGACGGCCCGTCCGATTTACCGTTGTCTCCGATGGAACCTACTCGGAATCGAGCCGCCGCCTCCTCGCGGGGCTCGACTCTTGCGTTTCAGTCGCTCATGCCGGCGACTGGTTACCGAAAAATCTTCCGGAGAAACTTTATCCATACCTCAGCGGCCACCCGACGGGCCGCCAGCTCGGTCTAATCATGTCTCTGCCGACAGATGCGGCCGTCCTTTACTGCGATTCCGATATCCGGTTTTTTCCAGGCGCGGACCATCTCTACTCGTATCTGGATCGGCGCGATGCTCCGGCACTTTACCAGGCCGACTGCCGTTTTTCGGGCGATAAGCGCCTCGTGCGAGACGAGGCCGAGACCCGCAATCCTGTGAATACCGGGTTCCTCTTGTTATATCGTCCGCTCGATTGGACCCTGAGCATTGAGCGCTTTCTCGCGCTGGCCGACGCCCCCAACTTCTTTACCAACCAGACGATGACTCACCTGACGATGCATGCGAACGGGGCCGCGGCATTCGATCCCCGGAAGTACATTCTTCAGCTCGATGATCAGTTTGCCTATCGCGACCATTACACCGATCCGCAGATGGCGCTCCGGCATTACGTCAACCCGGTTCGGCACAAGTTCTGGACAAGCTTGTCCGCCTGACCGCCTGCCTTGTGGACAAACCGCTTCGCATCCTCGCTGTAGTTAACGTTCCGTGGGACCCACGACTTGGTGCGGCCCGGGTCTGGATCGAGCTCGCCGAAGAATGGCGCAAGGCTGGTCACCTCGTGGAAACGTTTTGCCTGACGGATGCCTATCCGAAGCCGGCGCCTTCCGGCGCATTCGCCGCGCTCCGACTGCTCTTCTTTCCGTCGCTCGCGGCGAAGTTCATTCGCAATAATGCGGGCCGGTTTGATGTCGTCGATGCGCTTATCGGGACGGTGCCGTTTTCCAAACGGTCGCTTCGTTTCGACGGGCTTCTGGTCGCCCGCTCTGTTGGGCTTTACCATTTGTACGAAAAATTTGAGCGCATGGCCGAGAACCGCTGGCCCAGTCCGCCAAAGGGCAAAGCCGCCAGTCGCGCCTTCTACCGATTCTTTTATCAACGCGCGCGAAAGACGTCCGATCGTTCGGTTCGCCATTGCGACCTTTTGAACGTTCCGAACTCGGATGAAGTGATCGTTGTGCGGGACGAACTTCAGGTTACCGCTCCGGTAATTTTCCAGCCGTACGGACTAGCCCCCGAGCGTGCCGCGGCGCTACGTGAAAATTCTGCGTCGGCCGATCATCGTTTGCACAAAAAGAAGATCGCCTTCATCGGAATGTGGAGCCCGCGAAAAGGATCGAAGGAATGGGGGCGGATCATCCGCTTCGTTCACAGTCGCTTGCCGAATGCTTCCTTCGTCTTTCTCGGCACAATGATCCAAAACGATGCCGTCTGGCGCGACCTTGAATCGGAGCCCGTCGATTTCATCGAGATCGTTCCGCAATTTAATCCCGACGAACTTCCCCGGCTCCTCGCGGATTGCACGGTCGGCGTCTTTCCAAGCTACATCGAAGGCTTCGGGATGGCGATCGTCGAGCAGCTTGCCGCTCGCTTGCCGACAGTCGCGTATGATGTTCCCGGCCCGCGCGATATCTTGCGCGCCCTTCCCCAACTTCTTGTCCCCGCGGGAGACGTCG
>JBJMXC010000209.1:0-5654 GCA_045809825.1 Chthoniobacterales bacterium | reverse complement strand
TTTGTGAAGCCGGCGGTCGCGATGAGCCGCATTTCCTCGTTCGGTTGTCGGCCGATGCCCGAAAAATCGACGAGGTTGCCGCGCTTCCCGGTAACCTGCGTGAACCCGGGAATCTCCGGGCCAGGCGCGTCCGGATCAGGATTCGTCGTGAGTTCCGCCGCTAACAACAGCCGCGGCACCCGCATTGCCTGGTCGACGAACACCTGTTCCTGTTCCTTGTCGGTCTCTCGCCATTTCAAAATGTTTTCGAACGCGATCACGGTCGGTCGAAACTCGAGAACGGATTGAAGAAAAAGCGCGAACTCCATGGGCGAAACGACATTCGCACCCGACCGCGGCGTCAGCTCGTCCCCTTCCCCGGCCGCTTGTCGTTCCATGGCGGAATCATGGCCGATATCCACCACCGTAAGCGAAGCCGCCGGACCATGCGGATCGGAGTGTTTCAACAGCCAGCGCAAAAAGAATTCTTCCGAGTGTTCCAATCTCGGCTCACGAAGGAACAGGACCCCGACGAGTACGACGACCAGCATCAAGAGAACCTGGAACCAAAGCCCGAACGGAGGTCGCTGCATCGCGCAGAAGTGAACCGGGGAAAGTGATCAGTGACAAGTGGCAAGTGATCAGCTCGCCGGATTCGCTCTTACCGATCTCTGATCACTGGTCACTGATCACTTCTTGCTTATCTCCAGCATCCGGAGAATCGGCGCCTCCGCGCGTTTCCGAATGGCTTCCGGCAAAATGATCTCGGGCTTCATGTTCAGGAGCGCCGCATGCGCTTTCTCGAGCGTGTTCATTTTCATGAACCGGCATTCGCCGCAGAAACAGTTCTCCGTGGGCCCGGGAATGAAGAGTTTGCCGGGAACTTCTTTTTTCAAGCGGTGGAGCATGCCCGCTTCGGTCACGACAATGATCTCGCGCGCGGCTGATTCCCGGCAGAACCCAACCATTTTTTCGGTGGAGCAAACTTCATCGGCAAGCATTCGCACCGCGTAAGTGCATTCGGGATGGGCGACGACCGGAGCGTGGGGATAGGTCTCGCGAATTTTGTTAATGCTGCGGGCGGTGAACTCAACGTGGATGTAACAATTGCCCTGCCACAGATCCATTTCGCGCCCGGTCCGTTCGATGACCCACGCCCCGAGATTCTGGTCGGGAACAAAGAGGATGTTTCGGTCGGCCGGGGCGCTTCGCACGATTTGTTCCGCGTTGCCGCTGGTGCAGATCACGTCCGACAGCGCTTTTACCCCGGCGCTGCAATTGATGTAGGCGATGACGTAGTAGTTTTTGTCCGAATGCTGATCGAGAAACGCCTTGAGCTTTTCAGGAGGGCATGATTCCGAGAGCGAACACCCGGCGTCGAGATCAGGCAGGAGGACTTTCTTCGTCGGGTTGAGGATCTTGGCGGTCTCGGCCATGAAATGGACGCCGCAAAACAGAATGACGTCCGCGCTCGTCTGCGCCGCCTGGTAACTCAGGCCTAACGAGTCGCCGACGTAATCGGCGATATCCTGGAGCTCCGGCACCTGGTAGTTGTGCGCCAGGATGACCGCGTTCCGCTCCCGCTTCAGCTCAAGGATCTCCTCGGCCAGATCGAGACCGAAATTTACACCGGCAGCTACCATTGATTAATATGAGGCACGCTCATGGAATCTCAAACCACGGCCAGCTCGATTCGACTCGGTTTTATTGGCGGCGGAAAACTGGCCGGCTCGGTGATCCGCGGCCTGGTCCGGGCGAAATATTGCGCCTCCTCTTCGATCCTGGTGAGCGAGCCGAACGAAACCGCGCGCCACATGTTGGAGGAGGAGCTCGGTGTTGTTGGGACCGCGGAGAACGGCGAGGTCGCGACGAGGGCCGAGATTATCTTGGTTGGGGTGAAACCGGGGGTTGTGGTGCCGGTCCTGGGCGAGCTGGCCGCGCAATTCGAGCGGAAGCTTGTTATCTCGCTGGCGGCCGGGGTCCGGATTGCGGCGATGGAAAAGGTGGCTGCCGCTCACTTCATGCGCGCGATGACGAATACGCCCGCAGCCGTCTGTCGCGCCGCGACCGCTCTGGCCAGGGGAACGCGGACTACCGCCGGCGAGTTGTCGAGGGCGCGCGAAATTTTTAGCGCCATAGGCGTTGCGGTTGAAGTAAGCGAAGCGCAGATCGATGCCGTGACGGCCCTGGCTGGGAGCGGTCCGGCTTTTGTTTACAGCGTGATCGAAGCAATGGCAGAAGGTGGACAAAAAATGGGGCTCGGCGCCGATGTCGCTTTGGCCCTCGCGACCCAGACCGTGCTCGGCGCGGCGAAACTGGCGCTCGAGAGCAAGCTCTCGCCCGAAGAGCTGCGCAAGATGGTGGTGACACCGGGCGGGACCACCGCGGCCGGATTGGCAGCAATGGCGGAGCTCAAAACGACGGACGGGTTGATTGCCGCCGTCGAAGCAGCAGCGAAACGCGGTGCCGAGATGGCGCAGGAAAATAAGTAATCTTTAATGCGATAGAAGCGCTTTTCGCATCGCCTCAAGCGGGGCCGGCCGGTCGAACCATATCTCAAAGGCGAGCGCGCCTTGGTGCAGGAGCATCGATTGGCCGTTGGCCGCCCGTGCACCGGCTTGGATCGCGCCGGTGACAAACGCCGTCGGCTCGCTCGAGTACACCGCGTCGTAGATCATGAGATGCGGCTCGAGCAACCGCACCGCGAGGGGCAATGGATCGCTTCGATTGCGACCCAGCGCAGTCGCATTCACGACCAGATCGCTGTTGGCGATCTGAAATCGCAGCGCCGTCTCGTCCAGCGCAATCGCTTGCACTCGCGCGACCGGGCCGAGCAGTCGTGGCCCGGCAAAGAATGGACGCAGCTCCTCGACGAGCGCCGCCGCTTTACTGGCATCGCGATTTGCGACGACCAGCCGCTCGCAGTTTTCCTTCGCGCATTGCCAGGCAATTGCCCGCGCCGCACCACCCGCACCCAAAAGAAGAACCCGCAAATCGCGCAAATCGACCGCGAACTCTTCTCTGATCGCGCGCGCAAATCCCGGGGCATCCGTATTGAACCCGCGGAGCTTTCCTTCCTCGAACTTGATGGTGTTTATGGCGCCGATCTCGGCAGCCGCCTCGTCGACTTCGGGCACGAACGCCAGCGCCGCGACTTTGTGCGGCACGGTCAGGTTCATACCGGCGAAATCGAGTTCGAGCAATAATTCGAGCGCCGGATTCAGCTCCTCCGGCTCGATTGCGAAGCGAGCGTATCGCATCGGAAGCCCGGATGCCTGCAGGGCGGCGTTGTGCATTTGCGGCGAAAGCGAATGTGCGACCGGACGACCAAACACGCCGAGACGCACCGGCGGCTTCGATCCGCGGCTCGCTTTGCGCCAGTCCTGCAGATCGGCAAACGTGTAATTCGCTTTCAGGCTGCTAATATCCACCTCTCACATGGCTGAGCCAACGAACAACCCGGCCCCTTCCGATTTCATCCGCGACATCGTGCTCGAGGATGTGAAATCCGGAAAGCACTCCCAAATCCGGACCCGTTTTCCCCCTGAACCGAACGGCTACCTCCACATCGGCCACGCCAAGTCGATCTGTTTGAACTTCGGCATCGCCCATGAGTTCGGTGGGGTCTGCAACATCCGGATGGACGATACCAATCCGGCGAAGGAAGAGACGGAATACGTCGACTCCATCATGGCTGACGTCCGCTGGTTAATTGAAGGGTGGGCCGACAACAATTTTGGCGGCGCGCCCTTCTACACCTCGGATTACTTCGATAAGCATTACGAATATGCGGTCGAGCTTGTCCGCAAGGGCAAAGCCTACGTCGATGAAATGTCGCCGGAGCAGACAGACGAGTTTCGCCGGCTTGGAAAAGAGAGCCCGTTTCGCGACCGAACGATCGACGAAAATCTGGAGCTGTTCGCTCGGATGAAAGCCGGCGAGTTCCCGGACGGCGCGAAAACATTGCGCGCAAAGATAGATATGCAGGCCGCCAATGTCTGGCTGCGTGACCCTGTGCTGTATCGGATTCGGCATGCCGAACATCACCACACCGGCGGCAAGTGGTGCATCTATCCGATGTACGACTGGGCCCACACCCTCAGCGATTATATCGAAGGAATCACCCACTCGCTTTGCACCCTCGAGTTCGAAGTTCACCGGCCGCTGTATGAATGGATTCTGGAATCGCTCGAACTGCAGCCGCCCAGGCCGCGCCAGATCGAGTTCGCGCGCCTGAACCTGACCTACACGGTGATGAGTAAACGAAAGCTCATCCAGCTTGTGAAAGAAGGCTTCGTCAACGGCTGGGATGATCCGCGCATGCTTACCATCTCCGGATTACGCCGACGCGGTGTCACCGCGAGCGCCCTCCGCGCCTTCGCTTACAACATCGGGATCACGAAATATCCGAGCCTTAATGAAATGGCGTTGCTCGAGCACGCCGTCCGCGAGCAATTCAATCGCACGTCGCCGCGCCGTCTCGCGGTCTTAAAACCGATCAAGGTCGTGCTCACAAATTATGCCGAGGGCAAGACGGAGGAACTTGACGCCGTTAATAACCCTGAAGATCCGACCGCCGGGACGCGCCGTCTGCCGTTCGGCCGCGAGCTCTTCATCGACAGCGCCGATTTCACCGAGACACCGCCGCCCAAATATTTCCGGCTCAAACCCGGCGGAGAAGTGCGCCTGAAATACGCCTACATCATCAAGTGCGAAGAGGTGGTGAAGGACGAGGCCGGCAATGTCACCGAGTTGCGTTGCACCGCTGATTTGGAAAGTAAATCCGGAGGCGCGACCTCAACTCGAAAAGTGAAGGGAACGATTCATTGGGTCAGCGCGGTCCATGCGGTCGATGCCGAGGTGCGTCTTTACGATCGTCTTTTTACCGTGCCCCAGCCGGACGCGGATGGTGGCGATTTCAAATCATTTATCAATCCCGATTCGCTCGAAATCGTAAACGCGAAATGCGAGCCATCACTCGCCCAGGCTGATCCTGACACGCGCTATCAATTTGAGCGGCTCGGCTATTTCGCCCTCGATCCCGATTCGCAACCGGGAACGCTGGTCTTCAATCGCACTATTACGCTCAAGGACACTTGGGCGAAGGCAGCGAAATGATCCGGGTAGCGCGCGCGTCTCGCGCGTTGGTTTCGGCGTCTCGCGCGCGCTACCCAGGCATTTGCTTCAACGCGCGATCGATACGGGCGAGCACCTTTTCTTTCCCGAGAATCTCCAGCAGATGATAAAGGCTCGGGCCGGCGTTGCTGCCGGTAACGGCGAGTCGTGTTGGATGAACGAGCGCGCCGACCTTTACGCCGAGATTGGCGGCTGTCGCCTTGAGCGTGGTTTCCAAACTGGCGGCGTCGAAGTTTTCCAAGTCACCGAACGCGGCGCGAACCGTTTCGAGCCGCGATTTGTTTTCCGGCACAAAATGTTTCGCAACCCCTTCCGGATTGAACGCGAAATCGTCGCGAAAATAAAAACCTCCGTATGCCGGCAGTTCGCTGAACGTCCTAAATTTGCCCTTGCAGGTTTCGAGCGCTGCCCGGACGTAGTCGGGCGGAAATTTAGCGAGATCGAAGCCGGCTTTTTCGAGGGCCTGACGTCCCATTTCCTGGAAGCGTTCGTCACTCACCTCCCGCAGGTATTCGCCGTTGAGCCACGTGCATTTTTCG
>JBJMXC010000208.1:0-9429 GCA_045809825.1 Chthoniobacterales bacterium | reverse complement strand
TTTCGATTACCGGCGCCGCTTTTCGTGAATAAAATTCGCGAACAGCGGCAGGGTCCCGACCACCGATATGATCGCCATCATTGCGATGCGGCCGGAAGGACTCAGGAAACGCTGAAAGATCACAATCGAGTTACCGGCTTCCGGCCAGGTGATGGAGCCCCAGAAAGGGAGAAGCGTCGCCATCACCGTAAAAATCGCGATGACCAGCAGGTCGTGGGCGCAGAACGGAAATACCGCGGTTCGCCAGGTGCCGAACGCACCGAGTCCATCCAGGCGGGCGGCGTCCTGGAGTTGGCGCGGAATATTCGTAGCGGTGCGACTTTGCAGCGCGATAGCAAACGCCGACGCGATCCAGTTGCCGAACCAAAGCGCATACGAAGAGGCCTCATCCGGACTGCCCCGCGGATTCACGATCAACATTGCCGGCACAATCCAGAACAGCTGCGCGAACAGGATCATGATCAGGACACCAAAGGTTCCGCGGCCGTTCCAAGTCAGCCTCACAAGCAGATGGGCCGTGATTGAAAAAATAACCAGCACGCCGACGAGATTGATCGCGACGGCGATGAGGCAGATGACCAGTTGCTGGGACATGGCGACAGGGATTTCGCGGACAACGCTGGCTTTCCGCCCAGCTGCGGCGAATAATTGTCAGCCTATCCGCTTATTGGGGACAGTTTTCAAATCGCCTTCCACAGAAAATGACAATTGCATTGCTGCTCACCTGGGTTGGAACCATCTGCTGGGCCGTCTGCTTTTGGTGGATGCACCGCCTTTCGTCGAAGCAGGAAATGATGCTCAAGGAGTTGCACGACGTCACCAAACGGATCGAGAAGCTCTCCAAAGCCGAGCACGACCTGATTCGCGAGGTGCATCCAAATGTCGAGGAGATCAAGGAGTCGGTGAAGGACGTCTCCGACAAGGTCTCTTCACAGAAAGGTTGAGAGAAGCCCGGCATGCGTATCGAGCCGCTCGGGGATACAGCGTGCCTCATTCGCATCGTCGAGGAATTTGATCCGGCAACGTCGCTCGACGCGGTCCTGCGCGGCGTGCATCAATTGGAGGCTGCCGCAATCCCCGGGATAGTGGAACTCGCGCCGTCCTACGCGACTATTGGCATTTTCCTCGACCCACGAGGAATCGATGATCTCGAAAGGTTGCACGATAGAATTCGGGATACGTTGCGAACCTCTGGCGAACGCGCACCTTCCAACGCTCCCCGCGAGGTCCATGTCCCTGTTTGTTACGAGGGTCCTTTTGCACCCGATCTTGATGACGTCGCAAAACACGCCTCTCTCCCAGCCGACGAAGTTGTGCGCCGCCACTCCGCGGCAACCTACCGGGTAAGCTGCGTTGGCTTCACTCCGGGCTTTCCGTATCTCAGCGGGTTACCGGCCGAGCTTGCTACCCCGCGCCGCGCTTCACCGCGCAAGGAAATTCCAGCTGGCAGCGTCGCCATCGGCGGAACGCAGGCCGGCATTTATCCCAGCAAATCACCGGGCGGCTGGAACATTATCGGGCGAACGCCGCTTCCGTTATTTGACGTCGGGCGCAATCCGCCGGCCATCTTTCGGGCCGGCGATTGGGTTCGCTTCCGGAAGATCTCACGCGCCGAATTCGAAGAAATGACCCGATGAACGTTCTGGTTCGGTCGAGCGGTTATCTGACTTCGGTGCAGGATCTGGGTCGGACCGGTTTTCGTCAATCAGGTGTGTCGCTGAGCGGCGCGCTCGATACACATGCGCTGCGAGTCGCGAACGCATTAGTTGGCAATCAAGAAAACGCCTCCGGTCTTGAAGCAACGCTCGGAACCATACGACTTCGGTTTGAAGATCAGTGCCTCGTCGCCTGGTGCGGCGGCGGATTTTCGGCCCAGATCGGGGAGACTGCACTTCGGCCGGGACACGTTGCGTTAATGAGGAAGGATGCCGAGCTCGCGATGGCGGCCCCTGATGGTGGTGGCCGGGCCTGGCTGGCGATTTCTGGCGGCATCGATGTGCCGTTGGTGCTCGGCAGTCGGTCCACAGATTTGCGCGGGAATTTCGGCGGGTATCAAGGCCGGGCGTTGCGTGATGGCGACGTGATTTCTCTTTTCAAGGAGGGGCGATTTGAAAACATCGGAAGGAGAAAAGACGGCGATTTAGAAAGCGCCGCTGGTAGGGGTGCACCTGCGACATGGGCCGCTCTCGGCAGTCGCAATCCGGTATTGCGGGTGGTGAAAGGAACGGATTGGAATCGATTTGGAAGTGACGCGCAGCGGTTGCTCATGACCAGCGCGTTCCACGTTTCTGGCGACTCCGATCGGATGGGTAATCGTCTTGAAGGGCCCGAGCTGCAACGGACCGATCCCGGCGATCTGTTGTCGGAGGCGGTGACGCCTGGCACGATTCAGGTGCCGCCAAATGGTAAACCGATTCTGTTGCTCGGCGATTGCCAAACCATCGGAGGCTATCCGAAGATCGCGCACGTGATCACGGTGGATATGCCGTTAGCAGCGCAGCTTTCACCCGGTCATACCGTCCGCTTTCAAGAAGTGTCGCTCGCCGAGGCCCAGCTGCTTCTCCGCGAGAGAGAACAGGATTTTGTGCGGTTTCGCATCGGACTTGACCTGCATTTCCGATGAATCTTGTCATTGATCTGAACTCCGACCTCGGCGAAGGCGCGGGTCACGACGAAGAGATACTTGAGCTTGTTAGTTCGGCGAACATTGCCTGTGGTTTTCACGCGGGCGATCCCGCCTCCATTTTTGCCACCATCCAGGGCGCGCTCGGCCGCGGGGTGTCGTTAGGCGCGCACCCGAGCTTTCCCGACCGCCAGAATTTCGGACGGAGGGAAATGACGCTGCCGGCCGCGGAGGTTTATTCGATCGTTGCCTACCAGATCGGCGCGTTCCAAGCGCTGGCGCGCGCCGCCGGTGGAGACATGAACCACGTGAAACCCCACGGCGCGCTCTACAACATGGCGGCGCGGGACCGCATCCTTGCCGATGTCATCGCAAATGCGGTCCGCGCGCTCGATCCGAAGTTGATCGTGTTCGCACCCGTCGAGAGCGAGCTCGATTACGCCGCAACCGAGCTCGGTGTCGATACGGCCTCCGAAGTTTTCGCCGATCGAAATTATCGTGGCGACGGCTCGCTTGTCCCGCGCTCCGAACCGAATGCCTTTGTCCACGATCCGGCGGAAGCAGCCGAGCGGATCATCCGCATCCTGTGCGAAAACAAAGTGCGCACGGTCGATGGCAGTGATGTGACCATATCCGCGACAACGGTCTGCGTGCATGGCGATAATCCGGAGGCAGTCACTTTCGTCCGAAAATTACGACAGCGACTGGAGCAGGAAGACGTTCTAATCGCCGCACCAGCGGCAACGCCGCGCGAGGATTTCTGAATTGCTCTAATGGAAGCGCGCGCCAACACCGAGGGTCGCCACCTCGTTCGCCGACTTGGGCCGGTCGACGCCATGATGATCGTTGTCGGCTCGATGATCGGGTCGGGCATCTTCATCACCTCGGCGGAATCGGCGCGGCTCAGCGGCGCGCCGGGATGGCTCCTCCTCGCGTGGACCATGGCCGGACTGATGACCATCACCGGCGCGCTTTGCTGTTCGGAGCTGGCTGCGATGATGCCGCGAGCAGGCGGGGTCTACGTTTTTCTGCGCGAAGCCTACGGGCCATCGATCGGGTTTCTGTTCGGCTGGACCCTTTTTCTCGTCATTCAAACCGGAACCATTGCCGCCGTCGCGATTGCGTTCGCGAAGTTCACCGGCGTGTTCGCGTCTTCGGTCGCTACCGATAATTACCTCGTTAGGCCGATTCACCTCGCAGGCGGCTATGCCCTGAGTCTCTCGACCGAGCAGCTGGTCGCGATCGTTCTCGTCCTCCTCCTCACCTGGACAAACACGCGCGGTCTCGAAACAGGAAAACTCGTCCAAAATGTCTTCACCTTTGCGAAGACCGCGGCACTTCTTGCCCTGATCGTTATCGGGCTCTCGCTGGGCTGGAACCCGGCGAGTGCCGCCCGCGTTTCGCACTGGTGGGATTCGTGGAGCAATGGCTGGAGTCCACAAACCGCGCAGCCCGGCCTGACGGCGGTAGGAGGATTCGCCCTCATTCTTCTTTTCGGAAAGGCGATGGTCGGACCGCTCTTCGCCCAGACCGCGTGGACAAACGTGACATTCATCGGAGGCGAAGTCGTTAATCCCGGACGCAACCTTGCTCGCGCCCTCCTCGGCGGATGCGGGCTTGTCGTCGTCCTCTATGTCCTTGCGAACCTCGCCTACGTCGCGGTCCTTCCGCTTTCGGAAATCCAGCACGCGCCGCAGAATCGGGTCGCGGTGACCGCCATGAACTCCGTGTTCGGCCGTCCCGGCGCGCTCGCAATGGCCGCGGCGATCATGGTCTCAACTTTCGGTTGCAACAACGGACTGATCCTGGCCGGCGCGCGCGTTTACTACGCCATGGCGAAAGATGGTTTGTTCTTCAGCCGCACGGCTGCGATCAGCCGCCGGAATGTTCCCGCTGCCGCGCTTATGGCGCAGGCTCTCTGGACCCTGTTGCTCACATTACCTCGCACCATCACTACCGATCCCGCGACCGGCGCAGTCAGTTACGGCAACGTCTACACCCAGCTGCTAGAGTACATCGTCTCGGCCGACCTGGTTTTCTATATCCTGCTCGCCGCCGCGGTGATCATATTGCGCCGGAAAAAACCCGCCACCGAACGGCCTTACCGGATGTGGGGATATCCGGTGGTCCCGATCATCTCGGTTTTGCTCGCCGCCTTTTTGATCGTCGATCTGGCCTGGCTGGCGCCAGCGACGTCCGGAATCGGTTACCTGCTCGTCCTGACCGGCATACCGGTCTATTTCGTTTGGCGGCGCGGATTTTCCGTCGACCGCACTGCGTGACGACAAGGATGAACGGGGCCGCCCTCCGCGACTTACCGCGCGTACATCGAGCTGTGTTCGCGAGTGCTCGTCGTCGTTGTTGTTTCGGTAGACCCGGCGCAACCCGCCAGGAGCAGACCAACCAATCCGAGAATAGTTAAGGCAACAAAATTGATTTTCATTCTGCAGATCAAACGGATCAGCGACGTCCGCTGGATGGGTTGATTTCGATCCACCGGAGTTGCTGTTGTTCACTTCGCAATTAGGTTTCGTTCCTAACTCCTTTGAAAGCGCTGCGTTATTTCTTTTGCGTCGTTTTGCCGCCGGTCGCCGTTTTAATGACCGGGCGGATTCTCAGTTTCATCCTGAGCCTGTGCCTGACCCTGTTGGGCTGGGTGCCCGGAATGATTCACGCCTGCCTCGTGGTTAACGACTACCAGGCGGAACATCGCCGCTAAGTTTCTCCCGAAACTTGTCAGCCGTCCGAACCACGGCATCGCGCGCGCCACCGGTTCCGGCGTGAAGCTGATCGATCGCGCGATCCATTGCGCTTTTAATACTCGCGGCCGTTCCGCCTTTCTCCACTTCGCGCGCGACTACGTTTTCCAGCCTCGCGATCACCCCGTCTACCGTGTAATCGCGGCCAATCTCGAAATCGTCCGCGGGATGATTTTCGATGGCACTGTAAACGTCGATGACCTTCTCGCTATGCCATCCCCACCGGAGCACTTTGTAAAACCGAGCTCCTTCCCGATCGCCTCGAATCAGCAAATCTATCAGGGCCGCCACCAGGGCCACTGGCATCAGGACGAGATCGCGGCCGTTATCGAGAAGCATCTTCAGCTGAAAGACGACCACGTCGCGCAGAAAACGCCATCGCCCGTCGCGCGCCGGCGTTTCTGGCTGCAGCAAAGAGTTCATCGCGAAACGGACCGATTACTTGAGACTGCCCTTTTCGACGGACCATTTCATAAATTCGGGCACAAGCCGTCCCGCCTTGATCAATGGATCGCCGGCGACCCATTCGCGCGCCTGATCGACCGATTCAGTTTTGAAAATGAAAATCCCGCGCACGTTTCGTCCCGAGAAATCTTCGATCGGCCCGGCTTTGAACAGCTTCCCTTCGGCTGCGAGCCGCTTCATGTTTGCGAAATGGCCCTGCTGGAGCTGGTCGAGTTCCGCCTTCGGCATTTCCGGAGCGTTCGGTGGTCGCAGGAGCAGGACAAGGAGGAACGAGTCGAACTCCATCGGCGTGCCGCTGGCGTGCGGCGACGCCGAGGGCGTCGCAGTTTCCGCAGCCGGCGTTTGCGCTACGAATCCAATTAGAAAGAGACAACAAAGAATGCGAGTGAACATGACGGCAGATTCGCCGCGAAGATTCGCGCGACTCAAGGAAATTCCGGGCTTCGAATGCGGCGGATCGCGTGTCCGTCAATTTGGATTAGCTTCGATTCGATGCGGTACTTCAACTTTATCTGCGGTGTGGCTGGGCGGAATAGTAATATGAAGCGCCATTTAACGCGGATGAAACCCAGCCTGCTATTTTTTTTCGTTGGTGTGGCGGTTGCGGCACCGCAGACGGATTACGTCAAAGAGATCGAGAAATGGCGGTCCGACCGGGAGACTAATCTGAAGAAGGAAAGTGGATGGCTGTCGGTGGCCGGGTTGTTTTGGCTGAAGGTGGGAACCAACACCGTTGGAGCAGGGGAGAAGTTTAACGTCCGACTCACGGACAACTTCAAGCAGGGGAAGTTCGGCGAGATTGATTTTCAGAACGGAAGCGCGGTGCTCAAAGTCGAAAACGGCGTAGAAGCGCAGAGCGACGGCAAGAACATTGTAGGACCGGTCGAGTTGGTCTCAGACGAAAAAGGCAAACCAACCGAGATCCGCACTGGAACCCAGACGTTCTTTCTCATCAAACGCGAAGAGCGTTACGGCATCCGTTTGAAGGACACCAACAGCGAGGCTCGGCGAAATTTTTCCGGCCTCCATTGGTTCCCGGTTGATGAGAGTTACAAAGTGACGGCGCGGCTCGAGCCGGGCACGGAAACCAAAGAGCTAAAAGTGCCGAACGTTCTCGGTGGCTTCTTCAAGATGAAGAGTCCGGGCCGGCTCAAGTTCACCCTCGAAGGAAAAGAACAATCTCTTCAGACGGTGGAGGAAGACGACGGCTCGCTTTTTCTGATCTTCGGCGATCAATCGAATGAGAAGGAGACCTACAAGTCCGGGCGGTTTCTCTACGCGGACAAGCCGGTGAACGGAGAAACGGTCCTCGACTTCAACAAGGCAGAGAACCCGCCCTGCGCGTTCACGCCGTATGCGACCTGTCCCTTGCCGCCAGCGGGAAACAAGCTGTTGGTGGAGATCAACGCGGGAGAGAAGCGGTTCGATCATTGATCCCACCCATTGCGTCCCGATAAAGTCCTTTCGCATTGTCGTGTTAACACGCGCCCGCTAAACTGCGGTTCTACAGGGATAGATCTTTTCGTTATGAAAAAACCAAAGCCGGCATCGGACCGCCCGAATCGTCAAAGCACTCCGACCCCGCCCGGAAATGGCAAGAGCGCGCCGAACGCCGACGAGATCACACAGAGCGTGGCTTTCCGCCGCGCGGCGGCAGACGCCGAAGACTATTCGCGCGACCCGAAACGGTTGCGAAAGCTAGTCGAAGATGCGGTGGGCAAGATCAACGTAATTCCCCGCGGTCCATTTGCGGAGACGTGGCCATACCTAATGGCAATGATTCGGGTGATTCGCGCCCACGAGCGCAAGGAGTACCGCGACGTGTCGGCTCAGAATCTATTGACGATCATCGCAGCGATCATCTACTTCGTTTCGCCGTTCGACGTCATTCCCGATTACATTCCGATTCTTGGACACATCGATGACGCCGTTGTCGTGAGTCTCGCGCTGCGATCAGTCCGCGGAGATCTCGAAGCCTTCATGGCGTGGGAGACGGCGAGGGTCTGAGGCCGGAGGTCAGAGATTGGAAGTCGGCGGAGCGGTCACGGCGCGTGACGTCCCCATCCCCAGAATCCACCGATAAAGAAGGAATCCTACTGCAACAAAACCGATACCGCCGAGGATGACCCCGGCCGTTTCGAAGTTAGGTCCGACCAAGGCGAGCGGTGCCGCTTTCCCTGAGAAGGCGGCGAAAGCCGTGATTACAACGAGAATCACGCTCTCCCCTACAATCAGGCCCGATGCGAGTAATACGCCCAATTGCTTTGTTGCCTCGGGTTTGGCCGTCCGTTCTGCCCGGCGATCAAAAGCCCACCCGACAACCGCGCCGACCACGATCATGAGCGTGCTGGCGGTAGGCAGATAAATACCGAGGCCAACAGCTAGCGGAGGAAGGCTCATGTGCCTGGTTGTGCGGGTCAGGAGTTCGTTCAGCGCGATGACAGCGACGCCAATCAAGGCGCCGATCCTGATCAAACTCCAGTCGATGTTGCTGGCGATCACTCCTTCCGCGAGCGCAGAGATCAAACCGGCCTGCGGCGCAGGCAGAGTATGTTCGCGTAACTCCGAGCCTGGTGCGCCCGCGAAACCATAGGCGTGGTTCACGAGATCGAGCACGGGGGGAATCACGAGCGCGCCGGCGAGGACACCGATGATAAGAGCGACTTGCTGTTTCCATGGCGTCGCATCGACGAGTTGCCCGGTCTTCAGGTCTTGCAGATTGTTGTTGGCGATGGCGGCAACGTTGAAAACGACGGCGGTAGTGAAAAGCGCATAAGCGATCAAAGCCTTGTAAGCATCCTCCGACACCTGCGGTTTGATGCCAAAGACGAGCAACAACGCCGCGCCGATCACGACCAGAATGCCGATACCGGAGAGCGGACTGTTGGAGGAGCCAATCAGCCCGGCCATGTAACCACACACGGTCGAGACAAAGAAGCTCATCAAAAAGATATAGAACACGCCGCCAATGATGAGTGTGGTCATGTGGGCTCCTAGACCACTTGTGTTGGCGAAATAGCCGAGCACCCAGGCGATCGGCAGCATGCAGACCAGCGTAACCACGCCGACGATGCCGATCGGAATATCGCGTTCGGTAATTGGCAGGGTGGCAGCCTGACCGGCTTTGCGGGCGCGGTTCGCCGCCATCGCACCGGCCAGCCCACGGACGACCGGCATGACCAGTTTCAACAATGTCCAGATTGCCGAAATGCCGATCGCGCCCGCGCCAATGTAGCGCACATAATTGCTCCATATTCCCGTTGCAATTCCGGGCACGCTGTCGGCGTTTACAGCCTTGATGAGTCCGTCGAACGGTTTCGCGAGGTGAACGCCGGAATGAACGAGGTCCGTTCCGATCGGCGTATAATAGGGCACGCCCCAACCCCAGCCGATGAGCGCGCCAATGAGCATGGCAATCCCCACCGCCAAGCCGACCAGGTGGCCAACTCCAAAGAGGGCGAACGAAAGATTGAAATCGTAACCGCTCACCGAGTCGCGTCGGCCGAACCGAAAGGTTTGCGCAACATCGGCGGCGAAAACTTGCGTAGCGACAACAACGGCGAACCCGGCCGACACGATTGA
>JBJMXC010000207.1:0-8203 GCA_045809825.1 Chthoniobacterales bacterium | reverse complement strand
TGGGCCGCGTTGCCGTGAAGGCGGCGAACCTTCTTCGCGGAAAAGAAAAAGCGATCTTCACCCCTCACGTAGATACCGGTGATTTTGTCGTCGTGATCAACGCGGAAAAGGTCCGGCTCACCGGCAAAAAGGAAGACCAGAAAACTTTCATGAGTTTCTCCGGTTACGTTGGCGGACATAAGACCGAGAACGCCAAGGCCCGCCGCGTGCGTCATCCGGAATTGCTCGTCGAGCGTGCGATCCGCGGCATGATTCCGCACACGAAACTTGGCCGCTCGGTTTACCGGAAACTGAAAGTTTACAAGGGCGACCTCCACCCGCATTCCGCGCAGCAACCGACCGCGGTTTCATTCTAGGATTTTCCCATGGCAGAGACGCAGGAATTTATCGCTACAGGTCGCCGCAAGACCTCAGTCGCCCGCATTCGGATGACGCCGGGCAGCGGCAAGATCGACATCAACGGCAAAAGTTTTGAGGATTATTTCCCGACGATCCCGCTCCAGAACACGGTCCTCCATCCTTTGCAGGTCGTGAAGCTGGCGAACTCCTACGATCTCTCCATCAATACGACCGGCGGCGGTGCGACCGGCCAGGCCGGCGCGGCTCGTTTGGCGATTTCGCGCGCTCTCCTCCTGGTTGATGCAAACCTGCGTGGCACACTAAAGGCCGAAGGTCTTCTCCGCCGTGATCCGCGGATGAAAGAGCGCAAGAAATCGGGGCAGCCCGGTGCGCGCAAACGCTTCCAGTTCTCGAAGCGGTAATTCAGCGCCGAACAGCGCTAAAGCGCTTCTGTTTGGTGGGCGAGACTCTGTCGAACCGACGATTTTGCCTTAACGCAGCGATGCGGCTCGACTGAGTCTCGCCCTACGAGCGGAATGCAGCCGCTAGGGCTTTTTCGGTGGGCCCGACGGCGCCGCAGCGTTAGGACCGGGCGGAGCTGCTGAGGGCACGGCGGGTTGAACAGGCGCCGGGGACGAAATCGTCACAGCCGGTGGAATCGGCGCGCTTGGCGCTGGCGAAGCAGCCGGTTGATCAGGCAGCTTCAACGTTCGCAGCTGATACGTCGCTTCCGCTGCGAAACGACTCTCGCGATATTGCGTCATGATCGTCTCACAGATGCGACGCGCTTCGGCGATCTGGTTCTTCTCCTTCAGCAAATGGACCTGGGAAAATAATGCGACGGGCGCCGTGTACGCCTGCGGCTCGCTCGTCGCCAGTTTCTGGTAGGTCGCGAGCGCTTCGTCCTTCTTTCCGAGCGCCTCGAGATTCCCCGCCATGGCGAGCCGTGCTGTGCCCGTCAGCTCATGCTTGGGGAACTTCTGCAAAAACGTTTCCAAGGTGGTGTTCGCTTCGCTGAATTTTCGTTCGTTCTTCTGCGACTCGGCCAGAAGAATGTAGGCCGAAGCGCCTGCTGGCGTGTTCGAGTAATCGGCGATCACCTTCTGGAAATCCCCCGGAGTTTTTGCCGTGGCGAGCTGCTCTGCGCCAGCATTGGCCTGGCGTTGCGAATAAAATCGGTAACCTCCGAACGCGGCTACGGCCACCAGGATCGCGATGAGCGCGAACATGACCTCGGTCTTGTGCCGGTCCCAGAAAACCCCCTGTTCCGGCGAAGCGTCAGTAGTCGAAATAGTGGACATGGTCGGAGAAATTGGCACCCGTCTCCACCCGGGGGGCGGCGCGGGAGGCTTGGTTTATGCCACGCGATAGTTTACCGCGCAAGCGCGAGCGGGTAAGTCCGCCGGACGGGGTTTTTGCGATTTCGTCTTGATGGCCGAGCCAGACCAAACAGCACCGATGCAGAACCCTGAGAAAGATCCGGAAGAGTGGACTACGGGCGACGAGCCGATGACGGGCCCGCAACGGTCTTATCTCCAAACTCTTTGCCGCGAGGCGAAAGAAGATTTCAGCGATTCGCTCACCAAAGCGGAAGCTTCGAAACGGATCGAAGAACTGCAGGCAAAGACCGGGCGCGGAAAATCGGCCTAGCGCCGCCGCTTCCGCACCCGCGCCAGCCGTAGCTTTGTCGACACTCGGGTATCGGCTTTCAGGAATTTTTTCATCAGGCCGAGCGCCTGCCGATTTTCTTCCGCCGTATTTGAAGCCGTGCAATCGGACGGAATAATCAAGTCGTAGTCCCGCATGTAGGCGTCGTTCGCCGTGAACAGCACGCAAAAATTTCCGGCGATCCCGGTCAGGATCAGTTTCTTCGAGCCGAGATAACGAAGAAGCGTTTCCAGCGTAGTTGAGAAAAAACCGGAATGCTTCGGTTTTAGGACGAAGTAATCGTCTTCTTCCGGTTGGAGCAGCGCCACGATCTCCCGGCCGCGCGAATTTTCGCGGAGGCAATGCACGACCTGGCGCCGAAAGTCCGAACGCCAGCGGCCAAAATTATCGTTTACATAGATCACCGGAATTCCGGCGTCCTTCGCGCGCCGCTTTAATTGCAGGACTTTGCGCGCCATCGGCCTCGCATAACGGAGGAGCTGGTTCGCCTCCGGAAAATCGAGATCGTTGATCACGTCGATGAGCAGAAGCGCGATCTCCGATTTATCCGGAGCGCTCCCGTGCAGATCGTTGTTCTTTGCGGGCATGCAGGACGAAACGTGCGGCGACCCGCCGTCTCAAATCAAAGCGCGGTCAGCGCTTCTTCTTGCCGCCTGATTTGCGGCCGCCCTTTTTGCCGCCTTTGCGCGACGAGGACTTGCTGCTCTTCTTGCCGCGACCCGAGCCGCTCTTCTTCCCGCCCTTGTCGGACTTGTTGACCGTGGCCCAGGCGCGTTTTTCCGCCTCTTTCTTTGAGACGCCACGCTTCTCGTATCCCTCTTCGATGTGTTCAGCTTTCCGCTTTTGCTTCGACGTGTAACTCGACTTGTCTCCTCGTGCCATTGTCCCTCCTTCGTTAGGTTCTGTCTCCCTTGGGAAAACGCACCAGCGCCGCAGGCCGGATTTATCCGGCTGATGGCCGGCTTAATACGCCCGAACTCTCCGGTTCCGGCGAAGCATTTTTATGAACGCGCTCCAGTCCTTCTTTCTTGTGCTCCTCGGCCCCGACGGCAAAGCGACCGAACTGACCGTGCTCAATATCTCGCTCCGCTGTTTCGTGATTTTCGTCGTCGGCCTCGCCATCGTCCGGATCGGCGACCGACGGTCTCTCGCGCAAAAAACGGCCTTCGATGCGATCTTCATCGTCCTGATAGGTTCGATGCTATCCCGCGCAATTAACGGCACGGCCCCGTTCTTCACCACCATCGTCGCCGGCGTCGTGTTGATGCTCATTCATCGCCTCTTGGCCTTCGGGGCTTTCAGATCGCATTGGTTCGGGAAGCTCATCAAAGGCCATCCGATCACGCTCATCCGGAATGGCGAAATTGATTGGGAGAAAATGAAGAAACGACTCGTGTCGAAACATGACTTGGATGAAGACTTGCATCTCGACGCCAAGACCGAAGACGTTTCGACGATTAAGGTCGCCCGCCTGGAGCGCAGCGGCGACATTAGTTTTATTAAGCGATAATAATTCCTCCGGCACTCTGATTCGATATTGGACGTTGGGCGTTCGGCGTTGGACGTTTTCATAATGCCGCACGACAAGCTTTTCATCCCCGGACCCGTAGAGGTTTCCGCAAAAACGTGGGCCGCTTTCTCGCGCCCAATGATCGGCCATCGCAGCGAGGCTTTTCGCGAGCTTTACCGGTCGACCCATCCCCGGCTCCAAACTCTTTTCGGAACCAAACAACCGGTCTTCCTCTCGACGTCTTCCGCGTGGGGCGTAATGGAAGCTTCGATCCGCAACCTCGTTTCGCGCCGCGTCCTCAACTGCATGTGCGGTGCGTTCTCGGACAAATGGCTCGACGTCAGTCGCCGCTGCGGAAAGGCCGCCGAACCGCTCCAGGTGGAATGGGGCAAGCCGATCGAACCTGCGGCCCTTGGTGAAAAATTGGCGACCGGAGATTTCGATGCCGTCACCCTGATTCACAACGAGACTTCGACGGGGGTGATGAACCCCCTGGATCAAATCTGCGCCGTGGTTCGGAAATATCCCGAAGTGGTTTTGATCGTTGATACCGTTTCTTCTTTTTCCGCCGTTCCGACCGCGATGGACGAGCTCGGCATCGATGTTTTGCTGACCGGCAGCCAAAAGGCGCTCGCCCTGCCCCCGGGATTTTCGCTTTTTGCCGCTTCCGCGAAGGCGTTTGCCCGGGCCGAACAGCAAAAGGATCGGGGTTACTACTTCGACTTCCTCGAGTTCAAAAAAAACCAGGAGGATGACATGACGCCGAGTACGCCGAGCATCGCGCATATCCACGCTCTCGAATCAAAGCTGGACGATATCTTTGCCGAAGGTGTGACGAACCGTTACGAGCGTCATGCCCGAACCAACGCGCTCGTCGCCGATTGGGTTCGCCAGCGCGGATTCGATTTCTTTGCGGAGGAAGGGTATCGGTCCAAAACATTGACCTGCGTAAAGAACACCCGCGGCATCGACGTGCTGAAACTCTGGCGCGACCTCCGGGAGAAACACCATCTCGTAATCGATCCGGGTTATGGCAAGATAAAGGGTAAGACGTTTCGTCTTTCCAACATGGGCGACGAAACCAAAGAAACGGTCGGTCATCTTCTTAGCTGCTTGGACGACTGCCTGCACTCGCTGTAGCGACGGCGCTCAGTCGCCCTAAACACGCCTTCATTCCAGGCACAGCGTCTTACGCGGACAGAGCGGCGTCGTTCCAGCGCGTACGCTGAAAAAGCGAAGGGCGCCTTCGTTTCCGAAAGCGCCCTTCATTTCGATGGCGATAAGCCGAATTCTGTCGGCTGATTGCTCAGCCGCGATGATCATTTATCTCATCCGTCCCGCAGTGCGGGACGAGACGCCCGTGAACCATTTCGACGGTCATAGACCGCCGCTACAGATCACGCGATGCGACGATACCCGAGGATCAACGGCCCGGCGGACCTACCTCTGTTTTGTCTTGCACCACATGGGGTTTTTCCTGCCTCGCAGATTACTCCGCGAGCGGTGAGCTCTTACCTCGCCTTTTCAACCTTACCTGTGCTTCGTTGCCAAAGAACCGGCGGTGTCTTTTCTGTGACACTTTCCGTCAGCGCTCGCTTGCGCGAACGCCGCCCGCGTGTTTTACGCGGCATGCTACCGTATGGTGTTCGGACTTTCCTCTCACGCATCCCGCATTGCGGGAAACGTCAGCGATCATCTGCCATCGATTGTAGGTTACCACAGTCGAACAATTCCTGCATCCCTGGTTCAGGCCTGGGTTTGCGCCCCGGGCGTTGCATCTCCGCGTCGAGCCATTGCCGGATAATGTTTACGGCATAGCGCTGCTCATCCGCGGTCAACTCGCGGCCTCTCGGAATCCTGTGCCACTTTTCCAGGCAACCGCGGCAGCATGTCGCAGTGGCATGCTGGGCAATGAAAACCGGATGGCCGCGCCACGGAGTTTGCTTCCCATCTTTCGCCGGAATCGCAGGGGCCAGTCGCGTTTCAACGAATTGAAAAGCATGCCGTATAATCACGTTTGGCCCGCGGCGATCGAGATACTCGCGTTCCTCCTCCGAGAGATGGAAACGAGATCGGAATTTCGATTTGCTCAGCTCGGCGAATAGTTCGGTTGGTTCGCGCATGTTCAAATCGGCGATGGAACGGTGAGAAGAAACCAGCAGACCATGGCCAGGGCGATAACTAGTTTAGCAATAATACCCGCGAGATTCCCTAAGACAGTCCCCCAGCCCGCGCGGCCGGCGCTTACCAGGCGTTTACCGGCGATGAGTTCGCCGGCGATGGCACCAATGAGTGGCCCGACGAGCAAACCCGGAAAAGGATAAAACAAGCCCACGATCGTTCCGATCACGGCACCGAATGTTCCCCATTTGGTGGCCCCGAACCGTTTCGCGCCAAAATATCCGCTGCCAAACTCCAACGCGTAGGAGAGCAACATCAACGCAACGAGCCCGGCAATGTTCCACCAGCCGAGACTCTTTCCCGGCCCGACCATGAGCTGGTGAAGGATAGCTGCGGCCAGAATCACGACCGCGCCCGGCACCAGCGGCAGGACCGTCCCAATCAACCCGACGGCCATCAGGACGATCGCGATCAACCACCAGATAACTTCCATCACGCTATCCTCATCGAAATACTGGCTGCGGTCATTTCGCTAAACCTTTTGACCATGTTCCAGCGGTTTCTATAGTTGACCTCCCCCATCAATCCAAACCGGAGAATTTTATGGCACTCACAGTTGGCACCAAGGCCCCCGATTTTTCGCTTCCCACCAAAACCGCCGACGGTCCGAAGCAGATCAAGCTGAGCGATAATTTCGGCAAAACAAACACCGTCCTTCTCTTTTTCCCGATGGCCTTTACCGGTACCTGCACCACGGAAATGTGCAGCCTGACCCCGGAACTGCCGAACTACGCGGGAATGAATGCGACGATCTACGGAATCAGCGGCGATAATCCGTTCGCGCAGGAAGCCTGGGCGAAGAAGGAGAATATTTCGGTCACCCTACTGAGCGATTACGAGCACAAGGTCGCGAAGGATTACGACGTTTCCTACGACGCGTTTCTGCCGCAGATCAATCTTGGGATGGGCGGGGTACCGAAGCGTTCTGCCTTTATCGTCGACCGCAACGGGGTCATTCAATATGCCGAGAGCAATGACGACGCGAAAGCGCTGCCGAATTTCGACAACATCAAGGCGAAGCTGACGGAGCTGAAGTGACCGACGAGTTCAAGACCCTAAAAAAATTCGACGCCGGGAACGGCCGCGAAGGTTCGTTTCATTCCCTGCCGGCTCTCGAAGAACAGGGCGTGGGGCCGATTTCGCGCCTGCCGGTGAGCATACGAATTGTGCTCGAGTCAGTCCTGCGGAATTGCGACGGCAAAAAGGTCCGGCGCAAGGACGTGGAGACGCTGGCGAATTGGAACGCAAAGTCTCCCGCACAAGAAGAGATTCCGTTCGTCGTCGCCCGGATCGTTCTCCAGGATTTCACCGGCGTGCCGCTCGTGGTCGATCTGGCGGCGATGAGGAGCGCGGTAAAAGAACTCGGCGGCGATCCAAAAATCATTGAGCCGCTCGTGCCCGTTGATCTGGTGGTGGATCATTCGGTCCAGGTTGATTTTGCCGGCTCGGCCGAAGCGTTGCGGTTGAACATGGAGATGGAGTTCAAACGCAACCGTGAGCGTTATCAGTTCCTGAAATGGGGTCAGCAGGCGTTCAAGACGTTTGGACTCGTTCCGCCGGGAATCGGGATCGTTCACCAGGTGAACCTCGAATATCTCGCGAAAGGCGTGCTCGAGCGCGACGGGATTTTTGTTCCCGACACATTGGTCGGGACCGACTCACACACAACCATGATCAACGGTCTGGGCGTCGTGGGATGGGGAGTCGGCGGTATCGAAGCGGAAGCTGGAATGCTTGGACAGCCGGTCTATTTCCTGACGCCCGAAGTGGTGGGCGTCCACATGACCGGCGAGCTCCGCGAAGGCGTCACGGCGACCGATCTCGCGCTCCACATCACCCAGATGCTGAGGGCCCAGAAAGTCGTCGGGAAGTTCGTTGAATTTTATGGCGAAGGCGCGGAGTCACTGCCGGTGGCAGATCGCGCCACGATCGGCAACATGTCGCCGGAGTACGGCGCAACCATGGGATTCTTTCCCGTCGACGGAGAATCAGTGGCGTATCTGCGGGCGACGGGTCGGACCGAGGAGCAATGTCTCGCCTTCGAAAACTATTTTCGCGCCCAGAAAATGTTTGGGATGCCGCGGAAAGGTGAAGTGGATTACAGCGTCGACCTGGAACTGAATCTTGCCGACGTGCAGCCGAGCGTGGCGGGACCGAAACGCCCGCAGGACCGGATCAATCTTCCCGAGCTAGGCGACGCGTTTCGCTCTTTGTTTTCGAAATCGGTCAAGGATGGCGGTTACGGCAAGAGTAACGACTTGTTAGGCCGCCGGTTTTCGCTGGACCTGAATGGTCATGCCAGGCCAACGGATGGTCAGCTCGAACCGGCCAGTGTGGCAGGGCCAACCGACACCGGTGAAGGGATGGAGGCTCAGGGCGGGAAGCAAATTGGCAAAACGGTCGGTCATAGCGAGATGATCACGAACCGGCCGACCGCAACCCCCGCAGACATGCTGGCGGAAACGCATGCGCTGTTGTTAATTGATTGGTTTAGGGATATTGTGT
>JBJMXC010000206.1:0-21745 GCA_045809825.1 Chthoniobacterales bacterium | reverse complement strand
CACTCGGTTCCGTTGGCGTGCCGATCCAGGTCCAGCGCAACGTCCAAGCTTGGTTTACACCGGCGGGAAGTGGTTATGAGGCCGGTAGTTTCCCGGCATTCCTGCTCGACCGCGCCGGCCTGGTCGCCCCGCTCTACGGATTTCCCGATTTTGGCGACGGAGTGAAAGCGGCGTTCCACGGTGCGGGACAAATTAGCGATGCGTCGACTCTGAATCGGGAAATCAATTTCGACAGCGACGTCGCGCCGGTAGTCGAGGCGATGAAGAACTGGATGCCAGGCGCGACCGGCACATTTCGGAGCGCCACCCCCTGCATGTATACAAATACGCCGGACGGCCACTTCATCGTGGATCATCACCCGAATCACTCGAACGTTGTTTTGTGCGGCGGTTTTTGCGGCCACGGATTCAAGTTTGCGTCGGTAATTGGGGAGATCGGCGCTGATCTCGCGGTCGACGGCGGCTCGGGCCAGGACATTGGTTTCCTATCGCTGGCCCGGTTCGTTCGCACCTGATGGCGAGCGGGGTTGAAGCGTGCAAAACAATGGAGCAGAGTGGCTCTTATCACGCAAAAACAGTGACAAGAAAATCCCTGATCCTATTTCTCGCCGCCGCAATCTTTATCGCTCCACACGACATATCGGCCGGTTCGGTTGGCGATTTCTTCAAGGCGCTCGGCAACTCAATCGCTCATCCGGGTCAGGGTAAGAAAAAACAAACCGCACCGGTAAAAAAATCGTCGAGCTCGAAGGAAACATCCGCGCAGCCGGCCGACTTCCCGCCGTCCCCGCCGCCGGCACCCTCTCCACTGCCAAGCCCAACTCCGACCCTTCCTCAAGTGCCGGTTAAGGTCGCGTTGGTTTCACCTCGAAAGAATACTCGGCGCGACCTGCCGTATGCGATTCCGGTCCCGAATAGACCGGGCTTTGTGACCAGCCCGTTTGCACCGAAGGCGGGTTATGTCGATGTGCGCGGTTTTCCGAGTAGCACTGAAGTAACCGATCCTTACTCCGGCAAAATCTTTCTGACGCCCTGACGCGGCGTTGCGAGTTACGGAGCGATGGCGCGGACGATAAAATTATCGAACCGCACATCCAAGGGCTCACTTTTCGGCTGGGTCGTCACGGTTAGCCCCACACCGCCTTTTTTGAAGTCCGAGTCTGTCTTCTCGAGAACTTTCTCGCCGTTAATGTAAAACGTGAGCGTCGCGCCCGAGCAATCGGCGCGAAGATGATTGACTGCGTCGCCCTTTTTGATCGCCTTCGATTCCTTTCCGTAAACGATCGCATCCCAAAATGTGGGACTCGTTCGTTTCATGATCGCGTAAACGCCATCAGTCCGAATCGCAAAAACGTAGCCGTTACGAAGTGTTTTCTGGTCGGCGTCCGCACGACATAGAATGCCAAAAACGCCATTCGATGGACCGGCAGCGAGGCGTACGTCTGCTTCGACGGAGACATTCTCGAATGTCTGGTTGGGAAGGTAGGAGTAGGTATTGAAATCCGGTTTGCTAAGGAAAATTCGATATGCGCCCTCGATATAGCTGAACTCCGCGTAATCCGTTTTCGTCGCCATCCATCCGTTGGCCGGCTTGGAAAAGTCATCTTGAAAGAGGATTGCGCCGGCGGCCTGCGCATCAGCAGCGCTCACAGCCAGGCAAAATCCAAAAAGGAAGACGAGAAGCCTGGGGTTCATCGCTCAGAACGTTATCACTGTTCGCACGGCATGGACAGCGAATCGCCGGATTGGCCGGGCGTTTTTCCGCGCTCCTTGATCCGTGGCGACGCGCCTCCCTTAAAGGTTAAGAGCTGTCCGCAAATGCGGCACGAGGCGTTTTGTGAATTCGACCGAATCGCCGGCCGAAAGATGCGACCACTCCGGGCATTGGAAGCCGGATAGTTCCGGGAAATCCTCGAAGTAAATGCCGGGCACCCCGGTTTGTTGCAGCAAAGGCTCCCAGGTTTGCGCTCGCGGCGTCGCCTTGTCCTCGTACTCCTTTAGTTTTCCGCTCATGGGAAAACGGACGAAGACAATCTTGCCGCCGCGCGCACGCAATTTCTCCACGGCCGCTACCGTATTCCGGAAGCGCGCCCCAATTGCCTCGCCGATTCGTTTTTCAAACACTTCCTTCGGAATGAAGCTTGGCGGCGGAGGCGGCGTGAAGAGCCGCGACCACCGGCTCTTCACTTTTTCCTGCAAACGTCCCGGCCGCGCGCACTGTTCGACCATGCGCGCACGCCGCTCCCGATCGATCGAGCAAAAATACGGAGGCAGGCGCGGTGGGACCTGGGCGTTTGGCCGATCCGGAATCGGCAGATCCTTTAGTAGATCTTCAAGAGTGAGGTCATCCTGTTTCAGAAAGGCAAAGCTTTCCTCGAGTGGCACGGAAATCCAGTGGCTCGCTCGCTGGGCCCAGGTGGCGCCATGATAGCGACGGACAGCTTTTTCCGCGTTCTCAACGGGCGGCCCCGCTGGGGCAAAGAACAACCGCGGAAGGATGCTGCAAATGATCGTCCCATGAAAATGCGGATCGTTAGCGAGATCTTCCAGCACCGGATAGGCGCTGCTGCCTTTTAGGGCGAGCTGGACCGGGCGCCGCCCAAGACCGCGCTCAAGTTCATCGAGGTCGCTGTCGAACCACGCGCGAGAATCGCCAATTACGACAATTGATTCCGGTTCCACGCGCCGGCGGGTGTGGGCCCAAAGGTCTTCCGTGTCGTTGAGGGCCGGTTCGTATCCAACCGAGCGGCAGTGAACCTCCCATGCCGCGACGGCGATGAAGACGCCGACGACCACAGCGACCGTAATCCCGCGCCACGGAAGGTCGGGAATTACCCGTTCAAAATTGGAAGTAGATGAATGCATTGCTGCTGCCCTGGGTGAGAATGATTGCGCACGCCATCAGGAACCACACGGTAGTGACGACCCACCGCGGAAGACGAGCGACGGCGGTTTCGAGCGAGATATCGCGCAACGTCCAGTGCGCGAGAAGAAGGAAAAAAGTCACGATCCCGACCTGAAGAATCTCGCGCGTGGCCAGGACGGCTTCACCGGTCGCGTGCCGGCCAAACATTCCGCCGATCAGGCGGCTGGCGGTTTGGAAGTCGGAGGCGCGGAAATAAACCCACGCGACCAGCACGGCGACATAAGTGGTTAGGCCGATGAGCGCCTTGACCACGAAATTCTCCGCCCACGCTGCTTCGGTCACGAACGCCCTGAGAAGACGCTCGATGGCGAGATACGAACCGTGGAGCAAACCCCAGACGACAAACGTCCAGGCCGCGCCATGCCAGAGGCCCCCGATGAACATTACGATCACCAGGTTGACCATCGCGCGCGCAGCACCGAGCCGATTTCCGCCTAACGGAATGTAAAGGTAATCGCGCAGGAAAGTGGAGAGCGAGATGTGCCAGCGTCGCCAAAAATCGGAGAAGCCGATGGCAGCGTAGGGAAAACGGAAGTTGTCCTTGAGATGAAAACCGAGACAGAGCGCGGCGCCGATCGCGCAGATCGAGTAACCCGCGAAATCAAAAAAGATCTGGCCGGCAAACGCGATCACGCCCGTCCAGGAATCCAGCGCGACAAGCGGCCCACCATAACCAAAAACGCGATCGGCGGAGCCAGCGAGCAGGGTATCGGCGAGTACGACCTTTTCGAATAACCCAAGCGTCATCAGCAGCAAACCCCAGAGAAACCGTCCCTTTTGCGGTTTCGGTGGCGCTTCCAATTGCGGCAGAAAATCACCGGCGCGGACGATCGGGCCGGCGACGAGCTGCGGAAAGAATGAAACGGCGAGAGTGAAATCGCGGAGCGAGCGGGTGGGCCGCATCACGCCGCGATAGATATCGAGGGTGTATGAGAGGGAATGAAAGGTGTAGAAAGAAATTCCGATCGGCAGAAAGACGTCGAGGTGAGGGGGCTTGTATTGGATCCCGCCGCGAGCCAAAACCCATTGGAAGTTTTCGAGGAGGAAGTTCCCGTACTTGAAGAACCCGAGCATGCTCAGGTTCACCACGACACTGATCACCAGCCACAGCCGCCGTTCGCCAGGAGTGTGCACCTTTCCCATTTGTCGCCCGAGATAAAAATCGAGCGCAGTGGTGGCGAAAAGGAGCGCAGCGAAAGGCGGATTCCATGCGCCGTAAAAGATGTAGCTCGCAACCAGGAGCAGGTTTTTGCGCGCTTCCCACGAGCGCATCGTCCAGTAGGCCGAGAGGACGACGAGGAAAAAGGCGACGAAGGTGAGCGAGTTGAACAGCATCCGAAGCCGGTGTTCCTATCGTGCCGCCGTCGCGGCGACAAGATCAATTCGCTTCCGCCGGCTTCAAACTCGCCGCATCGTAAAACAGGAGACGTTCCTGATCGGTCGGCCCCTGTTGGATCACGAGGCGTTTGCCGTCGGGTGATAGCGTAATGCCTTCAACGAAATTTGTAATTCGAAGTGTCTGCCTGATCTCCAATTCCGGAAAACTTATCCGCACGACGTAGAAATCGTAATTGTCACGACCCAGGAAAGCGCTGTTGTCGAACAGCACGTAGCAACCGGACGAGTCGGGCAGCATCAGCACCTTTGCGATCCGCGCGGGCCCTTGATTAGTGTGTGCGAGTTTGCCGCTGGCCGCATCAATCAAGTCCAACCCATGGTCCGCGCCCCAGACCAGGATCCATTTACGATCGGAAGAAACAGCCGCGCTCGGCGCATCAACGTCATCATGCGCTCGCAAAGTGTACGCAACTTTCAGGGACGGCAGATCGCGCACCGCCGCTGCGCCGCGACCTGGCAGGATGAGAAGGCGATTGTTTCCGACGAAACGGCCAGTCATGCCGTTGATGGCAACCAGAGGCTTGCCAACCGGTTTGCTCGTTGTCGCGTCCCAGACCTGGAGGTTGCTCTTGGGGCCGTTCTCACCCGGGTCGTCGTAGGTCGCGAGCCATTTTTGGTCGTCGCTCACGGTGAATCCGAAGTCGTAAGCCGCTTCCGCCTTTGGATGAGGCATCGGCGAGCCCTTCGGTTTCCAATCCTTTGTGTTGTAGCACGTGACCGTACCGCCGCCATCCATAAAGAAACACTCGGTGCCGTCGGCAGTGAAAATTGCAGACCCGGTAGCCTCTTCGCTAATCCCTTCGCCAAAGGAAAGCGTCGCAATTTTTTTGCCGCTGGGAATTTCAAAAACCAGTGCTTTTTTGTGCCCGAAAAGTAACACTGCGTTCCCATCGGGAGCGAACAGGGCCGGCATCGGGCACTCAGGATTCATCTGAAAATCCAAGACTGGCGAAATCACTTTGGCGGTGTTCGCATCGAACACGCGGCAGTGCGCGTCTTTAAATCCGACGACCACCAATTCCCCATCGCTGCTCATTACAAAGCCGGCGGCTGGCGCGCCCGGATCCAGATCGCCGCTCACGGGTGTTCCCGCCGGCAGCGCCCAAATAGTCAAAGCTCCCTCGCGCGAAATGGCGAATACGCGCGACGCGTCGTGATTAAAACTGACGCGAAATGCGCCTCGCAAATCGGCGAGCTTTTCCGCCGTGCCGGCCCGCAACGCACAGGCTACGGAGAAGACGACCAACCCCGGGACCCACAGGAAAAATCGCCGCCTTGCGTTCATGAGGGCGGATACTGCCGAGGCGGAACCCCTGCGACAAGAAGCATTTATGATGCAACCGCTGTCTTTATTTATTCTGGAATGGCGAGTGCTTAATGGTTGCTGGTCCCAGTCCCAGGACGTGCACGAACCATGACGAATTCCCAAGCAGAGCAAATCGATCCTAATTGGCAGCCGAACGCGGCTCCTTATTCTAAAATGAAGGTCCTCGTTATTGACGATGAGCCGGCCAATGTCGCATTGCTGGAAGGGGTGCTCGCCGAGGGCGGATATTCGCGGGTCAAGTGCATCAGCGACTCGCGTCTCGCGCTCGAAACCATTGAATTCTTCGAGCCAGACCTAATCTTGCTCGACATGGTGATGCCCTACGTCGATGGCGTCGCCATCCTCGAAGCGGTACGTGGGGCCGGTTCGCACGTATTTTTGCCAATCATCGTGCTCACGGCCGACAATAACGAGGCGACGAAACGTCGCGCACTGCGGGCCGGCGCGACGGATTTTCTCCTAAAGCCTTTCGATCACCTTGAAGTCCTTTTACGAATGACAAACCTGCTCGAAACTCGCCGCCTCCATCTGCAACTCGACATGCAGGTTGCGGCCTACGCCGACGCGGTGCGCGAACGCACTTCTGAACTGCGCGAGGCCCAAATGCTGTTGGACAACGTTTAGCGGGTCGCGCCGGCGACGAATTGAAGACGGCGCTTTACCGCCAGCGCTGGTTACCAGATCCGAACGCGAGCGTTCGGCTCAACGAAGAGCTTCTCGTCCGGCTTCACTTTGAATGCGTCGTACCAGGTGTCGACGTTTCGGACGACGCCATTGACGCGGTACTGGCGCGGTGAATGTGGGTCGCTTACGACCTGGCGCCGGACCGCGTCGTCGCGCAGTTTCCCGCGCCACGCCTGGGCCCAGCCGAGTAACACCCGCTGCTCGCCAATGAGACCGTCAATCACCGGGGCCGCCTTGCCTTTCAGGGACGCCCGGTAGGCGTCAAGCGCGATCACGACTCCGCCAAGGTCCGCGATGTTTTCGCCCATCGTCAGCTCACCATTCACTTTCGCGCCTGGTAACGGTTCAAATTTCCCATATTGCTCCCCGAGCACTTTCGCGCGGGCTTCAAACGTCTTCGCATCTTCCGCGGTCCACCAATCGTTGAGCTTGCCGTCCGCGTCGAACTTCCGTCCCTGGTCATCGAACCCGTGCGTCAATTCGTGCCCGATGACGCCGCCAATGGCGCCGTAGTTAATTGCGGGATCTGCGTTCGCGTCGAACATCGGCGGCTGGAGAATGCCGGCGGGAAAAACGATATCGCGCAAGGCGCCGTTATAGGCGTCGTTCGTCTGCGGCGTCATGCCCCAATCGGACATGTCCACCGGCCCCGGTAAACGCTGGACATTAAATGCCCAGTCGGCCACGGCCGAGCGCACGACATTACCGAGCAGATCATCCGGCCGAATTTCAACCTTCGAATAATCGCGCGGCTTGTCCGGATATCCGACCTTGATGTTGTAAGTGTCGAGCTTCTTCAGCGCCTGGACCTTGGTCGCTTCGCCCATCCAATCGAGACCTTTGATGCGTTCATGCATCGCCACTTTCAAGTTGCCAACCAGCTCTTCGATCTTCGCCTTCGCGGCCGGTGGAAAATATTTCGCGGTGTAAAGTTGCCCTACAGCCCAGCCGAGATTGCCGAACCGATCGTAGCGATCGCCGGCTCCGTAATCGCCGCCGCTGACGGCCTGCACTCCGCGCTTCCAGCGGACCTTTTGCTCCGCCTGGCCGGAAAGCGTTTTGTTCCGCATCTCGAAGAGCGCGTCGGCAAAACTCTTCGACAGATAGGGCGCCGCGTGATCCGCGATGTTGAAAGCCTGCCACGCCTGTAAGGTTTCAATCGGCGTTTTCTCGAAAATCTCCGCGATCTTTGGGAATGCGGATTTCTCCGCGACGACTACGCGTTCGACTTTATCGAGGCCGGCCTCGGAAAGAAACGGTCGCCAGGCGAAATTAGGCGCGAGCTTCTCGAGCTCGGCCGTTGACATGGCGTTGTAGGTGGCGACCGGATCGCGCTGTTGGGTCTTGGTCCAGCTCGCGTCGGCGATCTTCGTTTCAAACTCGATTACTTCCTTCGCCCGCTTGTCGGCGTCGGGCCAATCGAGCAATCGAAGGAGTTGCGCTGCGTAAGCCTCATATTTTTCCTTCTTGGCGGCGAAGTCGGGCTTCAAATAGTAATCGCGGTCCGGCAATCCAAGTCCCGCTTGCCCGAGGTAGATGGCATAATGCTTCGGGTCCTTGATATCGACATCGATGAAGACGCCGAAAATACCGCCGTGAAAGTCCGAGTTCTGGCGACCCATCATCGCAGCCAGCGCTCCGCGAGTTTTGGCGGATTGAATTTCGGACAACTTCGCCTTCAACGGACCCGTGCCGGCTTTCTCTATCGCCGCCTCGTCCATGAACGATTTGTAAAAGGCGCCCACCTTGCCCTCGATCGTCGCCGGTTTCGGATCTGGCGTTTTCGCAGAATCCTCCATCAGGTCGTGCAGGCGCTGCTCCGTCAGGTCGGTCATTGCCAGCCGCAAACTGTAGGCCGGTTTGTCCGCCGGGATCTGGACCTTATCGAGCCAGGTTCCATTGGCGTAACGAAAGAAATCGTCACCAGGCTTTGCTTTCAGGTCGGCCCCTTCAACGTCAAAACCCCAGGTGCCGTATTGCGGTTTGCCGTCCGGTTGAGCAAAGGCTGCCGCGACAGACAAGACGATGATTGAGAAAGCGGCTCGAAGATTCATAGGACGGGCAGATTAGCGATACGGCACTGCGGAGCCAATAAGCTTCTGGGCTCGCAGTCTAAAATTTCGGGAGTGCGCGCCAGAGGGGTGCGGTCCCCAGAATCAAATGCCGCGATCGGCGCTGGTCCGCTCGCTCACCGGCCGGTGCTACTCAAGATCGTAGGTGGTTATCTCAAGTTCGAATCCGTCCGGATCGGAGAAGTAAATCGACTGCGAAATCTCGTGATCTTCGAATTGAAAGGAAATGCCTGCTGCCTGCAATTCGCACTGGGCTGATTGAAAATCAGCATAGGTTTTTGCGCGGAAAGCCAGGTGTGAAACTTGATCGTCCTGTCGACGGGCGTGGTCCGTCCGCTGGGGAAAGAGCGCGATGAAAGTCGATCCGAGGCGCAGGAAAATCGGGACGCCGGACCACTTGTCGGCAAAGACGCGCTCGAACCCAAGAGTGGATACGTACCAGGCCATCGTTGTTTCAGGCGCCGCACAACGCAGCGCGACGTGATCAATTTGCTCGAGACGCATCAGACGCGGTTGGTCAGGGCGCCTTGAGGATCGCGACGATCTCGGTCTGGATCGGTTGCCCGGTGACTTCGATGTCCTTTTCTCCGACATAGACGTCGATCTCGGAGCGAACGCCGAACTTGCCTTCAAGATAGATTCCCGGCTCGATTGAGAAACAGACCCCGGCGGTGATGAAACGTGAATCGCGGGTTTCGAAGTTGTCGATGTTGACTCCGTTACCATGGCATTCTTCGCCGATAGAATGGCCGGTGCGATGGGTGAATTGCTCCGCGTAACCCGCCCGCTTGATAACGCCACGAGAAACATCGTCCACTTCGGCGCCGTGAATTCGTGTTCCTTCCCGGACATTTTTGCGGACGAACTCGGTCGCGGCGTCCCGCGCTTCGCGAACAATATTGAATATTCGGACGTGCTCTTCGGGGACAGTTTCACCGACGAAGCCGGTCCAGGTTTGGTCTGTGCAAATCGCACCGGACTGGCGAAGCTTGCTCACGATATCGAGCAGCACAAAATCGCCGCGCTTGATCGGCGCCGAAGCGTCTTTCGTCGGGAAGTAGTGCGGGTTCGCGGCGTTGGCGTTGACCGCTACGATACCGTCCTCACGCGTCATCCCTTCCTCGTCGAGCCGGCGTGCAATGAATTGCTGGATGTCGTATTCATTGATGGGCGTCTCAGCGCGGATGTTTCGTCCAATTTCGGCGAATGTCTCCATCAGGACGCGATGCAACTTATCCGAGCCTGCGACCTGTGACTGTTTTTGCTCAGGAGTAAGGACCGCCTCGAATTGCTGGACGAGCTCGGCGCTGGTGACCACTTCGACGCCGAAAGAGCGAATCAACTCGATCGTGCCCGCATCCACGCGCGAGATATAGGGAATGTCGTTGTTCGGCGAGTACTGCATGGCGATGCGTTTTTTCGCCTGTGTTTTTCCTGGCGTTCCCTTGATCGCGCCGGCGACAAGGGAGTGTTGTTCCTCCCAACCGCGATAGACCAAGCGTTGGCCCGGGAGCGCATCCAATTTCCCGCGTTCGATCGAGTGGACGATTTTGGCGGGCTCACCGTTGGCGGGGATGTAATAAAACCAGCGTCGCGAACCGGACGCGTTGGGGCCCAGTTTCAGGATGCGCGGCGCGAGCGGATCGCTCCCGCGAAAATCGTAGAAGAGCCAGCCATCGAGTTTGGCGGCCTGGAGCGCTTTCTGGATATCGGCAACTCGTTCGGCGGGTGTCGGCTCAGCGCGCATGGGCGAGGCAAAGATGGAGGAAAGCAAAACGGCCGTCGCCGCGAAACCTTGGATGGGACGGATAAGATTCATAGGACGAATGAAGACTATCTCATGCCTTCCTCGTTCCCAAGCTCCGGCTTTGGAATGCAATTGTCTTGGAAGCTTCAGCTTCGAGAACGCGCCGCAGCAAAGCGGGCAAACCTTTACAAACCTACTGTTTCGGACCGCTTCGGCCGCCAGTCGCCTGGGCACGAGCCGCTGCCTGGCTGGCTTGCGCGACTTGCCCGAGAGCCCGGTACTCCTCTGCCAAATGCCGCCAAGCCTGGCCGTAACCCGGAGTGATCCGCACTGCGTGTTCAAAAGCTTTTACAGCTTCACGATGCATCCCTTTTTTTTGGTAAGCGATGCCGAGATGTTCCCAGACCGGCGAGTACGTGCTGGGAGCCATATCCGCCGCAGCTCGCAGCTCGCGAATCCCGGCATCGACCTCGCCCGCGTCCTGGAGACAGAAGCCGAGTTGCGCGCGCACGAGGAAATCTTTTGGCGCAAGACGGGCGGCGCGTTGTAACGGCGGGATCGCCTGCCGGGTCCGGTTCAGGTTGATGTAGCCAAATCCAACCGTGGCCAAAATCGAAGCGCTATCCGGTGAGACTTCGGCGCCACGGCTTAACGCAGTCAAGGTTGCCGCCGCATTGCCCGAGGCGGTCTCGGCCCGCGCCAATTGTAACCAGGCGTCGGCGGAAGAAGGCGAGAGGAAGGTCGCGCGCCGCGCTGCTTCAACGCTTTCATGTTTATTTCCCGAACGCAGGGCGCAATCACTGAGCGCCATCCAACCGAAAGTGTATTGCGGTTCGAGACGAGTCAGCTGCCGCAAATGCGGAATTGCTCCGCCATAACGGCCGTGTTCCACTTCGATCGACGCCAAACCGAAGTAGGCGAGCGAAAAATCGGGACGAAGCGCGACCGCGTGCCGCAAAGCCTTAACCGCCTCGGCTTCCTGCCGCGCCATTAGCGCGAGGATCCCATGAAGGCACTCGGTGCCGCCACTCTTAGGATATTTCGCAACGAGCTGCCGCGAGAGAGTAAGTCCGCGCGTAAGGTTATTGGCATTGGCGGCCGCCGTAATCTGATCGACGAGCGGATCGCGCAAGGCCGGGTCCGGTTGTTTAACCGCCCGATCCACGGATGGCTTCACGAGCTTTTCCGGCGGGGGTAATTTCTTGAGGAGGCGGTCAATGGAAGGATCCTGCGCATTGGCCGCCGCCACAAAAGCAATTACGAAAACCCAAACGCAGAAGCGCAGTTTCAGGCGGGCCGATTTCATGAGCTGGGTTGAGGAGGCGCTGGTCTAAACACCAATAACCGACTTGTCGCACTCGCCAGTCACTGGTAGAGGGCAGCGTGCCTTCAAGAACACTTTTTGTTTCGTTATCGTGGGTCGTCGCGGCCGCATTTTTCTGCTTCCCAAGGTCGGCGGAGGCGGCCTCGGGATGTGTCTTTAAAGTGACGGCGCCGAATGGCGGAACGCTATTTCTTGGCGGTTCGGTCCACGCTCTGCGGAGTGTCGATTACCCGCTTCCATCGGCTTACAATCGCGCCTTCGACGCTTCTACCCGTGTCGCCCTGGAGGTCGAGCCGCATGCGCTTTCCACTTCGGGCGATGCGCTCCTGAAGGCGGGGAAATATCCCGGCGGGGACAGCTTAAAGAACCATGTCGATCCGAGGACCTATGATTACCTCCGCCGCGTTTTCGGGTTAATGAAAATCCCTGAGGCTAAGTTCTCTCGTTACCGCCCCTGGCTTTTGGTGCTCCTCCTCGATACGCCGAGCATTCGCGGCCTTTCCGACGATCTCGGCGTTGATCAATTCATCACGAACCGGGCAAAGGCGAATGGCAAGCCCGTTACTGGATTGGAGTCCGCCTCCGAGCATAACACTGTTTTTGCCGGACTCACCGATCGGCAAAGCGAGGCGCTTTTGTTAGTCTCTCTCATTCCGCAAACGAGCGCGTCCGGCCGCCGGCCGGACGTTACCGAAGCGTGGCGCCGTGGCGACGTCGAGACACTGGCACGCGAGACCCACGCTGCTTACTCGGATTTTCCGGCTTTTGGTGACCGCCTTCTCGGCGCGCGCAATCGCCAGTGGCTGCCGAAGCTCGAAGGATTCCTGAAGAGTGGGCACACCTGTTTCGTCGTTGTTGGCGCGGCGCATCTTGGCGGCAACGACGGCTTGCTCGCGCTGCTCCGTGGTCGAGGTTTTCGGGTCGAACAAATTTAGACACGTTTTGTAAGCACGCATGGCCAGATATCTCGTCATCAGCACCAGCGGTAATCCCGATAGCAACAGCCGGCGGCTGGGGCGGACAGCATTTCACCGGCTTGAGAAAGCAAAGGTGGAATGTGAGTGGCTCGATATCAGCGAGCTCGATCTGCCGCTTTGTGATGCCGATGCGTGTTACGCGCAGCCTTCGGCGCGACAGGCAAGCAAGACGATCAAGGCAGCCGACGGGATCCTTGTCGCGACCCCGGTTTATAACTACGACGTCAGTGCGGCCGCCAAGAACTTGGTGGAGCTCACGGGAAGCGCTTGGGAAGACAAAGTGGTCGGGTTCCTTTGCGCGGCGGGGGGAATGAGCAGCTACATGTCGGTGATGGCGTTTGCGAGCAGCCTGATGCTGGATTTCCGCAGCGTCATTATTCCGCGTTTCGTTTACGCAACCGGCCGAGCGTTTGAAGGCGACGAGCTCAAGGACAAGGAAGTCGCGGAACGAGTGAATGAGCTGGCTGATGAGCTGGTCCGTTTCACAAACGCACTCCGAACCGGCAAATGAAGCCAGCCTAATTCGCCGCGGTAAACGCGGCCTGTGGCGGGTTGACCTACTTTCTGGTTCGAACAACCACGGCGGCGATCTCGGCGGTATCAACTGCTGCGTCGAAAAATTCGGCGCCGGTTAGCTGCGAAAGATGAACGAGTTTGTCGCCGACCTTCTCGATTTTGCCACCAATCTTCTCCCCGGATTTCATCCGAAGCTCGACGGTTTGGCCCGTGTTTTTCTGAAGAATGCCGAGCACCGTGTCGCTCGTCTGCAGGTCGATCTTGCCCTGGCCAAAAAGGTTGGCGCAGGCGAACGCAAGAAGCACGGTAAGAACAACAAAGAAACGTTTCATATCGGCCCGTTGTGCCGGAGAAGTCCGCCGGTTGCGAGCGAATAAAATCACGTTGGCAGGCGATGGGCCTGCCCTACACTTCCTCATGAGCGAGATCGGCGAAAATCTGGAGCGGGTTCGCGGGCAGATCGCGGAAGCCGCAAAGAAGAGCGGGCGTTCGCTCGACGACATCGAGCTCATCGCCATTTCGAAGACTCATGAAGCCGAAAAGGTGCGGGAGGCGTTCGACGCGGGACAGGAGGTCTTTGGCGAAAGCCGGGTGCAGGAGGCGCGGGCCAAGATGCCGCTACTGCCGTCGGCGGCGCTATGGCATTTTGTCGGGCGGCTCCAGAGGAACAAGGTTCGGCACGCCCTGCCATTATTTGAACTATTTCATAGCGTTGATTCTCTGAAGCTTGCTCGCGAGATAACTCGAATAGCGGAAGAAGATGGAAGCCGTCCCCGGATCCTGTTGGAGGTGAATGTAGCGGGCGAGGGGAGCAAGATCGGCTTCCTGCCGGATGCGTTGCGTGGCGAAATCGAAGGGCTGCTTCAACTGTCGCGGCTCACCATTGAAGGGCTCATGACAATCCCGCCGTTTGGGCCAGAGGCCGAAGCGTCCCGCCGGTATTTCGCCGCTCTGCGTGAGTTGCGCGAGCAACTGGAGACCGAATTCGATGTGCGACTGCCGCATCTGTCCATGGGCATGACCGGCGATTTCGTTGTTGCGATTGAAGAAGGCGCGACCCTGGTTCGCGTGGGCACGGCGATTTTTGGCCAGCGAACCCCAATGCGGTTGCGCAAAGCGGCGGATGCCGATCTTTAACAGCTGTGCCGCTTCAATTAAAGAACGTGCAGTTGATCGGGAACGAGATTGCCATCGTGTGGGACGACGGCGTCGAGTCCTATTTGGAGCGCGAGAGATTTCGCCGCGCTTGTCCGTGCGCCTTGTGCGGAGGCGAACCAGACGTGCTCGGCAATGTTTCGCGGCCCAACGTCAGTTATACGCCGGCGAGCTTCGAGTTGGTGGGTTGGCAGATCGTAGGCGGCTACGCCCTTCAGCCGCAGTGGGCGGACGGCCATAGTACCGGACTTTATTCCTTTCAGTATCTTCGGCGCCTGACGGCTGCTGCCCCTTCGTAATCCTGCTCATGTTCGTGATCGTGCTCGACCCCCGGGGGGATTCGATCACGAGCACGATTACGAAAATGAGCACGGTGAGGTACCTTGACTGCTCTGCTAAGGTTTACTTCCCCATGACGCGGACGATCAAAGCTTCGCTGCTCAGCTTCTTTTTCGCGCTTTGCTTCGCGGCCGCGCTCGTCACTCATCAAATACGCCGGCAAATCGCGCCGCCGGCGCCGCATCAGCTCTTCACCATAGTGGAACAGCATCTGGCCGCATTCCGCGCTGCCGATTATTCGAGCATCTACCGCCAGGCGGCGAGCGGGGTTCAGCAAAAGTTTAGCTTCGCCGAATATCAAACAATGATGCGGCGCGATTACGGCCATCTAACGCCTGCCGAGCGGATCGAGTTCGGCTCGGTGACGATAAACGGTTCGGCTGCGGCTGTGCAGGTTTTCGTTCGCGAGCCGTCGGGCTCCGTTCGCGCTTTTCTCTACACGCTCGTGGCGGAAGACGGCTCGTGGAAGATTAGCGGGGTCGGACCAATCCCACCTCACGCTCGCGGTCTCCACATTTAGCGTCGACTGATCGACGCCGTCTTTTGCTTACGACGGCAGCGTCACCTTCAACAACGAGACGTCATCATCGATCGGACGGACGCTCCGTTCCGACAATCGAGCCGGAACCAAAAAGAAATCGCCAGCGGAAAATTGGCGCCCGCTGCATTCCACTTTGCCGGCCAGGCAAATCACGATCGCGAACTTTCCCAGTGCGGCGATCTCGCGCTCGGTCGTCAGCGTCCATTCTTCGACCTCAAAAAGATCATGCCGCACGAGCGACTCACCTTGCCGGTGTAAAAGGTCTGGCGCAACGTCGGCGAAATCCACGCACTCCATTGCCTGCGAAACATGCATCTCACGCGCGGCACGGCCTTTCTTGGAACGATCCCAATCGTAAACCCGATAGGTGGTGTCGCTGTTCTCCTGGATCTCGACGATGACATTGCCGGCGCCGAGGGCGTGGAGCCGGCCGCTCGGCAGAAAAATCGCGTCGCCGGCTTTCACTTCAAGAAAGTGCAAATGCTTCTCGACGCTTCCATCCTCGAGGGCCTTCTTGAACTTCGCGGCAGTGGCTCCTTTTTTAAAGCCCGCGTAGACCCGCGCTTTCGGCGCACTATGGGCAATGAACCAGAGTTCCGTTTTCGATTCGCCGCCGAGTTTTTCGGCGACGCCTTTCGGCGGGTGAACCTGAAGCGACAAATTCTCCTGCGCGTCGAGGAACTTGCACAGGATGGGGAAGCGTGGTCTGTCGGAAACTTTGCCGAAAATTTCGTCGCGATGCTTAGACCAGAGCTCGTGCAAAGTCGTTCCGCGCAATGGTCCTTCGTGCACGACGCTCTGCGCCTCCGGCCGATCGACGATCTCCCACGATTCGCCGATCAATGCGGCGGAGGGCAGGCGTTTACCGTAAAGCGACTCAAGCCGACGTCCGCCCCAGACCCGTTCCATGAAGACCGGCTCGAAAACGAGCGGCTGAGTGAGATTCAGTTTCGGCATCGGGCAGCCTACAATTCGCGCGGCAACACGCTTTGCAAACTGTTGCGAGCGCCGTTTGCCGCCGCTGTAGCCGGAATCGGCGTTGAAACCGCGCTGAGGAATTAGAGATCCTTCGACAAGCTCAGGAAGACAAACATAAAAGAGGTCGCGGCACAAAGCCCGTCCCAGATTAGGAAGGCGTCGTGCCGCGTTCATTAGAGCGCGTCGTTACGGCGACGGACGGCCGTCGCTGCAACTCGGCTCGACAGAGTCTCGCCCTGCCACAATGTTTGCGCCGCGCGGTGAAGCTCCATCCTGTCCTCAAATTCTGGTTTCCCGTCATTGCCTGGATGATTTTTATTTTCATCGGCTCGACCGACCTCATGTCCGCCGAACACACCTCGCGTTTCATCGGCCCGTTTCTGCGTTGGTTTGCACCGCATATCTCCGACCCCACCATCGGCTCCATCCAACTCGTCGTTCGCAAATGTGGCCACCTGACGGAATACGCAATCCTTGCCGCGCTCCTTTGCCGCGCGCTTCAACAACCTCTCGGGCCCTCCTTACCCGCTGCGGTATTGGGTTTCGGTATTTCGGCGCTCTACGCCGCGCTCGACGAATTTCACCAATCCTTCGTAGCCTCTCGGACTGGAACTCCCTGGGACGTATTGATCGATTGCGTGGGAGCAGTAGCGGGGCTGTTGATTTATCGACTGGCAACCCGCTCGAAAATCGAGAATCGAAAACCGAAAATCTGAATGCACTTGCCTGCGGCTGCCAGATTCGCCACCCTCCGCACCAAATCACACTATGAACCGAAACACTGTCTCCCGACTGATCGCAGCTGTCGCGCTTTGCGCCGCGGCTGAACCGCTTTTTGCCAATACTCTTTCCGTTCCGCCCGATAAGCCCGCCTACACGGTCGATATTCCGGCGGACTGGAAGCCAAAGGCCGACGAAGCCGACAACAGCGTCGAGGCGACGGAGCCGGACAACCACGTTTACATGGCTGGCTGGGTTGTCGACAAATCGGACAGTTCGCAACTGGCCGGCGATATCGAAGCGCTCTTGAAAGATTCGATGAAAAGCATCGACGAAAAAACCGGCGAGGAAGTCGTCGAAAATAACGGGATCAAATTCAAGGTCGTCAAGGGCAGTGGCGTTGACAAGAGAGAGGGCGGCAAGGTGAAATTCTTCGTGGCCGTTTTCCAGGCTGCTCCCGGAAAGGCCGGAATCTACTACGTCGATTATGATGCGGATGCGCCCGCCGACGTGATGAAAACGATCTTCAACATAATGAATTCGATCAAGCTAAAGAGCTGACGGATCGATCGAGAGGGATGGGCCTGGCTGGGCTCGAACCAGCGACCCTGCGCTTATCAAGCGCATGCTCTAACCAACTGAGCTACAGGCCCCGTTTCCAGGATGCGAGGCGGATTCTCTAAATCTGATTTCGGTAATCTGCAATCTGAAATGTCTTGGTCATTTCGTTCGCGCGCTTCGAGAACCTCGCTACGGTATCGGACTTTCGTGAGACCTTCCGTCGCCGTAATCGCTTTTTTGTCGCTGTTTCCCTGCGCGTTTCTGCATGGCGAAGATTCCCCCGCGGCCAAACCGGTGACTGTGCCGCCGATAGCTTTCAAGCACTCGAGCCTTCCGAACGGTCTTCAGATTTATACCGTGGAAGACCACGCCACGCCGATTGTTGCCGTCCAGGTCTGGTATCACGTCGGCTCGAAAGATGATCCCCCGGGCCGGAGCGGTTTTGCGCATCTCTTCGAGCACATGATGTTTAAGGGGAACACGCACCTGGCTGTCGACGCGTTCGATAACCTGACCGAAAACATCGGCGGCGAAAATAATGCCTACACCGCGGACGACGTGACCGTTTATCACGAAACAGTCCCGTCGAATTATCTCCATCCGATCATTTGGGCGGAGGCCGAACGGATGTCGTCGCTGGCGTTGACCGACGAAAATTTCAAATCCGAACGCGACGTTGTGAAAGAAGAATATCGCCAGCGCACCAAGGCGAACCCGTACGGTGAATTCTATCTCGACATTGAAAGGAAATCCTTCGCGGTTCATCCTTATAAGCGGCCGGGTATTGGGAGTATCGAGGAACTCGACGCTTCGAAATTGCCTGAAGTAAAAGCGTTCCACTCCACCTTCTATCGTCCGGACAACGCGACGCTGATCGTGGTCGGCGACTTCAACCAGGAAGAGCTCGACGGTTGGGTGAAAAAGTATTTCGGGGCAATCGCAAAGCCATCCGCAAAAATTCCGCGGGTGACGATCAAAGAACCGCCGCGAAAGCAGGACAAGCGGGATACCTCGTACAGCGAGCGAGCACCGCTGCCGGCCATGGCCATCACGTACCTCGGACCATCGGTGCGGAGCGACGATGCGCCCGCGCTTTCGCTTCTCGCGGAAATCATGGCGGGCGGGGAATCGTCGCGGCTTTATGAGTCGATGGTTTATCAGCAGCAGGTCGTGCAAAGCGTTTCCTGTGACGCTGACCTTCGTCAAGATCTCGGGCTGATTTCGTTTCGCCTTATTCTCGCCACTGCAAAATCGATCGCCGAGGCGGAAAAATCGTTAAACAACGAAGTCGAACAAGTCCTCAAAAATGGGATCACTGAAGCCGAGCTGGAGAAAGCCAAGACCCGTTTTCTGACGGGTAAAATCGAGGAACGCGAGACCGTCAATGGCAAGGCCGGCGCACTCGGCCAGGCGGCTGTCGTTTATGGCGATCCGGACCGCGTCAACACGGACCTGGGCAAGCTCCAAGCGGTGACCGCAGCGCAGGTCAAGGAAGTGATGAATCGTTACATCACGGGGAAAAAGAAGGTGGTAATCGAATACTTGCCGCAGCCGCAGAAGACAGCACCGACGCCACCGGCATCGTCTCCCGCACCGCCGGCCCAGAACCCGGATAGGAAACCGTAATGAAACCACTTTTTTCCGTTGGCTTTCTGTTTGTTGCGCTCGCCGGATCGGTCTACGGAATTGCGGGCATTGATACCGCGCCGGCGCCGTCCGCCCCGCGCGAAACCGCTTTTACCCAGCCGAAGGAAACCAAACTCGCGAATGGTTTGCGGGTGATCGTAATCGAGCGGCCGAATTTGCCGCTGCTTGCGGCCGAGGTTCTGATCCGGAACGGCGCCGAGATCGACCCGAAAGAGCTGGCGGGAACGGCGAGCATGGCCGGTTCGCTCTTAACCAAAGGCACGGAGTCCATGACCGCACCGCAAATTGCGAGTGCGATCGAATCGCTCGGTGGAACGATTGATTCCGGCGCGTATTGGGATGCGTCCCGGGCGACGACGGTGGTGATGTCCGATAAGGCCGAGCCGGCGTTGAAAATTCTTTCCGACGTCGTCCTGCATCCGACGTTCAAAGAAGAGGAGATCGGTCGGCTGAAAAATCAAATCCTCGATGGGTTACGCGTGGCCATGAGACAGCCGGGCGCACTCGCGCAATTCGTGATGAACCGCGTTTTGTTTGGCGATGCGCCTTATGGGCATTCGCATATCGGAACGATGGAGACGGTGCAGGCGATCAAGCGCGACGACATCGTTAAATTGTACCAGACCTATTATGTGCCCGAGAACGCCGCCCTGATTTTGTCCGGAAATCTGACGCTGGAGCAGGGGAAGAAATGGGCGGAACAATTCTTCGGCGAGTGGAAAGGGACCATGCCTCCGCGCGGTGCGGCGCCTCCGGAAACTGATTGGAAGCCGTCGAATGTCATTGTCGATATGCCGGAAGCCGGCCAGGCCGCCGTCCTCGTAGCGCGGCCCGGGATCAAACGCGATTCACCTGACTACTATGTTGGTATTCTCGCGAATGCGGCCCTGGGTAATGGGTTCGTTTCTCGGTTGAACCGTGAGATCCGAATCAAGCGCGGCTTGAGTTATGGCGCGCGGAGCTCGCTCGATTCGCGGCGAGATGTCGGGCCATTCTCAGCGATGGCGCAAACGAAGAATGAATCGGCGGCCGAAGTCGCCACCCTGATGCAAACCGAATTGAAACGGATGAAGAGCGAACCCGTCCAGGGTGCCGAGCTGAAATCGCGTCAGGCCAAACTGACTGGCGATTACGCGCGCAGCCTTGAATCGAACGGCGGTTTTGTGGGGAAAATGTCCGCGATGGTTTCGTACGATTTGCCCTTGGAAACGATCAATAAGTTCAGCCCGACCATCAATGCCGTGACGAGCGAGGACATCACGGCGTTTGTGACAAAATATTTCGATACTCCCCAGAGTTTGATCATCATCGGGAAAGTCGGCGCGTTTCTCGAGCCGCTGAAAAAGAATTTTCCTGAGGTGAAAGTGATTCCGGTTCCCGAGCTCGATTTGAATCGGGCGGACCTGACGAAAGCGAAGCCGTAGCTCTCGCTTTCCATTGGCGGAACGCCCTGACGCGTGTTCAGCGGTTGGTCGGGTCCTCTTTCGCAACCCCATAACCGCCTACTCGAAGCTGACCGTCGTGATCTGCCTCAATGGCAACCAACTCGATGACCGGCCCTCCTTTTTCAGGTTGAGTTTCGAATCTGACGATCAGGAATTGGCCCGGGCGGCCGCCCGGAGTTTTGGTGTCGGGCTCCGCGGATTTTAATTTGCGCGAGGTAGCTTTTCCCAGCGCCAATCTTCCCATCCGGCATTGCAGATTCCATCGCCAGCGCGAGATCCGGCTCTTTGAATCGGACGCGAGGAGATTCCAGCATTCTGTGAAGTCATCGGCATCGAGCTTCGCGAGCCAGGCCGTAGCGACTTGTTTCGACTGGGGAATGTCCAAGGGCGCCGCGAAGGCGCCGCTGACAACGCTGAAAAACGAGAGCGCGACGACAACTCGGAGGGTCTGGAAGGTTTTCATGCTCGATCCTACCCGAATGCAGCGAGGCGTGGCAACCGCCCGAGGCATTGTGTTTGTCGCTCCTGAAACCGCGCTAAAGGTCGCTGGGATTGGACGCGAACGGATTACGCTTTGCGGGCAGTTGTCGCAGTTGGAGTGACGCCGCTGAGGCGGCGTCCACACGTGTCTAATGCAATCAATGCTTCTAACGGCGGCGGGGCGCCGTCGCTACAACGAAGGCCGCCTCACGGCTGTTGGCCTTGGAGGCAAGGGGATTCGAACCCCTGACATCCAGCTTGCAAAGCTGGCGCTCTACCAACTGAGCTATGCCCCCGGTGGAATGCAGATTGTAGATTAGAGACCGCAGATTGCAATTGGTGGATCGGCCGCTCCGCGGGCAATTGCTTTTTCCGAGTGCCGACATTCAGCATCGAGCGACGGAGCGCTCGATCCACTTCGGACGAAAAAAAAAGCCGGACAGCGTTAGCCGTCCGGCTTTTTTAAATTGCGTGAGTCAGCGACTCCTGAATTGTGCGTTACCGTCTTGTATTCTCTGAGCCTCGGGTTCTTTCGATTCCGAGGGCTTAACGGCATATCTGAAATTCCGAAGAACTTCAGGGTTAGCCGTCGACCTAGTGCGTCAGAACAATCGAAAATCGATCCCGCAATGCGGGACGAGATTCGAAAATTCCTCAGCGCTTCTCCTTAGAAAGGAGGTGATCCAGCCGCAGGTTCCCCTACGGCTACCTTGTTACGACTTCATCCCAGTTACCGCTCATAGCGTAGGCGGCTGCCTCCCATTGCTGGGTTAGCGCGCCGACTTCGGCTACAAGTGACTTCCATGATGTGACGGGCGGTGTGTACAAGGCCCGGGAACGTATTCACGGCGCCGTAGCTGATGCGCCATTACTAGCGATTCCGGCTTCATGGAGTCGAGTTGCAGACT
>JBJMXC010000205.1:0-7776 GCA_045809825.1 Chthoniobacterales bacterium | reverse complement strand
GTTTCCGGATTTTCGGAAACTGACTGAACTGCTTATCAGACCCCATCGTCTTGCTCTTGCTGCTTCTCTTAAGCTTAACAAACAGACTAAGCGGAAGAGGTAGAAGAAGAATTCGGGCGCGGTTCGATCGAGCTCGTAATCACGTAACGGGGCCGGCCTTTCACCTCTTCATAAATGCGGGCGAGGTATTCGCCAATGATTCCGAGACTTAGCATGAGGAGGCTGCCGATGATGAGGAGAAGCAGGATAACCGTCGCAAAGCCGCTGACCGAATGGCCGCTGAGTTGCAACACGAGGGTGTAAATGCCGAACACGATAGAGAACCCGAAGAACAATAAACCGCTCATGGTCACGAATTGGAGCGGTAGCGAAGAAAAGGCCGAGATCCCGGTGAGCGCGAGCTTGAGGCGGCGTGGAAAAGACCAGCTCGTTGTGCCGGCCGCGCGCCCGGGCACTTCAAACGGCACCTGGACATGAGTGAAGCCCAGCCACGCCGTCATCCCGCGAAAGAACACGTTGCGCTCCTGCATACGGAGCCACGCATCGACCACCTTGCGATTCATCAACTTAAAATCGGACACGCCTTTCAAGTTCACCCCCGCAAGTTTGTTTAGTATCACATAGAAGAGGAGGGCGCCGGTCTTGCCGGAAACAGATTCGGGACCGCGCTTGCTCTTAACGGCTTCCACGATGTCGGCGCCGGTTGTTTCCCAAAGCCGCACCATTTCCGGCAACAAGGTCGGCGGATGCTGTCCGTCCCCGTCCATGACGATGACGGCGTCGCCGCGCGCGTGTTCAAGCCCGGCGCAGAGCGCAAGCTCCTTGCCGAAATTGCGGCTCAGACGCAGGCCATACAGATGAGGCACCGTGCCAGCGGCTTCAGAAATAATTTCCCACGTTTGGTCAGGCGAACCGTCATCGACTGCAATCAACTCGTAACGGGAGCCAGTCCTGGCCAACTCACTGCTGACGTTGTCGATAAATCCACGCAGATTTTCCGCCTCTCTATAAAGAGGGACAACGACTGAGATAAGGGGCGCGCGTTCGTTCTCCATGCTGCTCCGTGGGGCGGCTCGGGTTAGATGGCTAAGCTTTTTCCCGCGGATCGAAAAGCCAATTCGGCTCTATTTGCTACTCACGTTCACTTGCACGACGCGATCGGCGAACGCGCACACGACATAGAGCTTGCCATTGGCCAGGGTCAACGCCGATGCGCCTTCGAGAGTAGCCGGCGCCTCCGGCCTGAGGACGCCTTGCGTGACGCCGTCCAAATCGTAGACAAGCACCTCGTCAGTCGAAGGGCTCAGGAGATAAAGTCGTTCTGCCTGGGGATCGATAACGATGTCCTGAAAGCTCCACCCGTCCGGTTGCCACTTCGGCACAGGCCATTTCGTCACGAATTTTCCCTTCGTGTCGAAGACCTGTATCCGGCGGTTACGCGGATCCGCGACATAAACCCGGTCGCGTTTCGCGTCGGCGGTCACCGTGGTTGGTTCGTTGAACTCGCCATCGCCAATTCCCTGCGATCCCCACGACCCCAGGACGGTTCCGTTTGTGTCGAACTTGACGATGCGCGAGCGCCCCTGGTCGACGACGTAGAGATCGTCGCCTGAAATCCAGATATCGCGCGGGCCATAAAAGCCGGGCACCGGGCCTCTCCACTCAGCGATGAAGCGGCCATCGGGCGCGAATTTTTGGACGCGATGGTTTCCGCAATCGGCCACATAGACATTGCCTCTGCTGTCGATTGCCAGGCCATTCGGGTCCTTCAACTCGCCGGGGCCATTGCCCATCGTGCCGAAGAAACTTATGAACGCGCCGTTCGGGGCGAACTTTTGAATCCGCCCGTTGTTCGAGTCCGAGACAAGGATATTTCCAGAAGGATCAGCCGCGATTCCACGTGGGAAATCGAACTGTCCGCGGGCGGCGCCTTTTCCGCCCTGGAACATCGTGACGGGCGGGATCGCGAGAATTTGCGCGCGCAATACCGCGGGGTCCGGCCGCTTCAATTCCTTCGGAGGCTTGTCTGGGATCTTGTAAATAACCAATCCGAAATATTGGTTCGCCGTGTCCTCCCACACCTTGGGAAAGTTTAGCTTATAAAGCTCTTCATTGTGTCGTTTGGTGAAGTCTCCATGCCGAACGCCCTCGTCGATCGCCACGTAAGCAATCTTATGTTTGTGGAGAAGGCGAAAGACCGCGTAAGGATCGGTGCTTTCAAAGAGAACACGGAGATCCTGATCGCGCTGGGTGGTATCGTAGCCGGCGCCCCAGGAAAACGAGGGCCAGCCATAGAAGAGGCGGCGGCCGGCGAGCAGGATCTGATGATTAACGAAGCGGTCGCTCAGGAAAATGTCGTGCGGCTTGGTATTTTCACGGACCCAGGTGACGAGCGGGTCGTGTTCGTACTTCAGCCGGATCCAATAGGCATTGTGGATCGCAACCAGGTCGATCCCGCCACCCAGAAGAATAGCGCCCGTGATAAGGAGCGCGATTGGGCGTGTAACGATCTCAAGCCACTGCGGGCGGATACGCCAGAATCGCCAAATGCCATAGGCCGCAAACAGGTTACTAATGATGAGCCAGACATTGAGGTATTTGTGGTTAGCGAGGGTCTCCAGGCTCATCTGGAGGCAGAACGTCATCACGTACATGACGCAAAGGGCGAGGAAGAACCGACGCTGAAACCAATTCGCGAAAGCAAAGCCGACGAGGACAAGCGCCCATTTCAGGCCAAAAGAAAATCCGATGTAGCGCAGAATGTTGCCGATAGTTGGCGGACCGATGACATAGCCCCAATGGAGAAGCGAGTGAGTAGCTGAGTGGACTCCTCCGGCTTTTAACAATGCGAGTTGAGGCAAGGCGACGAGCCCGGCGGCCAGTCCCAGCCCAACCATTTGGCGGCGGCAGGGAAAGAGGAGGAAAAGAAGGGAAAGAATTGCAAAGGCCGCGGTAAAGACAAGCGCGTTCCAAAACGGCAGCAGACCAAGAAGACAACCTGCGAGGATGAAGCTCTTATCAAACACTACCAGCCTCCCAAAGAGCTGGCGGATTCGAGTAGGCCAACCGATCTCGGGTTGAATCGGTTCGGGTTCGACTTCCGGAGGAATCGAAAAGTCGGCCTCGGGAAATTCCGGCTCCGCGGCAGGAGATATCTCCGTGACTGGCGCTGACTCTGCCGCAGGTAAGGCCGCTGGGTTCGCTGTTTCGAGAGAATGCTGGCGATAACGATCGATCAGGAAGAGAAGGACAAGGACGAGCAAGGCTACCGCACTGACGAAGTGACGCTGGTTCAGGTAAACGACCTGGGTCCAAATCCCCCAGGGCTCGCCGCGGTATGGGTAACCCGAATTAAGGAAATCCTTTAGTCCAAGGATGGCATGAAACGCGGCGGACACAGATGGCTGCGTGCGCAAGAACCCGACAAAGCTCAGGGTTCCGTGAAAGAAAAACAGAGCGGCGCCAATGCGCCCGACAACCCGGGAGTTAAAGAGCGACTGGCCGAGCGCCATCAAGACCGCCATCAGCGAGACCAGCGTAATGATGCTGAGAAGGTTGAGGCTCCAGGCTAGGTTGAAGCCGAGGAAGGTCAGGTTGCCAGCCTGGAAGTAGAAAAGGAAGTGATACCGAATTGGTTCGCCGGAGAAGTGAGGATATTGCGTCGGAAAGTTATGACCTACGGCGAAGTTTTGGATGATGGCGGTGTTAGGTCCGAAGTCGCTCCATTCGTTGTTGCCGATAAGCAGCGTTCCGTCCTTGTAATCGAGCGTGGCAAACATCAGCCATGAGGCGAAAACGAAGAAGGCGAGGAGAACCGCCCAATCCCAAAAAGCCGAACCGGGGACGCGCGGCTCGACAAAGCGCGCTTCGGTGACGAGGCCTCGTCGGTGACGGCGTCGCACGTTCCAAATGACACTGGCGACGAGAATAAAAAAGCAAAGATCACCCCAGAGAAGCGGCCGGGTGGTGGCGCGAAATAACCAGGAAGCGAGATAGGTGAACCACGAGCTAAGCAAAAGGCCGATGATTACGGCTGACGCGCATCGATGCGCGCCCGTGACAAACCGAAAGAAGCGCCGACTGACCAGGTCACCCAGATAAAAAACCAGGACGAGATAAAGGAGCGCTAGCATGAAAAAACCCGGTTGCGTCAGGGATGGGGGGATTGCGCGGGGACTTCCGCGTAGGCGTGATGCAAAGGCCGGAATATCCGCGAGGAAAGCAGGCCGCGCCGGTTAAGGATGTAAGTGGCAAGGAGTCTTAGAATTCCGAACCCATAACGGACTGAGCGGCCGAATCCTATCGTGCTAGCCTCAGGAAAATAATGGTGGGGAACCTCAATCTCCTCGAGACGCGCACCAAACCAAACCGCTTGGGCGACGATCTCCTGGTCGAAGATAAAATCGTTGGAGTTGAGCAGGAACGGCGTCGTCTCGAGCAACGACCGACTAACGGCGCGAAAGCCGGTGTGGTACTCCGAGAGCTTCAAGCCAAACACTTTGTTTTCACACCAGGTTAGGAAACGGTTTGCCAGCCTTTTATACAAAGGCATTCCGCCACTGACAGCGTAGGCCATGCGCGATCCCAAAACCAGGTCGGCACGTCCTTCCACGATCGGTTGGACCAGGGCTGGAATCCTTTTCGGGTCGTATTGATAATCCGGATGCAACATCACGACAATGTCGGCATTCGTTTTCAACGCTTCGACATAACACGTCTTCTGGTTTCCCCCATAACCCTGGTTCTCGCGATGCAAAAAAACACGGAGACCAAGACTGCGGGCGACTTCGACGGTGGAATCGGCCGAAAAATCGTCGACCACAATGCATTCATCGACCACACCGGGTGGAATCTCCCGATAGGTCTGCTCAATGGTCTTACCGGCGTTGTAAGCCGGCATGATCGCGACGATTTTCGGGCCAGGCATCTCCGGCATTATCTTTTTCCAGTCGGCGAACTTTTCCAATCGTAATCGTGCCCATGCTCGATCCCACGAACTTCGATCACGAGCACGAGCACGATATTGGGCCGGAGCCTCGGCAGAGCGAGACTCTGTCGAGCCGAAACGATTCTCGTAACACCCACGGCTCGACAGCGTCTCGCCCTACCCACATTGGGAGAAGCGCTAGCCAAAATGACATGGGCGGCGTAAAGGAATTCGCGTGAAAGGCGGGCAACAAAAATATCATTTCGTCGGCATTTGCGGCACGGCCATGGGATCGGTCGCGGCCGCGCTGCGCGAACGTGGATTCGACGTGACCGGATCGGACGAAAGTGTTTACCCGCCGATGTCCACTTTCCTCGAGAGCAAAGGGATCGCGCTCTCCTCCGGTTATCGGCCGGAAAATATTCCAGAGGACGCCGACGTCATTGTGATCGGCAACGCCATGAAACGCGGTAACGCGGAAGTGGAAGCGATCCTGAACCGGAAACTTTATTACGTTTCGTTGCCGGAAGTATTGAAGCAGCTCTTCCTGCGCGGACGCCACAATCTGGTTGTGACCGGCACCCACGGCAAAACAACCACGACGGCCCTTCTGACCTGGATTCTAACCGCAGCGAAATTCGACCCAAGCTTCATGATTGGCGGCATCCCGACAAACCTCGGCCAGGGAGCGCGCCTCAACGATTCGAAATACTTCGTGATCGAGGGCGACGAATACGACACCGCCTTCTTCGATAAGCGCTCGAAGTTCGTTCACTACCTCCCGGAGTTACTGATCGTCAACAACATCGAGTTCGATCACGCCGACATTTTTAACAACCTCGACGAGATCAAGCTCAGCTTTCGGCGCCTGTTCAACATCGTCCCGCAAAACGGGATGATCCTGTTAAACGGGGACGACGCCAATTGCCTGGACGTGGCGCGCCAGCTCAAGCCATTGATGGCGCAGATCGAGGAGGTCGGATTTTCCGAGAACTGTGCACGGCGGATCCGCGATGTTTCGTATTCTGCCGATGGCTCGCGCTTCACCCTGGTTGAGGACGAGTTCGAAATTCCGATGGTTGGCGAATTCAATATTCGGAATGCGGCGATGGCGATTTCGGCCGCACGCTTTTATGGGGTATCGCTGGAAGATGTGCGCAAGGCACTCAAGACTTTCAAAGGAATAGCGCGCCGGCAGGAAGTGCGGGGTGAAGTCCGCGGGATCAAGGTAATCGATGATTTTGGCCATCATCCGACGGCGATTCGCGAGACGCTCCGGGCACTGCGGCATCGTTTTGCGGGTGCGCGAGTCTGGGCCGTGTTTGAGCCGCGCTCGAACACGACCCGTCGCGCCGTTTTTCAGCAGGAATTGCCTGACGCACTTAAACTGGCGGACGGCGTTTTCATTTCGCAGGTGGCGCGGCTCGACCAGATTCCGGAAGACGAACGGCTCAATCCTGAAGCGGTCATGCGCGCGATCGCGGAGTCCGGCCGGCCGGCGTTTTACGAACCTGACGCCGCGCAGATCATCAGGAAGTTGGTGCCGCTCGTGGAGAAAAACGACGTTGTTGTTATTTTCAGCAACGGCGGATTCGACGGGATCCATCAGAAGCTGCTGACAGCATTAAAGACCCCTCCGTTGTAGCGGCGGTCGATCTTCTCTTTTTGCTCGATCTACCTCACGACGTGTGGTCGTGGACGATGCGCCAGCCTGCGGGCGTGCGGCGAAAGAGCAACGTAAACACGCCGTGAGGCCGGTCACTTTTGCGACGCAGGCTCCAGCGACCGACGACGAACGCTGCGTCGCTCCCTAACGTCGTAACGTTAATTTCTGAGAACGTCAGCGTGCCCATCTTTTCGCGGTTGTCGTATTTCCTGCGGTAACGGTCGCGAACGGTCTGCCAGCCGCGCGTAACCTTGTCACCGGAAACGAATTCGGTCCGCTCGGAGCGCCAATAGCCGTTCATGAAGCCATCGATGTCGCCGCGGTTCCAGGCCGCCACTTGTGCGGACATTACCGCGCGGACCTCCGCGGTAGGATCGGTCGAAGCGCCGGACAGGCTGGCGGTTATGAAAAACCCACTCAGGGCAAAGGCAATAGCCCGGGATTGAGCGGCCTTATGGATCGATCGGAGGGGCTTCATATAGGGTTGCTATAATCTTGACCTGCAACCCCTGACCTATTACATAAAGCGCGTGCTTCGCCCACTCTGTTTCGCGGCGCTGCTTCTGGCGGCGCTCCAGTTGGCGTTTGGGCAGCCGCAGGTCTCGCCCACGTCTTCGGCTAGCCCTGCGCCATCGAAGCCGGTGACCCCGGCCATCCGGCCCGTGGCCCCGAAGCCAAACCCGCCGGCCAAAGAACCCGCTGCGCCCGAAATTGTTCCGCCGAAGCCGTTGCCAACAGCCGCAGCCGAGCAGAGCGCTGCTCCCCCGCCATCGGTTCCGGGCCTGACACCGGTGCCGGATAAGACTGTTACGTTGCAATACCCGAACAGCGACGTTGCCGATGTCCTGCACCTTTACGAAACGCTGACCAACAAGAAGCTGATCATGGACAATTTCGTCCAGGGAAAGGTGAGCATTTTCCTAAGCCGACCGGTGCCCAAGGACGAGGCGATAAAAATTATCGAGATCAACCTGCTCATGAACGGGTACTCGCTCGTCCCTGCCGAAAACGACGTCGTGAAGGTGATCGGCACGGGCCGGAGCCCGCGCAATGCGGGCATCCCGCTCATCTCCGACGAGGCCGATCTTCCCGAAGGCGAGCACGTCGTAACCTTACTTTTCCACCTTCGTTTTGCCGATCCGGTGGAGCTGCTACAGGTGTTGGGCCAGTACCTTTCGCCGCC
>JBJMXC010000204.1:0-9552 GCA_045809825.1 Chthoniobacterales bacterium | reverse complement strand
GCGGCTGCTGGCGGATTCACCACAATCGTCTCCATGCCGAACACGTCACCGGTGGCGGACAGCCCCGGGACGATCACATGGATCAGGGACCGCGCAGCGGAGGTCGCGTGCGTCAACATCCTGCCGGCCGGCGCGATTTCAAAAGGCCTGCTCGGTGAAGAGCTCGCGCCGATTGGGTCACTCAAACAGACAGGCGTCGTCGCGATCACGGATGACGGCCGTTGCGTCCAGAACAACGAGCTGATGCGGCGCGCGATCGAATACGCCCGGATGGTGGGCGTGCCGGTGTTCGATCATTGCCAGGACTACAACCTCGTCGGCAACGGCGTCGTCCACGAAGGTTACTGGAGCACGCTGCTTGGATTGCCGGGATGGCCAAGTATCGGCGAGGAAGTGATTGTGACGCGGAACGTGCTCCTCGCTTTTTGCTGCGATCATTACGTCCATTGCCAGCATCTCAGCGCCGCCGGGAGCGTCCGGATATTGCGCGAAGCGCGGGCCCGCGGCGTGAAGATCAGCGGCGAAGTTTGCCCGCATCACATCGCGCTTACGGACGATGCGATCCAGAACTTCGACACGAACTCCAAGATGAATCCGCCGCTTCGGACGAAGAAAGATGTGGCGGCGCTCCTCGAAGGAATCGCCGATGGAACGATCGAAATCCTGTGCAGCGACCACGCGCCGCATGCGCAATTTGAAAAGGAAGTCGAATTCGACGCCGCGCCCTTCGGCATCGTCGGACTGGAAACCGAGCTCGGATTATTCCTCGACCTGCTCGTTCACAAACACAAAACCATCGACCTGCCACGCTTGATCGAGATGTACACGGTGAACCCTGCGCGCCTGTTGCAGATCGATGCGGGAACATTGTCGGTGGGGCGCGCAGGTGACGTCACCCTGATCGATCCGGAACTGGAATGGACTGTGGACGCGTCCCAGTTCCAATCCATGTCGCGTAACACGCCGTTCAACGGCTGGCAGCTCAAGGGGCGAGCCGTGCGAACGATTGTGGCTGGCAAAACGGTTTGGTCGTTGTAACGGCGGTGTATGACCGTCGACTAATTGGTGCTCGTGGCTCCTGCTCTAATCGAATCCGTCACAGATCGAGCACGAGCACGATCACGAATGGGAAGACCTAACCCGTGTAACCGCCGGAGATATACATCTCCAGATGCTCAATCGTTGCTGATTGGGTCGCGATCACCCATTTCACCAAATCGCCAATTGAGATCACTCCGCGGATCGTTTCACCGTCCAGTACGGGCAAATGCCGAATCCGCTTGTCGGTCATCATTCGCAGGCAGTTCGCGACCGGCTCGCGAGGGCTGATAACCGTGAGATCGCTCGACATGATTTCGCGCACGAGCGTTTCGCGCGATTTCTTGCCACGCAACATCACTTTGCGGGTGTAATCCCGCTCGGACATCATCCCGACCGGCCGGTCGTATTCGGTAACGAGCAAGGCGCCGATGTTTTTTTCCGCCATCAACGCAACGGCATCGTAAACCGTGGCATCTGGCGAGATCGTGAAAGTCTCGGTCCCTTTTTGGGCGAGGATCGCTTCGATTGTGCCGCTAACGTCCATGTCTTCCCGGAAGATTACCGGAGGTCAGAACCGCCGGCAGGGAAGTGAACGTAACGACCGCCGCGGGCCGTTGCAATACTTTCTGCGCCCGATTTCAGGCGCGCCGGGGCACCGGGAAATTGAATTCCTCCTGGCGATGCCGCGGAAACGGCTCGGGGGTCGCAGCGATCGATGCGCGGAGCGCCCGGAGAATCCGAAGGCCGCGCTCGATTCGATCGGGACGGACGGAATATGGGACAGCGAGCAAATTGCGGCGTGGATAACGAATCTTGTATCTTTTCATGGCGCAAACCTAAGACAGGGGGTAGGACATGGACTGTCCTATGGTAAAAAATAATGAAAATTTTTCGCGGCCGCCCCTGGAGCGGATGCTGCGGCTTCACAGCGCCCTGAAAGCGAAGAAATTTCCTAACTGCCAAAAGATCGCCGCCGAGCTCGAGGTGTCGGCCAAGACGATTCAACGCGACATCGATTTCATGCGTTACCGGCTGGGCCTGCCGATCGATTATCATCCGCAGGAATTCGGCTTCTACTACACCGAGCCGGTCACTGCCTTCCCCAGCATCGAAGTTTCAGAAGGCGAGATTACCGCGCTTCTCGTCGCCCAAAAAGCGCTCGCGCAATACAAGGGAACGCCATTTGAACGGCCCCTGCAGTCCGCTTTCCGGAAACTCACCGATGGTCTTGAGCACCGCCTGTCGTTTTCGTGGCACGATCTGGAGGACGCGATCTCGTTCCGAAGCGCCGGGGCGAGCATCTCCGACCTCGAGTTATTCGAAACGGTGAGTAAGGGCGTCCTGCGCCAGGTTGAGCTGGAATTCGATTATCGGAAGCTGGAGAGCGCCGGCTACGAAATGCGCCGCGTCCGCCCCTACCATCTCGGCTGTTTGGAAAACCAATGGTACCTTTTCGGCGAGGATTTGGACCGGTTGCAAGTACGGACGTTCGCACTGCCCCGGATGCGAAAAGTCCGGCTGACGACAAAAGGCTTCCGCCGGCCCGTTGATTTTTCCATCGGCCAGATTTTGAGCGGCAGCTTCGGTGTCTATTCAACCGGAAAGACACAACGGATCCGAATTGAATTCGATTCGTTTGCCGGCCGCCTCGTCGCCGAACGGAAGTGGCATGGATCCCAGCGGATCCGCGAAACAAAAGACGGCTCCATCATCCTGGAATTGGAACTCGGCGGTTTGAAAGAGATCGAACGCTGGATTTTAAGCTGGGGAAAACATGCCCGCGTTCTAGCGCCCAAAGAATTGGCGACGCGCATTTCCGCGGAAGCGACCGCGATCGCGAAACTCTACGGCTAGTCCGCGGCAAAGACAGCGCCACCGGGGTCGGCCTCCTCGAAATTTACAACGTCCCGTAGCGGGGCAAATCGCGCCTTATCGCCGCGCGAATTTCGCTTCGATCATGTCGTGAACGAGCGTGCTGATGGCGGGATGATCGAGGCGGCCGAGGACTTCGTTTAGGAAGCCGCTGACGAGAAGTTGTTTCGCGACGGGGGCAGGGATGCCGCGGGAGAGAAGATAGAACATTTCGTCCTCGCTCAATTGGCCGGAGGTGGCGCCGTGACTGCACTTGACGTTGTCGGCGAGAATCTCCAGACCGGGCATTGAGTTGGCCTCGGCGTCGTCGCTCAGGAGAAGATTGCGAACGGTTTGGTAGGCATCGGTGAAATGGGCATGGGGCTCGACCCGGATGAGACCGCCGAAGGTGTTTCGGGCCCGGTCGTTCAGCGAGTTTTTGTAAAGGAGGTCGCTCGTTGTGTGCGGGCTCAGGTGGTTCTGGAGAGTGCGAGCGTCGAATTCCTGGGCGTTGTCCGCGACGGAGACGGAGAGCATATCGCTCCGTGCTGCTTCGCCGGTTAGCCGGCTCAGGCCCTCAAACCTGGAGTAGGCGCCGCCGAGATGGACATTCAGGCTTAGCGCGGACGCATCCCGCTCGACCGAGGTCGAGTTGATCTGGATCGCGAGCGTTTTTTCGTTCCAAGTCTGGGTGCAAACGTAATTCAGCTTGGCGCCGCGCCCGACGACGAGATCATTGACTCCGCACGCGAATCCGGCGCGGACGGAATGAATGGAACCGAAATGCTCGATCACGGTCACCTTCGCCATTTCGTCGGCGATCAGGAGGGTGTGCGGGAAAACCGAAGCGTTCTCGCCGTGAAGCCAATTGAAAATCTCGATCGGCAATTCGACTTCGACGCCTTTCGGCACGTAAACAAAAGTTCCTGACGTCACGAGCGCTTCATGCAGCGCCGCGAATTTGGCCGAACCGAGCATGGCTGGTTGCGCCATGAAATGACGGCGGAACAAATCTTCGTGCTCGATGATCGCGCGCTCGAGCGGCTTCAGGATCACGCCGGCGGCGAGAAGTTTCTGGGAAAGCGGATCGCGCCGGACTAAGTGGTCATCGGCAAAGATCAATCGGCCGGCGACATCGTTCAGGCGAGTCGAACGCTCGAGAATTTCTTCACGCTCGGACTGGGTTAGCGGCGTCCCGAGATTAAACGCGGAAAGATTGAGCGCATTGACGTTGGAAAAACGCCAGGCCGGGTCTTTTCGGGCCGGATACGGCAGTCCTTCAAATTTGGTCCAGGCCGCCTGTTGCTGCTCGCGAAACCATACCGGCAAATCCGTCGCGCGCGGCTCGAAAGGAATGGAGAGAATCGGCCGCGCGGATTGCGGCGATTCGGTCTCTTCCATGGTTTCCTCGAGGACGGCTGTCTGGTTGCTCATACCGTGAAACGCAAACGGCGGCCCTTTTGACCGCCGCCGCTTCCTTGCGTCTTGGGGGCGAAACCTTAGCCGACCGAGCCTTCCATCTCAAGCTCGATCAGGCGCTTCAATTCCACGCTGTATTCCATTGGGAATTGCCGCACCAAATCGTTCACGAAACCATTCACGCTCAGGCTCATGGCCTGCGCTTCGGTCAGGCCGCGCTGCTGCATGTAAAAGATTTGCTCGGCGCTGACCTGGCTGACGCTGGCTTCGTGCTGGACCGAATTGCCGGTCCCGCGAACCGTAATTGCCGGATACGTGTCGGTCCGGCTCGTCGAGTTAATGAGCAGCGCGTCGCACTCAGTGTTGTTCTTGCAGTTCTTGAGATGCTTCGGGATCTGGACGAGCCCGCGATAGGTCGCCCGGCCTTCGCCGATGCTGATGCTCTTCGAAATAATGTTGCTCGTCGTTTCATCGGCGGCGTGCACCATCTTGGCGCCGGTGTCCTGGTGCTGGCCGTCACCCGCCAGGGCTATTGAAAGAACTTCGCCGCGCGCGCGCCGACCTTTCATGATCACGCCCGGATACTTCATGGTGAGGCGCGAGCCAATATTGCAATCGATCCATTTCACTTCGGCGTCCTCATGGGCGAGTCCGCGTTTTGTAACGAGATTGAAAACGTTCGACGACCAGTTCTGGACGGTGATGTATTGGAGCTTCGCGCCCTTTAGGGCCACGAGCTCAACCACCGCGCTGTGCAATGTCGCCGTGTTAAACTTCGGCGCCGTGCATCCCTCCATGTAGGTCAACTCCGAGCCTTCATCGCAGATGATCAGGGTGCGCTCGAATTGCCCGAAGTTCTCGGCGTTGATCCGAAAATAAGCCTGGAGCGGGTGTTTCACTTTCACGCCCGGCGGCACATAGATGAACGAGCCGCCGCTGAACACCGCTGAATTAAGCGCGCTAAATTTGTTGTCGCCCGTCGGGATCACTTTGCCGAACCACTTCCGGAAAATTTCCGGATGATCCTTCAGCCCTTCGCGGCTCCCGACAAAAATTACGCCCTGTTCACCCACCGCCTTCTTGATGTTCGAGTAGACCGCTTCGCTATCGAACTGCGCCTCCACTCCTGCGAGGAATTTGCGTTCCTGCTCCGGGATACCGAGTCGCTCGAACGTCCGCTTCACGTCGTCCGGCACGTCCTCCCAATTGCGTTTCGGCTGGGTCCCGCCGCTCAGGTAATAGCGGATGTTGTCGAAAACGATGGCCTCGAGATCCTTGCTCGCCCAATGCGTCGGCATCGGCTTGCTCATGAAAGTCTTGTAAGCGTTGAGGCGAAATTCGCGGACCCAATCCGGATCCTCCTTGATGTCCGAGATGAAGTGGATCGTCTTTTCAGTCAGGCCGATCCCGGCGTCGTGGGTGTGCGTTTCCGGGTAAGCGAAATTCCCGACGTTCCGCTCGATTTCCAAAGCTGATGGTTCTTTAGCCATGTGTTCTCCCTTAAGCCACGGCCGGCTCGCGCAGTTCCTTTTCCGTCTCGTAGCGTTCGTAACCTTTTTCTTCCAATTCCAAAGCCAGCTCTTTGCCTCCGCTGCGGACAATCCGGCCCTGGACCATGACATGCACGTGATCGGGAACGATGTATTCGAGGAGGCGCTGATAATGGGTAATGACCAGGATGCCGATGTTCGGGCCGCGCATCGAGTTCACGCCGTTAGCGACGACCTTCAGCGCGTCTATATCAAGACCGCTGTCAGTTTCATCGAGGACGGCATACTTCGGCTGGAGCATAGCCAATTGGAGGATCTCGTTGCGTTTCTTTTCCCCGCCGGAAAAACCTTCGTTTACCGACCGTGATGTGAACGATCGATCCATCTCGAGCAGGTCCATTTTTTCGTAGAGCTTCGCGTAATACTCGGTCGCTTCGAGTTCCTCGCCCTCCGGCAAGCGCGCCTGGACAGCCGCGCGTAAAAAATTGGCAATACTGACGCCCGGGATTTCGCTTGGATACTGGAACGCCAGGAAGAGTCCTTTGCGCGAGCGTTCGTCTGGCGCCAGCTCGAGAATATTTTCGCCGTCCATTTCGACGTCGCCGCCCGTGACTTTATAATCGGGATGCCCGGCCAAGACTTTGGCGAGGGTGCTCTTGCCCGAGCCGTTCGGCCCCATGATGGCGTGGACTTCGCCTTTCGGCACAGTCAGGGAAAGGCCCCGAATGATCGGCTGTTCGGCGATCGAGACCTGGAGATTACGGATAGACAATTGGTTCATCAGTGGGGCTGGCAACATAGCCCGATTCTGCAATTGGGGAAACCGGGGATTCGCGCATTTTTACCGGTCGGAGAAGGCTTTGCGGACTCGATTATGGTAATTCTAAAGGGCGGCATTTTTCTTGCTTTATTGCATTCAAACACCGGCGTTTACGCGTCCTGTGTGAAAATGTGATGCACGACCAAATCGATTCGCCCCTTTACGAAAATAATTCCCCCGAACCGTCTGCGGCGCCCGCGTCTTCACGCCCCCGTCGCATTCTTGTCGTCGACGACGACCCTCCCGCTCGTATCCTGGCCAGCCGCGTTTTCTCGGAAGCCGGATTCGACGTGGTTTCGGTCGAGTCCGGATTCGAGTGTCTGGAGCAGGTTCGGAAACGGCCCAACGGGTTCGACCTGATCCTGCTCGACTTTTCGATGCCATTCATGGACGGCGCCGAAACGTTCCGCCGGCTTCGAGCGATCAATCCCCGGGCCGTCGTCCTCTTGAGCACGGGATTCATGACGCATGAGGACAACCGCGTCGCACGGCTGGCCGCGGCCGGTCTCGACGGCTTCATCCTCAAACCGCATCGGCCTGACGAATTACTGGCCAAGGTTAATGGGATTTTGCAGCGCGTGAAAATGTCACGCGTCGGTTGCGTCGCCAGCGACATGGCCGCCTCGGCCTGATCGCGGCTTCAATTGCAAATTGCCAAAGCAATGCGGAGAAATTACCAGGGTAATTTCCCCGCACCGCTTGTCAGGCAGGAGTCAGAGCGAAGTGTAAACGTGCAAGTCGCGCGGCCGGACCCGCTCCAAGCCAGGCAGTAATTGAAGGCAAAATCCGGCGTTTACTTTTTGTCGCCGACCGCCGTGCCGCCGCTGGCGATGCACTCCCACTTCCCGTTGCGTTGCATCCAGGTATCCACCCAGGCAAAAGACCGACTGAATTCTTTCCCATCCTTGTCTTTGCCCGCTTCCGTGGAGGTTCCGCAAACGGTGGCAAGGTCGGCGCTGTAGACGTGCACCTTCATGTTGTCGTTCTTGGCTGAGCTGTAGGTGTCGGTATCGCCCTTGATGTGCTCGATCTGCGTGGACTTGTTGCGGATTTCGCCCTTCGATCCGACGCCGGCGTAATCGCTCGCCAGCATGGCTTCAACGGCACTGGCGCCATGATCCTTTTGTGTCTGAGAGGCAGCCCACGAATCCTCCATTTGTTTGATCTTCGTCTCGACCGCGGAGTTATCGGCGGCCAGCGCGAGCGGCGGCAGGCAGAGGCTGAGTGCAGTGATTGCTGCAAGCGTAACTGTGATTGATTTCATTAGGTATTTCTTTCCAGGTTAACTGTTGAGCCGGCGACCCTGACAACCCGGCTCGTGGGTGTCAACCATTTACGTCAGAATTACTTACGCCTCGTGCCGGCGAAGATTTCGTAACAAAATCCCTCAACTCGCCGCAGCCGAACGCCGTAAACCGTGAAGTGAGGCTTCGCCGGCTCGATAGACGTCGCCTTGTCTGCGCGCTTTGAAACCTGCAGCGGTTTCGGCGGCCACGAGTTAGGTGAAGTGCCCTGCCAAAAACGCTTGCCGTTGATCCTGGTCGCAGCCAGTTTTAGCCTCGTTTGACGCATGCATACAGGACCCGGGGATGAGCCCCTATCCGTCACGCATCCGCTAAATTACCCCGTGGTGTAACGGTAACACAGCGCCCTTTGGAGGCGTTATTCATAGTTCGAATCTATGCGGGGTAGCGTCCCTCGATTAGTTTTCGGCTGAACCCGGCACCGCTCGCTCGGCTGCCTGGAAACCGATCTTCGAGTGGGTCCCGTCGCAAAACGGTTTCGTTGTCGACGCGCCACAACGGCAAAGCGCGATCCGTTTTTTTGCCGGGAAAGAATTACCGTCGGCATCCTTCAAGTCCACCGGCCCACTCACGATGTAGGGGCCGTTCTCGATAATCTCAATGGTTACGTCCGCCATGTCCGCAATCTAATCCGAAACTGGCGTCAGTCGTTCCAAATTCTTCTTCTGCTCGGCCGGCCATTCACCTTGCCGGCGCCGTGAAGGATTGATAAGACACCGCGAAGCTCCTCCTGGAAATGGGCAGATCCACCCTCAGCAACAGCGATTCTTTTCCGGCGCGACCTTCAAACTTCTGCGGCCCTGGCGCAGGCAAGGTACCATGGACATTCTAACAAGAAGCAAGGAGACGTTGAACGCGCGTTTCGGAAGGCCGACGTTCGCCGAAGCTCTCATCGGCGGCTTTCGCATCGAAAGTTGCTGGGAATACGATTTCGGTGGGACGCTGAAGTTGCGAGTGGGATTTTATAATGACATCGCGCGCTACAGCTGTTTCGTGAAACGGACGCTGGAGCCATCTCTAAAATTTGCTTCGGGCGAAGTGGGCGATTGTTTGTCGGCGATCGCAGCCGGCGGACTTTGGTCTCCCAACCCGTATACGGCGACGGCGCCGGTTGGACTCACTCTCGCTACTAACTACCGATGCACGGATGCCGGTGTAACGGTCCTCGCATGGCACCGGGATGATAAGCCTTATGTCTTCGCCTACATCCCGAGCCTGCTCGATCAACCTCCAGTAATCCCCAGCCGAGCGGCCCTGGACGCAAAATTTCCGACGATATGTCAGGTCATCAAAAGGCCGGAAGACCGTTGAGGTAGTCCATATCCTCGGCCGTATCGATATCGACGGCGCCCGGCTCAAAGTTGATGGCGACGACATCAGCGCGGCGCGACTCAAGATACGACTTCGCGCCGGAACTGTCCGGCAACGCGAGCAGGTTTTCGAAACAGCAGCGGGCAAAGAGGGCGGGTACACCGAGCGTGTTCGCGTATTTGCAGGCAACGATCGGCGCCACGGTTTTTTCCTGGGCCGAAATCAGAGTGCCGACTACCACAGCGTCGACGAATGGTTGGTCGCACGCGAGAATGACCATCGCATCGACCGCGTCACCTGCCTCTCGCAGCCCACG
>JBJMXC010000203.1:0-10863 GCA_045809825.1 Chthoniobacterales bacterium | reverse complement strand
GTTTTCGCCTCGTGCACTCGATGAAAGGCAGCGGCGAAACGGCGCTCGGACGCGATCAGATCGGGACGGCGCTCGAGAATCTGCGAGGGGAGGCCCGCGGGCACGGCGCGCGGCTGAGCGGGAAACGAGCGGCGAGTTTCAAACCTGCCCGCAGGATAATGGCTGGTGACGACTTCGATGGCGCGGATGGTCTGCGCCCGCGCTTGCTGTGCAATGATCAATGCATCCTGGGCGCCCGCGGTGCGGGATTTGATTTGCGACATGTCGAAGTCGCTGGCAAAGCCCTGCGCTTTGCGGTCGCCGGTGAGTTTTGTGTATTCGTTATAGAGTTCGAGCGAGTCCTGCGCGTTTGCCTCCTGTTGCGCTGCTTCAATGGCTGAGAAGTAGGCCCGCGCTACCGCCGCGGCGAGCGATTGCCGGGCAAATTCGTAGTCGGCTTCCAGAGCGAGGCTCTCTGCCCATGCCGCCGCTTTTTTCGCCCGGATGCGTCCCCAGACGTCTGCTTCCCATGAAGCGCCGGCGGCGAGGCCATAAACCCAGCGCTGTGACGAGGATTCAACGCTGGAATCGATGTTGCTGCCGCCGGGATTTTCAGTCCCGGGGGGCCCTAGATCCGGCGGATTAATGCCGCGGCCAAGGTCGCCACTAACATCCTGGCCCTGGCGCGAGCCAAGTCCCTTCATCGCGATTCGGGGATAAAGCGACGATGCCGCGACGCGGACGGCGTAGCGCGACGCTTCTACCCGCGCAGCCGCGGCTGCGAGATCCGGGTTCCTCTCGACGGCGTCCTGGACAAGCGCAGTGAGCTCCGGGTCGCCGAAGGTACGAATCCAACCGGGAACAACTAGGCCGCGCCGATGCGGACCGGCCCACGAGCCGGGCAGTTGTTGGCGGACCGACTCGGGGGCGATGTCGGCGCCAAACGGTGGAATAGGCAGAGAACAACCGGAGAGAACGAGGCATGCAACGATGCCGAAAAAGGCGCGTAGGTTCATGCCCCGGTCGCCGTCAGTGCAGCTTGAAAACGAACCAGTCCACCTTCGTCGACACACGCACGAAGACTTTGCGGATGATGTGAAGAATCTTGCCGTGCTCAGTGAAGATGGCGCCGGCTCCGATCGCGCCGGTGGCGAGAAAGAGATCCTTTTCCTTGGATTCGACCAAAAGCCGGACGGCGATGCGGTCCGAGAGCAGGCCAAGCCCCGCTGTGGTTCCCACCGTACCGCTAATAGGCATCTGGCCCTGCGCCGTGGCCCACATGATAGAGTCCACTTTGCACTTGATGATCCGGCCCGGGTAAGTCTCGAGAAAGATTTCCGCTTCGTTGCCCGGTTCGACATACCGCAGCTCGTTCTGATGATAGAAAGCAAGAATCCAGGGGTCATCTTCCTGGATAAAACTCATGACGGCATTGGCGGTGACCGTCGTCGCGCGGACACCGGGCCGGAGCGCGAGATTCGTCACGCGACCGTTGGCCGGCGCGCGATGGATGCACCCGTCGAGATCATATTTCGCATTGATGAGGTCCGCGTCGGATTTGCTAATTTGCGCTTTAGCCTGCGATTCGGTGGCATCGGCGGCGAGGAATTCGCTTTCGAGATTGCCGACGTCACTTTGCGCCTGCTCAAGGTCGGCCCGCTTTCCCGCCCCGGTTGCGGCCAGGGCGGTGAATTGCTCTACTCGCTTTTTCGCCAGGTCGATCCGCGGCGTTAGGGACTGCTTTTTGTTGGCGGCATTATTGAGTTGATCCTTCGCTCCCTGCAAGGTGGCCTCGGCGGCTTTCACTGCCGCCTCGTAAGGCACCGGGTCGATCTTGAAAAGGATATCGCCTTTTTTGATTGGCCGGTTCGGTTCAATTGGAACCTCGATCACCAGCCCACTCACGCGCGGCACGATTGGGATGGTGTAGTTCATGGTCCGCACATCGTGCGATGAGGGCGCCACGATGTTCATGAAGAGGATTATGACCGTCAGCGCGAAGATCGGAATCGTAACGACGATGACCTGGCTGGTGATGTTCCAGGGGAGCCACTTCTTCTTGAAGAAGATGAACCAAACGAACACCGAATAGATGATCAGGAGGATGATTTCCATTAAAGGCGTCCTCCTGGATGGGCCGGGTTTTCTAACTCTCCGTCGTGTTCGGATTTTTCCCCGTCGTGGTGGGCGAGGGATTCATCCACATCGGTGCCGTACGCCATTTTGTGGAGGACCGGCTTGCTGTAGGCCCAGAGCCATGCGATCGGCCAGAGCAATCCACCGAACGCCAGGGAGAGCAGGCAAAGGCACTGGATGGCGCGCGTCTGCGGATGCTTTTTCTTGTGGGCAATTTTCTCTGGCAGGATGTGGACAAGCCAGAAAATCACAATGCCGATGATCGGCGCGATGACGATAACGACCCATGATATCCCATTGGCAATCGAGTCGAGGGTCTCACCATGAAATAGCGAAGCATGGGCGCGCGGTGCCACCGCTGCAAAAAGGAAGAGAACCAGGTAGAGAAAGCCTCCGCGGCGAGGCCGGAGACAGCTACCGGTGAACTGGGTGGCCGAGTCTTGTTGTTTCACACTTCATCAACCGTTCTTATGCGCGCCAAGTCTCGTTAACGAGGCCAGGCCCGAATATTGGACCTTGGGCTTACACGAGACTCCAACTACTCTGCTTAGGCCTTAGAATCGCGTGGCGCTTAGCACGGCTGCTTCTCATAAGTCCAAGGTCCTATTCCAGCGCCAAAGGCATGCCTTCAGGCTGCACGCAAAGAAGGGTTTACCGATGCCGGCAGAGATGAAATACGATGCGAACGATGTCTGCGAACTTCGCGTCAGCGGGCTCCTGAAACGATCTGAATTCGCGAAGCAGCAGGAACTAATGGCGCAGAAGATCGATGCCGGCGCCAAGCCGCGGCTTCTTGTTATCCTGGACAACTTCGAGGGTTGGGAGCGCCGCGTGGATTGGAACGACCTCGACTTCCTTCTCGCGCACAGTGGCGAGATCGCGAGGATCGCGATCGTGGCCGAGCCACGCTGGGAAGCGCACGCACTGGCCTTCGCTGGAGGAGGGGTGCGTCGCGCGCCGGTCCAATTGTTCCTGCCGAATCAACTTGAAGAAGCCCGAACCTGGGTCGGCGGCTGATTCATCGTCGGCTCCCCAATGGAGAAACCACCGGACGAGGCAAAGGCCCGGATAGAGCTGAAGCCACGCAAACGCTGGGTCGAACCTGTCACAGCTTTACTCATGGCGCTGGCGACGGTCGGCACGGCGTGGTGCTCCTATGAGTCAGCCGCCTGGACGCGAAAGAGCAATCGGTTCGCCCAAACAGCGAACAGGCTCGAAAGAGAGGCCGGTCTTTTAAATCTACAAGGGATGCAGGCGGCCACGATTCAGACCGCGATGTTTATGCAATTGCTGGCTGCTCAACAGGCGGGTAACGACAAGCTAGCCCAGTTTTACGCTGACCGGTTTCCGCCAGACGCCCGGAAAGCCTATAACGGGTGGGTCGCACAAAAGCCTTTCGAGAATCCGAAGGCCGAACCGCACCCTTTCGTTCCGAGCTTATATGAGCTAAGGGGCACGCGCGAAGCCGTTGATGCGACCGCGAAAGCGGCCCAGGCTCTTAAGGACGCCGGCAACGCCGGTAATTTGTCGGGCCAATACCTCGCCAATACCGTTCTCTTCGCCACCGTCCTTTTCTTTGCCAGCGCCTCGGGAAAATTCGACCAGCGCCGAGTCCGCCTGCTCGCGTTCATCTTCGCCGCCGCCGTTTTCACCTTCGCCATCACGCGGATCGCATTGCTGCCTGTTTAATGGAATTGCCTCTTTTTTTAGAACTCACAATTGATCGAACCATCAACACCCAATGAACAAGATATCTAAAGTAGCTCTCATTCTGTCGCTGAGTCTCCTCGGCGCTTCCTACAATTTCGCAGCCGACGACGATGCGCCATCCGTGAGCGCGGATGCAGCCCTGGCCAAGCTCAAGGAAGGCAACATTCGTTTCTCGAGCAACAAAGTTTCCGAAGGCAAGCCCAATGCGGCCAAGCGGGCGGAGACGGCGAAGTCACAACATCCATTCGCCATCGTCCTTGCCTGCGCCGATTCACGGACATCCCCTGAACTCCTTTTCGATGCGAACATAGGCGACCTTTTCGTCATTCGAACGGCGGGTAACGTCGTGGACGAGCACGCCCTCGGCAGCCTTGAATATGCAGTGGCGCATCTCGGCACGCGGCTGGTCGTTATTCTCGGTCATCAGCGCTGCGGTGCTGTCATCGCAGCCGTCGCCAGCGATACGGCCCCTAGTCACATCCAATCCCTGGTTCGCGACATTCAGCCGGCGGTCGTCTTGGCAAAAAGCGAGTCGGGCGACACGCTGGTTAATGCTACAGCCGAGAATGCGCGCCTGTCCGCGGCGAAAATTACAAAAGAAGCCGATCTCGATGAGCACGCCAAGGAGGTCCGGATCGTTTCCGCTGTCTACAACCTGGACACGGGGAAAGTCGATTGGGGTAAAGAGTAGCGCCTCTTCGCCACCTGCCTTGTGAGCGACCCGGTCCCAGGCAAACCGACACCGATCGAACGAGTCGTTAGGCCGTTCCAGCAGTTTGCGGAGCTGGAAGCTTCCGGTGGAATTCTATTAATTAGTTGCACCGTTATCGCGCTGGCTTGGGCGAATTCAGCGTGGGCCGCGAGTTACTTTCATCTCTGGCACACCGACCTCACGTTTGGTTTCGCGGGGAGAAACATTTCCGAGCCTTTGCACTTTTGGATCAACGACGGATTGATGGCCCTTTTTTTTCTTCTTGTTGGCTTGGAGATAAAACGGGAGGCGCTGGTCGGCGAGCTGGCTTCATTTCGAAAAGCCGCGTTGCCGATTGCGGCGGCGACCGGCGGGATGGTAATTCCGGCTGCATTTTATTGGCTCTTTAACCAGGGGCGACCGGGCGCGTCTGGCTGGGGAATCCCGATGGCTACCGACATTGCGTTTGCGCTCGGGGTGCTAGCCCTTCTTGGAGATCGAGTTCCCCTTTCGCTGCGGGTTTTTCTGGCCGCACTTGCCATCGCCGACGACATCGGCGCGGTCCTCGTGATCGCATTCTTTTATACCGCGCAGATTTCATGGATCAGTCTCGGAGTCGCCGCGTTCTTTTTCGCTGCGCTGATTGCGATGAACCGCATCGGGGCGCGGCATCCGGTGATCTACGCGGTTCTTGGCCTGGGCTTATGGATTGCGTTTCTCAAGTCGGGCATTCATGCGACGGTCGCGGGCGTCCTGGTCGCGTTGACGATTCCAGCACGGCAACGCATTGATGTTCCCGCCTTTCTCGCGCGGAGTGAAAGCGCGCTCAACCAAATACGTCGTGCCGAAGACGCTGGCGAAAGGGTCGAGGCGATCGCCGCGAAAGGATACGCGATTGAGCGCCTGCTTTCGGATTGCGAGCGGGTTGAATCGCCCATGCTGCGCTTCGAGCACGCGCTTGTGCCGTGGAGCAAGTACGTGATCATGCCGGTCTTCGCGCTTGCGAATGCAGGCGTAGCTATTGGCGGTGGTACCTCGGGCTCACTCGTGCATCCGATCAGTCTTGGCGTCGTCTGTGGTCTGGTCCTCGGCAAGCCTGTAGGAGTCGTGGCATTTTCATGGTTGGGGACACGCACTGGCGTGGCATCGTTACCGAACGGTGTGAAGTGGCGTCAGATTCTCGGAGTCGGCGCGCTCGCCGGCATCGGTTTCACGATGTCGCTCTTCGTGGCCAATCTTGCCTTCGGTCCAGTGCCTGCGTTGGAGACGGCGAAAGTGGGAATCCTGGCCGCATCACTTGTATCTGGCGTTGCCGGCGCAATCATCTTATTACAGAAAACAAAGGCCTAACGACCAGTCGAGGTTGAGCGCAGGGTGAGGAAATTGGCGGATGCTCGCCTTCATTTTCGCCGCCGGCGCCTCCCATCCGCTACTTTCCGCGGGCTTCAGCGGAGAGCAGAGAACGGATTTGGTCCACAGCATTTCGAACTTTGACGTCGAAGAAAACCTTGCCCATCTCCGGAGTTGACGGCCTTGGATCGCCTACGACCCCATTATCCACCAGGGGTCTTTCGCGGTCGGGTTTCTGCCTGGGTTCGAGTAAGGGGTCGCCTGCTACAAGCTTGTCCCTGCGCACATAGGTGTCGCCGCCAAGATACATGAGCACCGATGTGTCATAAACGTCTCCGTGACTGCCTGGAGGCAGTCCATGCGCCTTGACCCACGCGTCCACGTCATCATGGGTCTTAGCATACACATCGCCGCAGAAATAGACGCGACTCCGTCGCGGCGCGTATTTCCTGTCCAGCCGTTGTGCCAGGTCTCTTAGCTCTTCTTGTCCACCGCCGTGGTCACCCATCAGGACGATGTTCTTGAAACCGTTCACAACCATGCTGCCGACGACAGCTTCGTTAACGGCCGAAAACGCAGGCCCAGGCAGGTTGACGGTTCCCGGCCATTTTGGATTGAGGTGATCCCCGGCTATTGAGAAGGGAAGGACCGGCGCCACAAGTGCGTTGCCAAGCTGCCGGGCAATTTCGACGCTAACCCGGCGCGCGACAAGAGAATGTCCGCCGAGAACGGCGTGTGGACCTCGTTGCTCGGTCCCTCCGTTGTAGATCAGAACCGTGGTCTTGCCCGCATGGATCGCCGCCGCAACCTCAGGGTAGGTCATCAGCTCCATGTCGACCAACTGGGCAGCTGCAACGGACCGGCTAATGAGCACGCCGATACCGAGGATCATCAACAGTCGACCCATTAGACCCAAGTCGGAGGTGCGCTCAGAACGCTGCAGACAAACGCGGCAGCGAAAAATGCTTGAATCGGCTTAAACATCTCGGTTGGCATCGTCTAGTTAGGCCTTTCGGAGTCCATATCTTCCACCGCCTTGACCGCGGCTTCGATAGCACTCGGATCGAGAGTCAATCCGATGTGGTCGAGACCAGGAAGAATCCTAACGGGAACATTTTTCCCTGCGGCTTGGAAGACACTCGCAAATCGATCGGCATAGAACGCTTCATCGTTCTGGCCCACGAGCACGCGGAACGGTTGCCTGATCGCACGGATGTTTGCCTGATAGTCCCGCTCTGGCCTAAAGTTCTGGGAGAGGGCGAACGAATATGCCGGGGTAAGGAATTTTGCGTTTTCGTTCGTGAGTGCGAACCGAGTTACGGGCAGGTCGTTGAAGGCGTGCACTCCGAATCCATCGAGTATGGAGCGTTTCATTACGAGTAGCGAGAATTAGACGAAAATTCGTCTTTAAAGGAGGACATTTTTCGCCTCGCATGGCTGAGTCGGCGCCGTGAGATGGCGACTGGAGCGACGAAATCCGAACCCTGCTTCGCATGGCACCCCCGTTTTGCGCCGTGGCTCCAGATTATTTAGAAACGGTGATCAGCGCTCAGCCGGAACCGCGGGGGGCATTAGATAGAGCGTGGTCGCGAACATCAAATAGACCATCAGGACGAGGACGCCGACGAACCAGGCGGAGCGGCCGGAACTGGTGACAAGAGCGGCGGCGAGGGTGGCGAACAAGATCATGGCGACGGCGTCGGGCCATAAACTGAGATCCATCGGGTGGGGGCCGAGAACGTAGCTCAAGAGGACCAGAACTGGCGCGACAAAGAGAGCGATCTGGGCGGCGCTGCCTAAAGCTATACCGATACTAAGATCCAGGCGGTTCTTGCGCGCAGCGGAAAAGGCGGCAGTCATTTCCGCGGCGCCGCCTACCATCGCGACGACGATAAACCCAACAAAGGCCGGACTCATCCCGAAGGTCTTCGCGGCTTCCTGGACAGAGGCGACGAAGACCTCGCTCACCAGAGCGACGAGGATCGTCACGCCGGCAAGGGTGCAAAGCGCGAGTCCCATGGGCCAGGCTGCTTCCATCTCTTCCCCGGTGCCGGCGAAAAGTTCGCGATGACTCTTGAGCGAGAAAAACATTCCGAGTCCGTAGGCCAGGAGCAACAATATCGACAGTGCCAGACTTAGAGTCTTGTTTGCTTCAATCGCGCCGGTGGTGCCCCGGGCAGCGATGGTGGATGGAATCAGGAGCGCGACTGTAGCGACAAAGAGCAGTCCAGCCTGGAACCGCGCCGCGACGCGGTTGTATTCCTGAAGGTGGTGCTTGAGCCCGCCGAGGAGAAACGAGGCGCCGAGCATGAACAAGCTGTTGGTCACGATCGCACCGGCAATCGAGGCTTTGACCAGCATGTATTCCCCGGCGCGAAGTGCGGAAAGGGCGATGACGAGCTCGGTCAGGTTACCGAGAGTGGAGTTAAGGAGCCCGCCCACGGAATCGCCGGTCTTGGCCGCGACCGATTCGGTGGCGTGACTCAATAGCACTGCGAGAGGAAGAATCGCCAGGATCGCGAGGACGAACAGCAGGGTGTGCGATCCGGGTTTGACCTTCTCCGCCACGAGCACAGCTGGAACAAAGATAAGCAGCCAAAGCAGGGGATTGTGGCGGATTTCCTTGAGAAGCAGGCCCATGGGTAACGCCGGCATTGTCCACAGCCGGAGTTATTCGCGAATAGGACCAAGGTCCGATGTGTCGCCTCGAATCAGCCTGTTGAAATGGCCGGAACGATGGCCTTCGAGAAATTTGATCTTGATACACTGAACGCGGAACGGCGCGTGGCGATGGCGAAGTCACTTCACGTTATCACGGTAGATGAGCTGAAGCAGATCGGGGATAAACTTTTTCCCATGGCCGGCGACGCCTGGGGCGGGTTGTTCGGGGAATTCATCAAGGACAATCGGAGTGCGACCTTTCATCACGCACTGACGAGCGACGGGGTTAACATCGTTTATTGCCGGGATAAGGATCGAGGCCTTTGGTTCACGGAGCGCGGCAGCAAAGGACCATTGGGTGAAAGAGGCCGGACCGTCATGAAAGAAATGATCGCCGGACGGCACTGAGAGGAACCGGGAAGTCTCCGGTAGAACTTACCGATCGAGCGCGTGCATTCCCGGTGACCAAGATGGCGATGAGGCCATGCCACCACGAGACTTGAGGCTCCAGCGAGATGGCGAGACCGCCGCAAAGGTGCCGCGGCAAATCGGGCTCCGTTCCCAATGAGCGACCTTCCTTTTTTCCCCAGCAACATTTGGCTCTTCGGGTTCCTCGTCGCCGCGGTGCTGCTCGCGATCGCGGAAGGCGGCTACCAGCTCGGTCTGCGGCTTTTCTCGGCGAAAGACGAAGGGCGGCGAAGTCAGATTGGAGGGGTGCAGGCTGCCATCCTAGGATTGCTTGGACTATTGCTGGGTTTCACGTTTTCCATGGCAGTGAGCCGCTATGAAGCGCGGCGCGACCTGTTACTCAAGGAAGCAAATTGTATCGGCACAACCTGGCTGCGCGCGAGCTTACTGCCGGAGGCCCAACGCGCGCCTGTAAGGGAACTGCTCCTCCGCTTTGTGCGGGTGCGACTGGAGACCGAGAAAGTGAGTTACGATTCCGGGAAGCTGGCCGAAGGGCTGCGGAGAAGCGCAGAAATCGAGAAGGAACTTTGGCAGCAGGCCGAGATCGCCGCGAAGGAAGCGCCGACCCCGATCACGGCCACTTTTATTGTTACCCTCAACGAGATGATCGACACCGACGCTGAGCGTGTCCACGCGGGCCGGAATCGCATCCCGGCGACCGTGTGGGTTCTCCTGATCCTTGTCGCGGCGTGCGGATGCCTTACCAGCGCCTATGGCTCCGGCGCACAAGGAGCGCGCTCAGCGTTCACGAGCGCTTTCCTGCCCTTACTGATTAGCATCGTGATCTTCCTGATTTTCGACCTGCGAACTTCCCATCAGGGAATGGTTAGCGTCAGCCAGGAGCCAATGCTCGATCTGGAAAAAATGATGCAGGAGCAGACCGGAAAGACGCCCTAAGCCTCGCCGCTGCTTCCGAGACCCATCCATACCGGCACGAATCAGGTTGGTTTTCGTTGCGTGAAATCCGCGAAGGCAGCTTGACCTATGCGTTTGTTCGCCGACACCTGGGCGGCTTTCTGCGTTCCTCGTACCAATCCTGGTGCTCTGCTCTCTCGATTTTGGCCGCACCGTGAGAATGCTGCGGAATCACGACCTCGATGTGACGCTCAATCCGGAATCAAAGGCTGAGGAGGTCTAATTTGGATAGGACTTTCGTCCGATAGCGCCCTGCCGAGTTGGTATCGACCATGCAGTACTCCTATGAACCCAAGACGATGTCTACGGCTCAGCCTGATCATTGCGATTCTGGCGCTGGCGGGCAGGAGCAGCGCGCAGGTCGCGGAGGATTCGAACGCTGCGATTAACAACGCGCTCGATCTGCTCGAGGGCAACAATGCGCGGCAAGCCGTGGCCCTTCTGGCGGACGCCGCTCGTCGGTATCCGCACGACCGCGAACTGGGCGAGCTGCTTTACACGACTCTCCGTGACAAGCGCTGGCCGATGCCGCAGACCCTTTCGGTTAAACTACCCGCGGCAATTTCGGTGGTCGACCTCAGTCCCGACAGCAAACTCGCGATTGCCGGTGCCGAAGACGGCACGGTGAGGGTCTTCGATGCGGAAAACGGCAAGCCCTTTGATGCCGTCATCAAACATCCGGACGCGATCGTTGGTGTCACCATTCTGCCCGGGAATGAGCTCGCATTTTCAATCGACAAATCGGGATTGTCGCGCCTTTGGAAGATTGCCGACGGGAGTGTGGTCAAGGAAGGGAAGAACCGCACCAGCACTTTGACTACGTTCGCCATCAACAAGGATTACAACCGTCTCGCGCTCGGTTACGCCGACGGCGAAGTGCATGTTCGCGACCGGGAGGGCAACCTGGTTGGTGAGCCGGTCAAGCACTCGAAGGCTATCACTGGCCTTGTCTT